>NZ_QUAC01000147.1 GCF_003389455.1 Streptomyces inhibens | reverse complement strand
CCCGCGGGGGCGAACAGCTCGTTCTGAGCGGCGTCCATCGCGGCCAGCACCGCGCCCCGCAGCACCGCCCGCCCGCCGACCGCCCCGGCGCGTACATCGGTGCGCAGCGGGGAGAGGCGGGCCAGATGGCCGGCGACCCGGTCGGCGAGCGCGTCGCCGCCGGCCAGGCCGATCTCGCCGCCGAGCACCACGCACCCGGGGTCGAGCACGGCGCACACGGCCGCCACGCCGAGGGAGACCCGTGCGGCCAGCGCGTCGAGGAACGCGGCACCGGCGTCACCGGCGGCCACGGCGGCGTGCACCAGGGCCTCGGCGGGCGGCGCGTCGGTCTCGGAGGCGGCGTCGGCCTGGCTGCCGGGGCCGGTGCCGCCCGGGCCCCGGATGCCGTGTTCCGCGGCGAGTGCGCAGATCGCGGCGGAGCCGGCCAGGGAGTGGAAGCCGCCGGAGCAGCCGCTCGCGGAGGGCAGCGCATCGGTGCCGGGGACCGGCAGAAAACCGATCTCGCCGGTGCCGCCGGAGGCGCCGCGCCGCAGCTTGCCGTCCAGGACCACCGCGGCGCCGGTGCCATGGCCGAGCCACAGGAGGACGAAGGTGTCGTGGTCGCGGGCCGCGCCGTCGCGCTGCTCCGCGATGGCGGCGAGGTTGGTCTCGTTCTCCAGCAGGACCGGTACGGCCATCCGGTCGCGCAACTCACCGACCAGCGCGGCGTGCCACGAAGGGATCCAGTCGATGCTGCCGAGCCGGCCGGTGGCGGGGTCGACCAGGCCGGGGGCGCCGACGGCGAGGGTGTGCGGATGGCCGGCGCCCGCCGCGGCGAGGGTCTTGTCCACCGCGGCGAGGGAGGCGGCGACGGCCGTGTCGGGGGTGTCGTCCGGGCCGATGGGGACGGTCTGCTCGGCGCGCACCTTTCCCAGGAGGTCGGCGACCGCGACGGTGACGCTGTGGGTGCGCAGATCGAGGCCGACGAGATGGGCCCGGTCGGCGACGATCCCGTAGAGCCGGGCGTTGGGGCCGCGCCGCTGCGCACCGCTCTCGCCGACCACGGCGATCAGACCGGCCTCCTGGAGGCGTTCGACGAGATCCGCCACGGTCGGCCGGGACAGACCGGTCAGCGTTTTGAGCTGACCAGCCGTCAGGGGCCCCTCGGACTGCAGGAGTTGCAGCGCCAGGCGATCGTTGATCAGCCGAGCGGTGGTCGGTGAGGCGGTGCGGCCGGCGGCCGCCGCGCGCGGTGCATGCATGACGGGATTCTTTCACCCTGTCGATCCGGCCACTTATTATCAGGCAGGCTTCCTGATAGTTTACCGCCCATGGCTGGCACCGGCGTCCACGACGACGTCCTCCCCCTCCCCCGCAACGGGCTGCGCCGCGCGCGCTGGGCCGTTGCCCTGGTGTTCCTCATCCATGGATCGGTCACCGGCAACTTCGCCACCCGCATCCCCTGGATCCAGGACCACACCGGTATCTCAGCCGGCCAACTCGGCCTGGCCCTCGCCTTCCCGGCGATCGGCGCGTCCTTGGCGATGCCGCTGGCCGGCCGGATCAGCCACCGCTTCGGCGCCCGCACCGCACTGCGCGGTCTGCTCGCCCTGTGGACCCTCTCGCTGATCCTGCCCGCCCTCTCCCCCGGCCTGTACGCGCTGTGCCCGGCGCTGCTGGTGTACGGGGCGTCCTCCGGTATGTCGGACGTGGCGATGAACGCGCTGGGTGTGGAGACCGAGGACCGGCTCGGCAAGCCGATCATGTCGGGGCTGCACGGCATGTGGAGCGCGGGCGCGCTGCTGGGCTCGGCGGTCGGTACCGTCGCCGCACACGCAGGGTGGGACGCCCGGATCCATCTGGCCGGCGCCGCGCTCGTACTGACCGTGCTCGGCGCGCTCGCCTGCCAGGGCGTACTGGATCTGCGCAGCGCCCCCGAGGAGCATCCGCCGCCGCGCTTCGCGCTGCCGCCCAGGTCGGCGCTGATCATCGGGGCCATAGGCTTCTGCGCGGTCTTCGCGGAGGGCGCCGGCCTGGACTGGTCGGCGGTCTATCTCCGGGACGAACTGGGCACCGATGCGGGCCTGGCGGCCGCCTCGACCACCGCCTTCGCCTGCACGATGGCGATCGCGCGGCTGGCCGGCGACAAGGTGGTGGCCCGCTTCGGCGCGGTGCGCACGGTGCGGGCCGGCGGGGTGCTGGCGACGGCCGGCGGCCTGCTGATCGTCGCGGCGAGCCATCCGGCGATGGCGATGGCCGGGTTCGGCCTGGTGGGCCTCGGTATCGCGGTCGTCGTCCCGCTCGCCTTCGCGGCCGCCGGGCGCAGCGGTCCCGCGCCCAGCCAGGCGATCGCGGGCGTGGCCACGATCACCTACACCTCCGGTCTGATCGCGCCGTCCGCGATCGGCGGTATCGCCCAGGCGACCTCGCTGACCGTGTCGTTCATGCTGGTCTCGACGCTGACGCTCGGACTGGTGGTGGGCGCGCGGGTGTTGCGGGTGCCGGGGCGCGAGGCGCGCACACGCGTGGCGGAGCCGGCGACGGACCTGGAACCCTCGTGAGGTGAGCGGGGGGGGGCGCGGACCGTCCGGTCCGCGCCCGCTCCTCAGGCCGCGTCGGCCTCCGTACCCGTCCCGCCGTCCGAGTCCGCCGGCCGCAGCAGCTCCGCGGCGATCGCGCGGGCGCGGTCCGACCACGGGGTGGGGCGCAGCGTCTGTGCGTCGACGCGGACCAGCACCCGGTGGCCCTGGGCGTAGGTCTCGGCGCCGTCGGCCGAGCAGAGCCGGAAGCCGTAGGTGAGACCGGTGCGGCCGAGGCGTTCGACCCACAGGTGCGCGGCGTAGTGGCCGGGGCTGGTGACCGGGCGCTCGTAGGAGACCCGCATCTCCTTGATGACGTTGCACATGTCGCCCGCCGCGGCCCAGTCGCCGTCGAAGCCGAAGCCCTGGCCGTGCCAGTACTCCGCCCAGGCGCGCTCGACCAGCAGCGGGTAGCGGGAGTTGTGGAGCATGCCGAGCGCGTCGAGGTCGTCGAAGTGGACGGTGACGGGGACCAGCTGCCCGTACGGAACGGGGTGGGCGGCCTGGAGGGGTGCGACGCTCACGGGTTGATGCTCCTGTGGTTCTTGGTGTGGTTGCCCCAGCGGTTGGTGCGGGTGGTGCCGCTATGGCGGGTCGGAGCCATCGTAAGCGGCTGCTTAGAATGCTTTGTCCCCCCAATGTGAAGACCTCGTTACGAAGACCCCGTGACGAAGAAGTGGAGCAGTCATGGGCCTCGGCGTGCGCTGGACCGTGCATGGCGACGGGCGCAACCCGGCCCCCGGCGCCGTGGTCAGACCGGATGAGCGGCTGTCGTGGCCGCGCACCGTCGGGCTGGGCGCGCAGCATGTCGTCGCCATGTTCGGCGCAAGTTTCGTCGCGCCGGTCCTCATGGGGCTCGACCCCAACCTCGCGATCATGATGTCCGGTGTGGCGACGGTCATCTTCCTGCTGGCCACCCGCGGCCGGGTGCCCTCGTACCTGGGCTGTTCGCTCTCGTTCGTCGGGGTCGCCGCGGTCATCCGGGCGCAGGGCGGCACCAGCGCGACCGTCACCGGCGCGGTCCTGGTGGTCGGGATCGCGCTCTTCCTCGTCGGCCTCGCGGTCCAGCGGTTCGGCGCGCGGATCATCCATGCCGCGATGCCGCCGGTGGTCACCGGCGCGGTGGTGATGCTGATCGGCTTCAACCTGGCGCCGGTGACGGCGAGTACGTACTGGCCGCAGGACCAGTGGGTGGCGCTGCTGACCATGCTGTTCACCGGGTTCGCCGTGGTCTGTCTGCGCGGCTTCTGGTCCCGTATCGCGATCTTCCTCGGGCTGGTCTTCGGCTACGCCGTCTCCTGGGTCTTCGACCGGGCCTTCGGAATGATCCACTCGGTGAACGGCGCGGGGAAGGTCACCGACCACTGGCGGCTGGACTTCTCAGCGGTCGGCAAGGCCGACTGGATCGGCCTGCCGTCGTTCCACGGGCCCACCTTCCAGTGGTCGGCGATCCTGGTCGCACTGCCCGTCGTGATCGCGCTGGTCGCGGAGAACGCCGGACACGTCAAGGCGGTCGGCGAGATGACCGGCGACCCGCTGGACGACGAGCTCGGCACCGCCATCTCGGCGGACGGCGCGGCCTCGGTGCTCTCCACCGCGCTCGGCGGCCCGCCCAACACCACCTACTCCGAGAACATCGGGGTGATGGCGGCGACCCGTGTCTACTCCACGGCGGCCTACTGGGCGGCGGCCGGCTTCGCCCTGCTGTTCGGTCTGTGCCCGAAGTTCGGCGCGGTGGTGGCCGCGATCCCCGGCGGGGTGCTCGGCGGTATCACCGTCATCCTGTACGGCATGATCGGCCTGCTCGGTGCCCAGATCTGGCTGCACAACAAGGTGGATCTGCGCAATCCGCTCCACCTCGTGCCGGTCGCCGCGGGCATCATCATCGGCGTCGGCGGCGTCAGTCTGCACATCAGCGAGAACTTCGAGCTGAGCGGTATCGCGCTGGGCACGATCGTGGTGCTCGTCGGCTACCACGCGCTGCGCGCCATGGCCCCCGCGCACCTGAAGGCGCAGCCGCCGCTGCTGGACGAGGGCGCTTCGTCGTACGACAAGGACTGAAGGNACTGAAGGGCGGCCCGGCCGGCGCCGGTGCGGGGCGCGGCATCGCTCAGGCCGCCGCGCCCCGCACCGCCCGCCCGGCTCAGTTGCCGAGCTTCCTGACCGCCTGGTAATACGTCCAGGCCAGCCCGTTGCAGGAAGTCTTCTTCGCGCCGGAGTAGCGCCCGCAGACCCGCTTCAGGTCCGCGTACAGCGCGCTGTCCAACCGGGGTTTGTCGGCGGTGAAGGTGCCCGCCTTCTTGTAGTTGCGGTAGCCGAAGTCATGCCGTGCGCAGGAGATCTCGAAGGGAAAGCCGAAGGGGTTGTCGGGGGACTTCGAGCAGTAATCCGTGGACCAGTCGAAGGCGTAGGCGGACCATTTCGACCGGTCGCCGCGGGCCGCCACCCAGTTGCCGTAGCTCGCCGCGTCGGTCTGTGTCCAACTCGCCAGCACCTGGGGCCTGTCGGCGGGCACCGCCCGGGCCGGGGCGGCGGCGGCCAGCAGCGCCGTGATGCTCAGGAGCGGGGCGGTGAGTGCGGCGGAAAGTCTTCGGGACATACTCCAACCTCCGGAATTCTGCACCGCGTTCACCGCGGCGCTTCCTGGAACGTCGAAAGATATGGGGCTTTCTCAAAGGCCGTTGCCGCTCTTTGCGGATCAATGGCAGAGCCACAAGAGGGCGCGCCGGTTATTACCCCGTTCCGGTCAACAGCAACCGGCATACGCCGATATCAGCAATCCGGATGTCACGCTGAGCCGATGACGACGATTCAGCAATACGGCGGCCCCGGCCGGCCGGACACGGCCGAAGGGTCCGCGGCCCGTCCCCCCGAAGGCGCGGAAGCCGCGGCGACGAGGGGCGTGGCGGAGGTGCTGGCGCGGATGCGGGCGCTGGCGGCGGCGCTGCCCGCCGAGGACGGGGTGGCCGTCTTCAACGGGGTCTATCTGACCGTCACCGAAGCGGTGGCGGGGCGCATCGGGCGCGGCACGTTCCAGGATCCGGTGGCCGCGGGCGAACTGGACGTGCGCTTCGCACGACGCTATTTCGACGCGGTGGACGCCGCGGCCGCCGGGCTGCGGCCGCCGGCCTGCTGGCGGCCGCTCCTCCAGTTGCGCCGGCATCCGGGGGTACATCCGCTGCAGTTCGCGCTGGCGGGGATCAACGCCCACATCGGCCACGATCTGGCGCTCGCGGTGCTGGACACCTGCCGGGCTCTGGAGTGCGAACCGGCCGCGCTGGAGACCGACTTCGACCGGGTGGGCGAGGTGCTGACAAGCCTGGAGGAGCGGATCCGGGAACGGCTGATGCCCGGCCCCGATGTCCTGGACATCGCCGATCCGCTGACACATCTGATCGGGTCGTGGAGCCTGGACAAGGCCAGGGACGGCGCCTGGGTGGCGGCCCGGGCGCTGTGGAGCGTACGCCGGCTGCCGGATGTGACGGAGGAGTTCACCGAGCGGCTGGATGCCGGGGTGGGCCTGGTCGGGCGGATGCTGCTGACTCCGCTGCCCGGCTGACCCGGCCGCCGCCCCGGCCGCCACTTTGGCGCCGTGCCCCGGAACTCCCGTATCCCGGCGATACGTTGCGCAAGGGGCTACGCGACACGAAGGAGTGCAGGTATGGCCATGCGACTCGGTCTGAGCCTTCCGCAGATGCGGCAGTACGACATCGGACGGGACGTGCCCGACGTGGCGCGGGCCGCGGAGCAGACCGGTTACGAGAGCCTCTGGGTCTTCGAGCGGATCCTGTTCCCCGAGCCCGCCGCCCAGGGGCTGTACGGCATCCCGGGCCTGACCTGGCCCGATCACTACCGCTCGGTGGCCGACCCGCTGGTGACGCTGACGCTGGCCGCGGCCGCCACGGAACGGGCGCGGCTGGGCACCAGCGTGCTGGTCGCCCCGCTGCACCTCCCCTTCCAGCTGGCCCGCACCCTCGCCTCACTGGACGCGGCGAGCGGCGGCCGGGTGGTCGCGGGCCTGGGCACGGGCTGGTCGCTGGACGAGTACGCGGCCGCCGCCGTCGCCCCGTTCGCGCAGCGCGGCAAGGTCCTCGACGAGCTGATCGACGTCTGCCGGACGGTGTGGGGCCCGGACCCGGTGGCCTACAAAGGGTCGCTGACCACCATCGCGCCGTCCGTCGTCGGCCCCAAGCCGAAGCGGCCGATCCCGATCCTGCTGCCCGCCACCAGCCCCCGCGCACGGCGCCGGCTGGTCGACAAGGCGGACGGCTGGATGCCGGTCGGCATGGGCGCCGAGGCGCTCGCCACGCAGTGGGAGCAGCTGCGGGAGCTGGCCGCGGAGCGGGGGCGCAAGGAGCCGGTGCAGAGCGTGTTGCGGGTCAACACCCGGCATACGGGCACGGCGTACACGGGCCCGGACCGCAGCCCCTTCCAGGGCAGCGTCGAGCAGATCGCCGAGGATCTGTTCGCGCATGCCGAGGTGGGCCTGGAGGAGATCCTCATCGATCTTCAGGGCGATGCCCGGGACGCCGAGGAGCTGAAGGATCTCGCGGCGGAGGTGTACGCGGCGGCGCGGGAGGCCGGGGTCTAGGGCCTGCCGGGGGCGGCAGAAGGGGCCCGGCGGTGGTGCCGGGCCCCGTCCCGCTAGTCCTCGGGCAGTTCGACGGGCGCGATCTCGTCGTACACATCGCCCGGGCCCGGGTTGGTGGCGTCGGTGGCGCCGCCGAAGTGGTGCATCACGCCCCACACCGCGTTCAGCGCGGTCTGCACCGCGCCCTCGGCCCAGCCGGCCGTCCAGGAGATGTCGTCACCGGCGAGGAAGATGCCGCGCTTGTCCTCGGGGAGGCGGTCCTGCATGAAGTGGGTGAACAGCCGCCGCTGGTAGCGGTAGTGGCCGGGCAGGTTGGCCTTGAACGCGCCCATGAAGTAGGGCTCGTTCTCCCAGGACACGGTGACCGGGTTGCCGATGATGTGCTTGCGGATGTCGACCTTCGGATAGATCTCCGACAGCGACTTCAGCATGACCTCCATCCGCTCGTTCGCCTCCAGCGGCAGCCACTTGAGGCTGTCGTCGCACCACGTGTACGAGAGGCAGATGACGGCGGGCTGGTCGGGACCGTTGTCGAGCAGGTACGTACCGCGCGTCATACGGTCCGTCAGCGTCATCGACATGACGTCCCGGCCGGTCGGCTGTCCCTTGTCGTCGACGGCCTTGTCCAGCCAGAACGGCCGGTCGACGGGCACGAAGAGCTTGGAGGACTCCATGTAGTGGGTGCGCTCCATCGCCGTCCAGTGGTCGATGGGGAAGAGCGAGTCATCGCAGGCGATCTTGCTCAGCAGCATCCAGGACTGCGCGGTGAAGACGGCGGCCTCGTAGGTGCGGATGTCGCCGTCGGCGTCGGTCACCGTGATGCGGTTGCCGGCGGTGCGGTGCAGCCGGGTCACGGCGGGGCGCGGCGTGCCGTCGTGCAGCGAGGACAGCGAGGTGCCCGGCGCCCAGTGGACGATCTTCGCCGGCTCGCGCTCCCACAGGCGCATCGGGAGCTGCTGGCTGCCGCCGACGATGCCGCGGTGGTGGTCGTCGGCCTCGGTGTAGACGACCCGCAAGATCTCCAGGATGGAGTTGGGGAAGTCGGTGTCCCAGCCGCCGGTGCCGAAGCCGACCTGGCCGAAGATCTCGCGGTGCCGGAAGGACTTGAACGCCTCCGACTCGCACAGGAACCCGTAGAAGGTCTGGTTGTCGAGCTTCTCGACGAGCCGCGCCCAGATCTCGCGGATGCGCGGCACATCGCGCTCACGCATCGCCTGGTTCATGTCGGAGAAGTCGGCGCCCTCGTCCAGGCAGGCGTTCCACGCGTTCATCACGTCGCGGTAGACCTGCGGGAGGTCGTCGACGGTGACGGCGTAGTGCGACTCGCCCTTGAGGTCGACGACGGTCGACGGGGTGTCGGCGGCGAGCGGGTTGGGGAACGGCGTGGTCTGCAGGCCCACCAGGTCGATGTAGTGCTGGAGCGCCGTCGAGGACGGCGGGAAGCGCATGGCGCCCATCTCGGCGGTCAGGCCGGCGGCCTCGGACGGGGTGCCCTCGAAGCCGACGGTGCGCAGCCGGCCGCCTATCCGGTCCGCCTCGTAGACGACGGGCTTGAGGCCCATCTTCATCAGCTCGTAGGCGGTGATGATGCCGGAGAGGCCGCCGCCGATGACCGCGACCTCCTTGCCGTGCTCGACCGCGGGGATCTGGCCGAGGCCCGCCGGGTGGGCGAGGAAGTCGTCGTAGGCGTACGGGAAGTCCGGGCCGAACATGGTGATCGGCGGCTGGGCATCCGCGTGGTGGGCGGCGGTGGGCACCGTGGACGTCATCGGGGGCGGACTCCTTGCAAGCAGGGCACAGCAGGCGGGGCGGGGCGGGGCACGGCGGCGCGGGCCGGGGGGACGGCCGGCGCGCCGGTACGGAGGGGTGAGAGGGGGGTCAGGTCACGTCAGCGGGCCGTACAGCTCCGGCCGCCGGTCGTGCAGATACGGGTTGTCCGCCCGGGATTCCTTCAGGAAGACGGGGTCGACCTCGGCCCGCACCAGCTGCTCGGTGCGGCCGGCGCGGGTGCGTACGACACCGTCCGGGCCGGCCAGGCAGCTGAGGCCGACGAACTCGAACTCGCCCTCCGCGCCGACCCGGTTGACGTACGCGACATACATCTGGTTCTCGAAGGCGCGGACCGGGATGACGGACTCGGCGACGAACTGGAAGGGGTGCATCTGCGCGGTGGGCACCAGCAGCAGGTCCGTACCGGCCAGCGCATGCGCCCGGACGTTCTCCGGGAACTCCACGTCGTAGCAGATCATCACGCCGATCCGGACGCCGGACAGCTCGGCCTGGACGACGGTCTGCTCGCCCGGGGTGAACCACTCGCGCTCGAAGCAGCCGAAGAGATGGGTCTTGCGGTAGTTCGCGAGGCGCTCGCCGCCGGGGCCGATGAGCTGCGCGGAGTTGTGGACCGCGGCGCTGTCGGGCTCGTCCTGGGCGGCGCGCTCGGGGTAGCCGTAGAGCACCGCGATGCCGTGTTCGGCGGCGATCTTGCCGATGGCCTGTGCGCTGTCGCCGTCGGCGGTCTCGGCGAGGCGGTGCACATCGCCGCCGATGGCGTAGCCGGTCAGGAAGAGCTCGGGGCAGGCGAGCAGTCCGGAGCCGGTCGCGGCCGCCGCACGGGCCGCGTCGTCGAGCACCCGCAGATTGTGCGCGACATCGCCGGGCCGGCCCGAACTCTGGAGCAGGGCGGTGTGCAGCGACGTCATGGGACCCCTCGGCGGAAAGGTTCGGGCGGGACGCATTGACGGTACGGGCCGCCGGCGATCCGGGACAAGGCGCCAGCGTTGCGTGCCGATGGACGATTCATTGCGCGTTCAAGGGACTCTGCGGCGATTCGTTGCGCCCGGCGTTCGCGCAGGTGGGGCCGGGGGTGCCGGACGTCGGTCGGAGGGCGGGTGGGCCCGTGGTCGGACGGGCGGGGCCCGCCCTTCCGCCGCGCGGCGGAGCCGGGTCGTTCCGCGGCGCGATGTGTGCGCCAGGGGGCGGACGGCAGCGTGGGAGGCGTCCGGAAAGGCCGGTCGCACGTCCTCCTCCCAGCCCGCGAAAGGGCCGTCACGCCATGAACCGTATGTCCTCCGGCAGCCGCCGCTCCCGCACCCGGATCGCGATCGCCACGGCCGGTGCGGTGGCCCTGGTCGCCGCCGTCGCCGCCGGCTCCGCGGCCGCCTCCGACGGCGCGCCCGCC
>NZ_QUAC01000162.1 GCF_003389455.1 Streptomyces inhibens | reverse complement strand
CGGCCGGCGCCGCCCCCCGCCGTTCGGCCCGCCGCGTCTGGCTGGCCGGGCTCGCCGCCGCCCTGGTGTGCGCCGGCGGCCTCAGCTACTACGCCTCCGCCAGCCCCGACGGCCTGGAGAAGGTCGCGCACGACCACGGCATCGACGCCAAGGCCGAGGACCACGCCACCAAGGACTCCCCGCTCGCCGACTACAGCATCAAGGACATCGCCGACCCGCGTCTGGCCGGCGGCCTCGCCGGTGTCATCGGGGTCGGCGCCACGCTGGCCGTCGGGACGGGCGTGTTCGTGGTGATCCGGCGCCGCCGGAGCGCCGGCACCGCCGGGCAGACGGGCGCGGGCGCCGAGCGTCCGGCGCCGGAGAACGCCTGAGATGGGCGCCGGGCACGCGCACAAGCTCTACCGGCACGGGCATTCGCCGGTGCACGCCTTGCCCGCGCACTGCAAAATCGCGGCGGTCTTCTGCTTCGTACTGATCGTCGTCTCCACGCCGCGCGAGGCGGCCTGGGCGTTCGGGCTGTACGCGGTGCTGATCGCGGCCGTCGCGGGGGCCGCCCGGATCCCGGCCGGGTTTCTGCTCAAGCGGCTGCTGATCGAGGTGCCGTTCGTCGCGTTCGCCCTGCTGATGCCGTTCGTCGCAGAAGGGCCGCAGGTCCAGGTCCTCGGGCTGAGCCTGAGCGGGTCCGGACTGTGGGGCGCCTGGAACATCCTCGCCAAGGGCACGCTGGGCGTCGCCGCGTCCGTGCTGCTCGCCTCCACCACCGAGCTGCGTGAACTCCTGTTGGGCCTCCAGCGGCTCAAGATGCCGCCGCTGCTCGTCCAGATCGCGTCCTTCATGATCCGCTACGGCGATGTGATCACCGACGAGATGCGGCGGATGCGGATCGCCCGCCTCTCCCGCGGCTTCGAGGCGCGTGGCGTACGTCACTGGGGTGTGCTCGCCAAATCCGCCGGTGCGCTGTTCATCCGCTCCTACGAGCGCGGTGAACGCGTCCACCTCGCCATGGTCAGCCGCGGCTACACCGGCACCATGCCCGTCGTCGACGCGACCACCGCAGGCCGCACACAATGGACCCGCGCGGCCGCCCTCCCCCTCGCCGCGCTCGCCGTCTGCCTCCTGGGATGGACCCTTTGAGTACCGCCACGCCCGCATCCGCCCCCTCCCTCGCCGTCTCCGGCCTCGCCTACGCCTACCCCGACGGCCATCAGGCGCTCTTCGGCGTCGATCTGACCGTCGGCCGCGGTGAGCGGGTCGCGCTGCTCGGGCCCAACGGCGCCGGCAAGACCACCCTCGTACTCCACCTCAACGGCATCCTCGAAGCGGGCGCCGGCACCGTCGCGGTCGCCGGGCTCCCGGTCGCCAAGGACCACCTCGCGGAGATCCGCCGCCGCGTCGGCATCGTCTTCCAGGACCCCGACGACCAGCTGTTCATGCCCACCGTCCGCGAAGACGTCGCCTTCGGGCCGGCCTCCTCGGGGCTGCGCGGCGCCGAACTCGAAGCACGGGTCACCGAGGCGCTCACCCGGGTCGGCATGGCGGACTTCGCCGACCGGCCGCCGCACCACCTCTCCTTCGGGCAGCGCCGCCGGGTCGCCGTCGCGACGGTACTGGCGATGCGCCCGGAGATCCTCGTCCTCGACGAGCCGTCGTCCAACCTCGACCCGGCCTCCCGCCGTGAACTCGCCGACATCCTGCGGTCGTTGGACGTCACCGTCCTGATGGTCACCCACGATCTGCCGTACGCACTGGAGCTGTGCCCGCGGTCCGTCGTGCTCTCCGGCGGTGTGATCGTCGCCGACGGGACCACCCAGGAGCTGCTGTGCGACGAGGAACTGATGCGCACCCACCGGCTCGAACTGCCCTTCGGGTTCGATCCGCGGTCGGTCGACGTTCCCCTGTGACGAACACCACGAGCCGTCGCCCTGGTCATCAGCACTGATCCGCGCGTTGCACCATTGATGGGTCACGAAAGCGACGGATGAGTGGGAAGCGGGAATCAGTGGTGGACGTCCAGGGCACGGTCGAGGACGGCTTCGAGCCGGTCCGGGACGCCTTCGCAGCCAACTTCGCGCGGCGCGGAGAGCGGGGAGCGGCGGTCGCCGTGTACCGGCACGGGCACAAGGTCGTGGACCTGTGGGGCGGTACGAAGGACGGCGACGCGGCCGCGGACGGGCCGGTCGCGCCCGCGCCCTGGGAGGCCGGCACCTCCCAGCTGATCCGGTCCGCCTCCAAGGGCATCGCCGCCATCGTCCCGCTGCTGCTGCACCAGCGCGGACAGCTCGACCTGGACGCACCGGTCGGCACGTACTGGCCCGAGTTCAAGGCCGCCGGCAAGGAACGCGTACTGGTCCGCCATCTGCTCTCGCACCGCGCCGGGCTGCCGGTGCTGGACACCCCGCTCACCCCCGCCCAGGCCATCGACGGCGTCAGCGGCCCCGCCGCGGTCGCCGCCCAGGCCCCCGTCTGGGAGCCCGGCACGGACCACGGCTACCACGCCCAGACCTACAGCTGGCTGATCGGCGAGCTGGTGCTGCGGGTCACCGGCCGCACCATCGGCAGCTGGATCGCCGAGGAGATATCCGGGCCGCTCGGCCTCGACCTGTGGCTCGGCCTCCCCGAGGCGGCCCAGTCCCACGTCGGCCGGCTCGCCTCCGTCGAGACACCTTTGCCGCCGGCTTCGACCGGCCTGCGGGTGCGTCCGAAGCGGACCGTCGCCGATGCGTACGCCGATCCGGACTCGCTCACCAGCCGCTCCTTCGCGGCGATCTCCCCGGCGCCCGACGAGAATGCGCCCGCCTACCGGGCCGCCGAGCTGCCGGCCTCCGCGGGCATCGCCACCGCCCGCTCGCTGGCGCGCTGTTACGCCGCGCTCATCGGCGCCGTCGACGAGCACCCGCGCCTCTTCGCGCCCGCGACCCTCACCCTCGCCCGCACCGAGGAGTCCGCCGGCCCCGACCGCACCCTCCTGGTCAACACCCGCTTCGGCCTCGGCTTCATGCTCCACGGACCGGCCTCACCGCTCCTGGCCCCCGGCTCCTTCGGGCATCCCGGACGCGGGGGCGCACTGGCCGGCGCCGACCCGGAGAGCGGTATCGCCTTCGGCTACATCACCAACGGGATGCAGAAGAACGTGACGGCGGACCCGCGGGCCCAGGCGCTGCTGCGGGCCGTTGCCGCTGTATGAGGTGGGGTTGCGGCGCGCGGCCGCGGTGTACCCGCCGGGGCGGGCCGGCCGGAGGACATCGCTGTTACGTCGCCATCATGTGCCCATGGAACGGTCATCATGCGGGGCCGTGAGGGTATGTGCCATGAACGCTTCGGATCCCCCTTCCCGGCCCGTGGTGAACCACAGGTCGATGTCCCCTGTAAAGCGCGGCACGGTCGGCATCACGGCCGTGGCGGGAGCGGCAGTGCTTGCCACGTCACTTCTCGTCCCGTCGAGCGCGTCGGCGAGTCCGGGGGCGGAGACGGCCGCAGCCCCGGCGCGGACGATCCACTGGTCCGCCTGCCCCAAGGCCGAGCCGCCCTTCCCCTCCCCGAGCAAACGGGCCCGGTGCGGGACGGTGGAGGTTCCGGTCGACTGGGCGAAGCCGGACGGGCCGACGATGAAGATCGCCGTGGCCCGCCAGAAGGCCACCGCCCCCAAGAAGCGCCTCGGTGTTCTGTTCTCGAACCCGGGCGGCCCCGGGAGCTCCGGCCTGGACGATGCCTACTACGCCGACAGCCCGGTCGACGGCTACGACAAGAACATCCGGAGCCGCTTCGACATCATCGGCTTCGACCCGCGCGGCATCGGCCGCAGCGCGCAGCTCCGGTGCGACGACGAGCTCGCTGCGAAGATCCCCACCCGCCCGGAGAGCGCCGCCGAGTTCCAGCGGATGCGCACCCTCAACAAGCGGCTCGCCGACAGCTGCCGGACGCGCAGCGGGCCGCTCGCCGACCACATGGACAGCGTCAGCGTCGCCCGCGACATGGACGCGATCCGCACCGCCCTCGGCGAGAAGAAGATCAGCTTCCTCGGCCACTCCTACGGCACGCTCATCGGCCGGCAATACGCCCGCCTCTTCCCGCAGAAGCTCCGCGCGCTCGCCCTCGACAGCGCAATGGACCCGTCCCGGCCGGACGCCGAGCGCTTCCTCATGGACGGTTCCGCCGCCGCCGAGGGCGGGGTGCAGCAGCTCGCGGACTGGTGCGCGAAGGACACCTCGTGCGCCCTGAAAGGCCAGGACGTGCAGGCCGTCGTCCGCGGGCTCTTCGCACGCGCCGATGCGGGCAGGCTGTTCGAACCGGGGCGGCACGGCCCCACGCGGAAGAAGGTCACCGCTGACCAGCTGTCCGGCTTCCTCACCTCCTATC
The DNA here is from genome assembly GCF_003389455.1 of Streptomyces inhibens. Taxonomy (GTDB): domain Bacteria; phylum Actinomycetota; class Actinomycetes; order Streptomycetales; family Streptomycetaceae; genus Streptomyces; species Streptomyces inhibens. Next base: position 43,447 of record NZ_QUAC01000162.1, on the reverse strand, counting down.
TGGGGAAGTGGAACCCGCAGACCACCGCTGAGCAGCTGGACGCCCTGAACAGCGGCACGGGCAAGGTCTACTGGACCGACAGCACTCCGCAGCTCGCCTGGCGCACCGTGATCTGCCGGGACTACGACTTCCGCCTCCGTGACTGGGCCCACTACCGCGAGCTGCGTCAGCGGGCGATGTCCGCCAACCCGCACAGTCGGTACAACTCCCAGGCCCTGGACATGATCCTCGGCTGCCAGGGATGGCCGGCCGCGCCCGAACCGGAGCCGGCCCAGGCCAAGGGCACGCTCCCGCCGGTCCTGGTGGTGAACGCCACACACGACCTGGCGACCCCGCTGCCGGGTGCGCGGCGCATGGCACAGGAATTCCCGAAGGGGAGGCTCGCCGTCCTCGACGCGGTGGACCACTGGCTCTACCGCAAGTGCCAGTCGCCGCTCCCGGCACAGGCGATCGACACCTATCTCCGTACGCTGAAGACCCCGCCCCGCGGCACGGTGTACCCCCACCGTTGACGGGGCCGGGCCGGCGGCATCTGCTTGTTGCCGGGGGTGGTGCTCCCACCTGAAGGGTGGGTGACCGAGGCCGGTGCCGCCCCCGGCGCCTCACCCCGTGTGCAGCATCAGGCCGATGCCGATGACCATCAGGCCGGCCGCGGCGATGCGGGGAGCGCCGAAGCGTTCCTTGAAGAAGAGGGCGCCGATGGCGGCGCCGACGATGATGGAGGACTCGCGCAGCGCGGCGATGGGGGCCAGCGGGGCGCGGGTCTGGGCCCACAGGACCAGGCCGTAGGCGAAGACGGAGAGGATGCCGCCGGCCATGCCGCGCAGCGCGAACGGGCGTAGTTCGGCGAGGAGTCGGCCGCGGCGGGTGGCGAGCGCGTAGGCGGGGATCGCGGTGCCTTCCAGGATCATCAGCCAGGCGATATAGCCGAGGGAGGTGCCGGAGGCGCGGACGCCCAGGCCGTCCACGGTGGTGTAGGCGGCGATGGACAGGCCGGTGGCCAGGGCGGCGATGATGGCCGGCCAGTGCGGCCGTGCCCCGGAGCCGCGGATGCCCCACAGGGCGACGCCGACCAGGCCCGCCGAGGCCAGGGCGACGCCCGCCAGCGCCCAGCGGTCGGGGAGTTCATGGACGAAGACGGCGGCCAGGACGGTGACGACCAGGGGCGCGGTGCCGCGGGCGATGGGGTACATCTGGCCGAAGTCGCCCAGCCGGAACGACCGCATGAGCAGGGCCTGGTAGACGATGTGCAGGACGGCGGAGGCCAGCAGGCAGGGCCAGGCGCCGGCGGCGGGCAGCGGGGTGAACGCGGCCATCGCGATGCCGCAGACGGTGCCGCCGCCGCCGACCAGGGTGAAGGCCAGCAGCTGGTCGCGTATGCCGTGGGCGATGGCGTTCCAGCTGGCGTGGGTGATAGCGGCGACCAGGACGGCCGCGACGACGAGCGGCGTCACGAAAGGCCCAGCCCGGTGAGCGCCTCGGCGAACCGGGGGTGGGCCGGTGAGCTGATGGTCTGTGGGGTGGCGGCGTCGGACGCGGAATCGCTCATGGCCCGCACGCTAGCGAAAGCTGTACGGGCCATGCGAACGAAATCCGGTGGCGGGGCTGCGGGGGCGCCGTGGGGGCGCCCCCTACCGGTCAGCCCGCGGTGAGGATGGCGCGGACCACCGGGCCCGCGTTGGAGCCGCCGTGGCCGCTGGCCGGGACGACGGCCGCCGCGGCNCCGGGCCCGCGTTGGAGCCGCCGTGGCCGCTGGCCGGGACGACGGCCGCCGCGGCGAGGTCGTCGCGGTAGGCGGTGAACCAGGCGTTGGGCTTCTTCTGGCCGTCGACCTCGGCGGAGCCGGTCTTGGCGCCGATGTCACCGCCGATCCCGGACATCGCCTCGGCCGCCGTACCGGCGGTCGCGGTCAGCCTCATCAGCGACTTCAGGGCGGACGCGGTGCCCGGCTTCATCGTGCGGGCCGCCTTGGCGAACGTCCGGTTGTCCAGCTGCGGCGCGACGATGTACGGCTGGTGGAAGGAGCCGGCGCGGACCGTCGCGGCGAGCGAGGCCACATTGAGCGGGTTCATCCGCACCCCGCCCTGGCCGATCAGCGAGGCGGCCATCTGCGCGTCGTGCTGCACCGGCACCGCGCCGTCGAAGGTGGGGATACCGGTCTGCCAGTTGAGGCCGATGCCGAAGACGTCCCGGGCCTCCTTCGTCAGATCGTCGTCGCTGAGGTCCTTGGCCTGCGAGATGAAGGCGTTGTTGCAGGACGCGGCGAAGCTCTGCGCGAAGGTGCCGTGCGGGATCTCGGACTTGTCGAGGTTCTGGAACTTCCAGCCGCCGACCGTCACGTACTTGGGGCACGGGTGCGGCTTGTTCGGCGTGGTCATGCCCTTGTCGATCAGCATCGCCGAGGTCACGATCTTCATCGTCGAACCGGGGGCCAGCGACCCCTGGGTGGCGACGTTGAAGCCCTTCGTCGGGGAGTTGGCGATCGCCAGGATCTCGCCGGTGCTGGGCTTGATCGCGGCCGCGGACGCCGCCTTCTTGCCCTTGACGGCGTTCTCCGCCGCCGACTGGAGCGTGGCGTCCAGCGTGGTCTTGAGGGTGCCGGGGGTGCCCTTGGAGAGCACCTTCAGCGTCTTTTCGGGCAGCTGGTCGGCGGGCTTGGCGCTCTTGGCGCGGTGGATGAACAGCTCCACACCGGGCTTGCCGTCGGTCTTGTCACCGTACTTGTCGCGCAGGCTGTCCAGCACCCCGGCAAGCGCCGGATGCGCCTTGGGCGTCAGCTCCTTGCCGTTGCGGTCCACGGCCTTGATCGGCGGCGCCTCGGCCTCGCCCGTACGCAGCTGGTCGCCCTTGGCGAGGCCCGGGTGCAGCACGGCCGGCTGCCAGGCGATCCGCGGCTTCCCGGTGGTCTTGTCGCGCTGCACGGTCGCCGAGGTGCGGTACGAGTACGGCGCCTTGGTGCCGTTGAAGTCGATCTGCGCGGCGACGGTGTACGGCACCTTGGCGCCGGCCGGTGTGCCCGGCGTCACCGTCACCTTCGAGAACCGCGCCTGCTTGGCGAAGGCCGCAAGCGCGCTCTTGGCGGCCTCCGGACTGTCCGTCAGCGCGGCGGCCTTGGCGGCGTCGCCGGTCTGCCAGGCGGTCAGGAACTCCTGTGCCGTCGTCTGTACTTCCTTGGCCGACAGCGGCCCGGTCGGCACCTTGGGCGCGCTGTCGCCCGCCTTGGCGTCCGCCGACCTCACCTCCGTCGGTGATGACTCGTCCGAGCCGCCGAACAGCGTGAGGCCGCCCACGACTCCCGCCACCAGGGCCACCGATCCGCCGATCAGCCCGTACTTCACCTCACGGCGCATGCCACCGATTCCCTCCCGGAGTCTCGTCCTTGAATACGCACACAAGAACGTGCACCGCACTCTAAGGGACACGGGGCGAGGCCGTGCGTCTCGATCAGGGCACGGTCCGGTGACGCGCTGTTGTATGTCTGTTACGGAGTTGTCGCATGCGGCCGCGGGCCCCGCTCACACCCAGGTGTCGAACCACATCCGGTGGTGCCAGGCGCTCTTGGGGATCGGCATACCCGTATAGAGGGGGTAGAAGTAGATGAAATTCCAGGCGATGAGGAGGATGAGGACGCCGGCGCCCACCGCGCCGATGGTGCGGCGGCGCTCGCTCGAACCCGGCGGGCCGATGATCGCGCCGATCATCATGGCCAGCGCCAGACACAGGAACGGGACGAACACCACCGCGTAGAAGAGGAAGATCGTCCGCTCCTGGTAGAGGAACCACGGCAGATAGCCCGCCGCGATCCCGCAGGCGATGGCGCCGGCCCGCCAGTCCCGCTGGAACAGCCAGCGGTAGAGGACGTAGAGCAGCGCGAAGCAGGCGGCCCACCACAGCAGCGGGGTGCCCAGTGCGAGCACCTCGCGCGCACAGCCCTCGGCCGCGGCGCAGCCGTCCTGGCCGGCCTTGGGGTCCTCGTAGAAGTACGAGACGGGGCGGCCCAGGACGAGCCAGCTCCAGGGGTTGGACTGGTAGGTGTGCGGGGTGGTCAGTCCGGTGTGGAAGGCGTAGACCTCGGTCTGGTAGTGCCACAGGCTGCGCAGCCAGTCCGGCAGCCAGGTCCAGCCGGCCCGCTGGCCGTCGGCGGTGGTCGCCCAGTCGCGGTAGTAGCCGCCCTTGGTGGCGATCCAGCCCGACCAGGACGCGAGGTAGGCGGCGAGCGCGACGACGACGGTGGACCCGAAAGCGGGCAGCACATCGCGGCGCACGGCCGAGCGGAAGGGGCGGCGGGCGCCGGCCGTACGGCGGGCCGCGACGTCCCAGAGCACCGACATCAGGGCGAACGCCGCGAGGAAATACAGGCCGTTCCATTTCGTCGCGGCGGACAGGCCCAGGCACAGCCCCGCCGCGATCCGCCACGGCCGCCACCCCAGCCGCAGCCGGTCGCCGACCTCGTCGTCCGGGCGCGCAAGACTGTCCGGGCCGATCGGCAGCGCCGCCGCCAGCCGGGCCCGGGTGCGGTCCCGGTCGACCAGCAGGCAGCCGAAGGCGGCCACCACCCAGAACATCACGATCAGATCGAGCAGCGCGGTCCGGCTCATCACGAAGTGCAGCCCGTCCAGCGCCAGCAAGGTGCCCGCCAGACAGCCGAGCGCCGTCGACCGCATCAGCCGGCGGCCGATCCGGCAGATCAGCAGCACCGACAGCGTGCCGAGCAGCGCGACCATGAACCGCCAGCCGAAGGGGTTCATCCCGAACGCCCACTCGCCGAGCGCGATCAGCCACTTGCCCATCGGCGGGTGCACGACGTACGAGTGCTCGGGCGAGAGCAGGATCTGCGACGGATGCCCGACCAGCGCGTCATTGGCGTTCTTGGCCCAGGTGCCCTCGTAGCCGTACTGCAGCAGCGACCAGGCGTCCTTGGGGTAGTACGTCTCGTCGAATATGACCTTCCGCGGGCTGCCCAGGTCCCAGAACCGCAGCACCCCCGCGAATAGCGTCACCAGCAGCGGACCGGCCCAGCCCGACCAGCGCGTCAGCCGGGCCGCGGTGTCCGGGCCCGCGCCGAACACCGCCCACAGCCGGCCGCTGGGCTCGGGGAAGGCGGGCACCAGCCGCGCGCGGACATCGGCCTGCGGGCGGCCGGGATACCCGAAGCGGCGCAGCCGCCGCTGCCACACAGGGGGCTGCTCGGCCGGCTCCGGGGCGCGCTGCACGGCGGCGTCGGTCGCGGTGGTGTCACTTGTCACCCGGCCCATCGTAGGGAAGTGGCCTGTGGGCCGGCGCGGAGCGCCACCGGGGGATGACGGCGGATCGGGGCGCGGCGGCGTTCTTGGGAGGACGGGCTGGGAGGATGGGGAGGTGACTGGAACGCTGGTACTTGCAGGGACGCCCATCGGTGAGATCGCGGACGCGCCGCCGCGGCTCGCCACCGAACTGGCGGCCGCCGATGTGATCGCCGCAGAGGACACCCGGCGGCTGCGCCGGCTGACCCAGGCGCTGGATGTCCAGCCGCGCGGGCGGATCGTGTCGTACTTCGAGGGCAACGAGGCGGCCAGGACGCCCGAGTTGGCCGATGCGCTGGCCGGTGGCGCGCGGGTGCTGCTGGTCACCGACGCGGGGATGCCCTCGGTCTCCGACCCCGGCTACCGCCTGGTCGCCGCGGCCGTCGAGCGCGACATCAAGGTCACGGCCGTACCGGGCCCCAGCGCGGTGCTCACCGCCCTGGCCGTGTCCGGGCTGCCGGTGGACCGCTTCTGCTTCGAGGGGTTCTTGCCCCGCAAGGCCGGAGAGCGGCGCTCCCGGCTGCGCGAGGTCGAGGACGAGCGGCGCACCCTGGTCTACTTCGAGGCTCCGCACCGCCTGGACGACACCCTGGCCGCGATGGCCGAGATCTTCGGCGCCGAGCGGCGCGCCGCGGTCTGCCGCGAGCTGACCAAGACGTACGAGGAGGTCAAGCGCGGATCGCTGGGCGAACTCGCGCCGTGGGCGGCCGAGGGCGTACGCGGGGAGATCACCATCGTGGTCGAGGGCGCTCCGGAGAGCGGGCCGCAGGATCTGGGAGCCGAGGAGCTGGTGCGCCGGGTGCGGGTCCGTGAGGAGGCCGGGGAGCGGCGCAAGGAAGCCATCGCCGCGGTCGCCGCGGAGGCCGGGCTGCCCAAGCGGGAGGTCTTCGATGCCGTGGTCGCGGCGAAAACCGCGGCGAAGGACCCGGCGAAGAACTCCGCGAAGGCCCCTGGCGAGAAATGATGCGCGGGCCACGGCGAAAACCGACTCATCAGAAGGTAAATGGCTGGCTTGAAAGGTAAAGCGCAGGCCGAGGCAATAGGGTGATTTTCCTACCGTTGGCCAAATCTGGGCCAATAGCGTCGCTGAACAGCTGCGTTGCGGCCGGGAAAGGCGTCCACTGGTGCGTGGGACGAACGGTTCCCGGAGACCTTGTCCAGCGGACAAGAGGAGCGCACATGAGCGAGATCGCTAAGACCACTGGCGTTTCCACCACCAGCGGAGTCCACCCGATTCCCCAGCCGGAGGCCGCCGCGCACGAGGCGTACTCCTTCGCCTGCATGAAATGCGGCTACGGCTGGGAGCAGGCGTACGAGATAGTCCACCAGGTCGACGGCAAGGGCGAGCTCCATGTCGTCTACTACGCGGACGGCGAGCGGGTGCCGTCGCCGTTGACCTGCCCCACCTGCCTCAACTGCGGCACCAACGTCGTACGCATCATGCGCTCCGGCCAGGTCTCGATGGTCTCCGACGCGATCGCGAACATGCATCAGCGCCATAACGGCAACCAGAAGAAGAAGCAGCCGGCCTCCGAGGGCGCCGCGGACTGTGGCGGCAGCACCGCCGAGGGCGCGGACGGCGGGCGCCACCACTGGCACCTGTCCGACCTGCTGCACCCCTTCCAGAGCCACCGCAAGTGAGGTTCCGGCCGCGGTCCTCGTAGGATCTCGGCCATGGCCCCGCAGGACAAGAACACCCCGCCGCCGCTGCCCGAACCGCTTCGGGTGGCGGTGGCGGATTCGCACACCCACCTGGACATGCTCCCCCAGCTACCGCTGGGAGGTGCCCCCACACGCACGGTCGAGGAGGCGCTCGCCAAGGCCGCCTCCGTCGGCGTGACCACCGTCGTCCAGGTGGGCTGCGACCTGGCCGGTTCGCGGTGGGCCGCCGACACCGCGGCCGCGTACGACAGCGTGCACGCCACCGTCGCGCTGCACCCCAACGAAGCGCCCCGGATCGTGCTGGGCGACCCCGAAGGCTGGTCCCGGCAGGGCTCCCGGGAGGCCGGCGGCGACGGCGCCCTGGACGCCGCGCTCGCCGAGATCGACAAGCTCGCCGCGCTGCCGCAGGTGCGCGGCGTCGGCGAGACCGGGCTGGACTACTTCCGTACAGGTCCTGAAGGCATGGCGGCGCAGGAGCGGTCCTTCCGCGCCCATATCGAGATCGCCAAGCGGCACGGCAAGGCCCTGGTCATCCACGACCGGGAGGCGCACGAGGACGTGCTGCGGATCCTGCGCGAGGAGGGCGCGCCCGAGCGGACCGTCTTCCACTGCTACTCCGGCGACGCCGAGATGGCCAAGATCTGCGCGGCGGCCGGCTACTACATGTCCTTCGCCGGCAATGTCACCTTCAAGAACGCCCAGCCGCTGCGCGACGCACTCGCCGTCGCCCCGCCCGAACTCGTCCTCGTCGAGACCGATGCGCCCTTCCTCACCCCCGCGCCGTACCGCGGACGGGCCAACGCCCCGTACCTCATTCCGGTCACCTTGCGGGCGATGGCCGAGGTCAAGGGGGCGACGGAGGATGCGCTGGCCACCGCCATAGCGGCCAATACGGCGCGCGCTTTCGGCCTCTGAATGGAACCGCCGTCCCCCGGAAAAGTCACTTTCCGTATCGGATCAACTTTGGAGAGTCACCGCCGCTCCGCTACATTCCGGCCGTCAACCGCATCCGTGGCATGTGGAGCGCGCCGTGAGTCATTCGCAGAGCAGCCACCGCGCCGCGCGCGGCCGTCGTAGACGCCGCGCCGATGGCCCCGAAGCGCTGCGCCGGCTGGTGCCCCGGGCCCTGGTCGTCGCCTTCCTCGCAGGCGGCACCAGCGCCTTCATCGCGCACGACAAGGCGATCCGGCTCAGCGTCGACGGCACCCCGCGCACCCTGCACACCTTCGCCGACGACGTCGAGGACCTGCTGGCCGACGAGCACCTCGACATCGGCGCACACGACATCGTCGCGCCCGCCCCCGGCACCGACCTCGACAGCGGCGACGCGGTCGTCGTCCGGCACGGCCGCCCGGTCGTCCTCACCATCGACGGCCGGCGCCGCCGGGTGTGGACCACCGCCGACACCGTCGCCGGCGCGCTCCACCAGCTCGGCGTCCGCGCCGAGGGCGCCTATCTGTCGACCTCCCGCTCCCGGCGCATCGGCCGGCACGGCATGGAGCTGGCGGTACGCACCGAACGCTCGGTGGTCTTCGTCGCCGACGGCCGCGAGTACCGGGTACGCACCAACGCCGCCACCGTCCGCGAGGCGCTGGCCGAGGCCGGTCTCGCCCTGCGCGACCAGGACACCACCTCGGTGCCGCCGGACAGCTTCCCGCGCGAGGGCCAGACCGTCTCCGTACTGCGGATCACCGGCTCCAAGGAGGTCCGCGAGGAGCCCATCGCGTTCCGTACGGTCAAACGGACCGACCCGCAGCTGGCGCTCGGCACCGAGTCGGTCGTCCAGCAGGGGCGGCCCGGCGTGCGCCGGGTCACCTACAAGCTGCGCACCGTCAACGGCGTCAAGCAGAAGCCGAAGCGGCTGCACACCGAGGTCGTGCACGCCCCGCGCCCGCAGATCGTGCACATCGGCACCAGGGTGCTGCCCACCTCCGTGCGCGGCGCCGACCATCTCGCCTGGCACGCGCTGGCCCAGTGCGAGGCGGGCGGGAGGCTGGACGCCGTCGACGCGTCGGGCAACTATGGCGGGCTCTACCAGTTCGATGTCGCCACCTGGCGGGCCCTGGGCGGCCGGGGCCGCCCGCAGGACGCACCCGCCCAGGAGCAGACGTACCGTGCCAAGAAGCTCTACATCACCCGGGGGGCGAGCCCCTGGCCGGTCTGCGGCCGTAAGCTTCACGGGTGAGTAACAGCCCCACCGACGAGTCAGGTCCCCTGCTGGGGCCCGCCGACATCCGCGAGCTGGCCGCCGCGCTGGGCGTTCGTCCCACCAAGCAGCGCGGCCAGAACTTCGTCATCGACGCCAACACCGTCCGCCGTATCGTGCGGACCGCCGATGTCGGGCCCGACGATGTCGTCGTCGAGATCGGCCCCGGCCTCGGCTCGCTGACCCTGGCACTGCTGGAGGCCGCCGACCGGGTCATCGCCGTCGAGATCGACGAGGTGCTGGCGGCCGCGCTGCCGGACACCGTCGCGGCCCGGCTGCCCGGGCGCGCCGACCGCTTCGCGCTGGTGCACAGCGACGCCATGCACGTCACCGAGCTGCCCGGCCCCGCGCCGACCGCGCTGGTCGCCAACCTGCCCTACAACGTCGCGGTGCCGGTGCTGCTGCACATGCTCGCGACCTTCCCGAGCATCGACCGCACCCTGGTCATGGTGCAGTCCGAGGTCGCCGACCGGCTGGCGGCCCGCCCCGGCAACAAGGTCTACGGCGTGCCCTCGGTCAAGGCGAACTGGTACGCCGAGGTCAAGCGGGCCGGCGCCATCGGCCGCAAGGTCTTCTGGCCCGCGCCCAACGTCGACTCCGGTCTGGTCTCCCTCGTACGCCGCGACAAGCCGATCGAGACCTCGGCGAGCCGCGACGAGGTCTTCGCGGTCGTCGACGCCGCGTTCGCCCAGCGCCGCAAGACGCTGCGGGCCGCGCTGTCGGGGTGGGCCGGTTCGGCCGCCGCGGCGGAGGCCGCGCTGGTCGCCGCGGGGGTCTCCCCGCAGGCCCGCGGTGAGGCACTGACCGTCGAGGAGTTCGCGCGGATCGCCGAGCACAAGGGACCGGGCGGCACACCCGGCATCCGGCAGAGCGGGGGAGCGGCCGCATGACCACCACAGCGATCACCGTCCGGGTACCGGCGAAGGTCAATGTCCAGCTGGCGGTCGGCGCCGCCCGCCCGGACGGCTTCCACGACCTGGCGAATGTCTTCCTCGCCGTCGGCCTCTACGACGAGGTCACCGCCACCCCCTCGGACACCCTGCGGATCACCGCCGAGGGCCATGACGTCGACCGGATCCCGCTGGACCGGACGAACCTGGCGGCCCGCGCCGCCGAGCTGCTCGCCGCCCGGCACGGCATCGAACCGCACGTCCACCTCCACATCACCAAGGACATCCCGGTCGCCGGCGGTATGGCAGGCGGCAGCGCGGACGCCGCCGGTGCCCTGGTGGCCTGCGACGCGCTCTGGTCGACGGGCGCCTCGCGCGACGAACTCCTGGAGATCTGCGCCGAGTTGGGCAGCGATGTGCCGTTCAGCCTGGTCGGCGGGGCGGCGCTGGGCCGGGGCCGGGGCGAGCTGCTGACGCCGCTCACCGTCGGCGGCGGCTTCCACTGGGTCTTCGCGGTCGCCGACGGCGGGCTGTCCACCCCGGCCGTCTACCGCGAGTTCGACCGGCTGACGGCGGACACGGACGTGCCCGCGCCCGAGGCGGCCCCCGCACTGCTGGCCGCGCTGGAGGCCGGCGACGCCACCGCACTCGCCGCGACGCTCGCCAACGATCTGCAGCCCGCGGCGCTCTCCCTGCGCCCCGCGCTCGCCGCGACGCTGGAGGCGGGCACCGCCGCCGGTGCGCTGGCCGCGCTGGTCTCCGGCTCCGGGCCGACCACCGCCTTCCTGGTCAAGGACGCGGAGTCGGCCCAGCAGGTGGCGGAGGCGCTGCTGGCGTCGGGCACCTGCCGCGCGGTGCGGACGACGGACTCGCCCGCCCCGGGCGCGACGCTCGTCTAACCGGCCGCCGCGACCAGCACCTCGGCCACCAGCCTGCCCGCCCGTACGGCGTGCTCCGCCGTCGTCGGGCGGCACCGGTTCACCGCGGGGTCGTACTCGGTCATGATCACGCCCGCGTGGTCCGTCCCGGTCTCCCGCAGCGTCACCTCCCGGCCCGCGGCGCGCAGCGCCTCGGCGAGGTCGCGGGAGTGCCCGGCGTCCACGATGGTGTCGCGGCTGCCGTGGACGAGGTGGACCGGTACGGCCGGGTCCAGGCCCGCGGCGAGGTCGGCCAGCGCAACGCCGCCGCTGATGAACGCCGGGAGGTCGTAGCGGCCCGCGATGCCGACCACCGCCGCCGGCCGCCGGCCGTCCGCCACCTCGGGCCGCAGTGCGACCCCCAGCGCGGCCGGCGCACCGGCCGACCAGCCGGCCAGCACGAACGACTCCCCGTCGCCGCCCAGCCCGCCCGCCTCCTTGCGGGCGAACGCCAGCGACTCCAGCAGCTGTGCCCGGGCGCCGTCCGCGGGGTCCGAGCGCCAGTCCGGTACGAGCACCAGCAGGCCGTGCGCCGCCGCGGTCCGCGCCAGCGGTTCGAGGACATCCCGCTCGTCGGGGCCGATGCCGTGCCACAGCAGCACGGTCGGCACCGGCCCGGGCGCCCCCGCCGGACGGTAGGCGTCCAGCTGCTTGCCGCTCGGGCCGTAGACCAGCCCGCGTTCCGTCTCCACCCATGTGTCCGTTGCCATGGCGGGCACGCTATCCAACAGTGATCACCAGGTCATCCGGTACGGATACTCGGCTCCGGCCGGAGCCCTTCCGCACGCCGACTAGGCTGGGAACGTCGATCGATGTGAACCGCAGGAGTGAGATGGCCGTCAACCTCGTCAATCTGGAAGCCGTCGGCAAGGTGTACGGAACCCGTGCCCTGCTCGACGGTGTCTCCCTCGGCGTCAACGAGGGGGACCGGATCGGCGTCGTCGGGCGCAACGGGGACGGCAAGACCACCCTGATCCGGATCCTCGCCAAGCTGGAGCACGCGGACAACGGCCGGGTCACGCACAGCGGCGGCCTGCGACTGGGCGTGCTCACCCAGCACGACTCCCTCGACCCGGCCGCGACCATCCGGCACGAGGTCATCGGGGACATGGCCGACCACGAGTGGGCGGGCAACGCCAAGATCCGCGATGTGCTCACCGGACTGTTCGGCGATCTGCACATGCCGGGGTTCGACAAGGGCCTGGACACCGTCATCGGGCCGCTGTCCGGTGGCGAGCGGCGGCGGATCGCGCTGGCCAAGCTGCTGATCGCCGAGCAGGACCTGATCGTCCTGGACGAGCCCACCAACCACCTTGACGTGGAAGGCATTTCGTGGCTCGCCGGGCATCTGCGGGCGCGCCGCAGCGCGCTGGTGGTCGTCACCCACGACCGGTGGTTCCTGGACCAGGTCTGTACGCGGATGTGGGACGTCCAGCGCGGCGCGATCCATGAGTACGAGGGCGGCTACAGCGACTACGTCTTCGCGCGGGCCGAGCGGGAGCGGATCGCCGCCACCGAAGAGGTCAAGCGGCAGAACCTGATGCGCAAGGAGCTGGCGTGGCTGCGGCGCGGCGCCCCGGCCCGTACGAGCAAGCCGCGGTTCCGTATCGAGGCCGCCAACGAGCTGATCGCCGATGTGCCGCCGCCGCGGGACACCGCCGAGCTGATGAAGTTCGCCAACTCCCGCCTCGGCAGGACCGTCTTCGAGCTGGAGAACGTCACCGTCCAGGCCGGCCCGAAGCAGCTGCTGAAGCATCTGACCTGGCAGCTGGGCCCCGGCGACCGGATCGGCCTGGTCGGCGTGAACGGCGCCGGCAAGACCTCGCTGCTGCGGGCGCTGTCCGAGGCGGCCCGTACGCAGGGCGAGGCGCAGCCCGCGGCCGGCAAGATCGTCGTCGGCAAGACCGTCAAGCTGGCGTATCTCTCGCAGGAGGTCGCCGAGCTCGACCCGTCGTGGCGGGTGCTGGAAGCCGTCCAGAAGGTGCGCGACCGGGTCGACCTCGGCAAGGGCCGGGAGATGACCGCCGGGCAGCTGTGCGAGAAGTTCGGCTTCACCAAGGAGAAGCAGTGGACGCCGGTCGGCGACCTGTCGGGCGGTGAGCGCCGCCGCCTCCAGATCCTGCGCCTCCTCATGGACGAGCCGAACGTCCTCTTCCTCGACGAGCCCACCAACGACCTCGACATCCAGACCCTCACCCAGCTCGAGGACCTGCTCGACGGCTGGCCCGGCTCGCTGATCGTCATCAGCCACGACCGGTACTTCATCGAGCGCACCACCGACCGGGTCTTCGCGCTCCTCGGCGACGCCGCGCTGCGGATGCTGCCGCGCGGTATCGACGAGTACCTGGAACGCCGCCGGCAGGTCGTCGAGGCCGCCACGCCCGTCCCCGCGCAGCAGACGGCGGCGCCCAAGAAGGCCGCCGCCGTCAACCGCGCCGCGCAGAAGGAACTCCAGAAGATCGAGCGGCAGTTGGACAAGATCGGCGAGAAGGAGAGCAAGCTCCATGCGCAGATCGCCGAGCACGCCACCGACTTCGAGAAGGTCGCCGGACTCGACGCCCAGCTGCGTGAGCTGAGCGGTGAGCGGGACGAGCTGGAGATGCGCTGGCTGGAGCTGGCGGAGGACGCGTAAGGCACGCCGGGCGGCACCGGCTGCCCTCCTCGTGCGCCCGTTGACGGCGGCAATCGGCCCCGGATTGGCCGGGATTCCAGCATTCCGGGGGTCTTCTCCCCGGTAGGGGGCGCGCTCGGCGATCCGAGCGTGTAGCTTCCCGGGGACAAGCGGCCCGGCCGGGGGGCCGCGCCGGGGCCCGCCGGGGTGGAGGGGGTTGCTCGATGGGCGTGCGGCTCATGGTGGTCGACGATCATCGTCTGCTCGCGGAGGCGCTCGCCTCGGCGCTGAAGCTGCGGGGGCACCGTGTGCTGGCTGCCGCCGCGCCGAGCGCCGGTGCCGCGGATCTGGTGGTGAGCCGGGCGCCCGAGGTGTGCCTGCTGGGCACCGCGGCGCCCGCCGAGCCGGGCGCCTTCGACCCGATCGTACGGATCAAGAAGGAGCGGCCGCAGGTCGCGGTGGTGGTGCTGGGCCCGGTGCCCAGCCCGCGCGGTATCGCCGCCGCCTTCGCGGCCGGGGCCTCCGGGTACGTCCGTAACGACGAGCGGATCGAGGGCGTGGAGCGCGCCATGATGAAGGCGCGGGCGGGCGAGTCGGCGGTCTCCCCGCAGCTGCTCCAGCAGGCCTTCGAGGAGCTGTTGCACCCCGCGGCGCAGCCGGACGACGAGGGCGCGCGGCTGCTGGAGCTGCTCACCCCGCGCGAGGTCGAGGTGCTGATACGGGTCGCGGACGGCGAGGACACCCGGCTGATCGCGGCGGGTATGGACATCGCGCCGAGCACCGCGCGTACGCACGTCCAGCGGGTGCTGATGAAGCTGGAGGTGGGCTCCCGGCTGGAGGCCGCCGCGCTGGCGGCGCGTACCGGGCTGCTGGACCGGGCGGTGGGCGGCCGCGCCGCGCGCATGACGACGGCGGGACCGGACGATCCGGCCCCGCCGCAGTGACACCCACCCAACTCAGCCCTCGGTGGGCCGCTCCTCGCTCTCGCCCTGGAGCTCCGCGGCCGTCGGCGGGACGGCCGGCCGCAGCTTCAGCCAGACGAGGAAGAACAGTCCGAGGGCAAGCATGCCCAGGCCTGTCCACAGGTTGATGTTGATGTCCTGGGCCTTCTTGAGGTCCGCGTCGTCGGCCATCAGACCGGCGATGGTGACGATCACGCCGTAGACGACGAACAGGCCGCCGATGATGCGCCGGACGTCGAAGAGGCGCGCGGCGGTCGCGGACTCGCGCTCCAGCTCCTCGACCTCGTGCTGGTAGTCACTCATGGTGCGTCAACTCCGCTGGTTCAGGCAGGTTCAGAAGGAGAAGGGGAGGTAGCAGACGGCGGCGAGGACGATCGCGCCCCAGCCCAGCAGCGCGGGCCTGCGGTACCAGGCGTCGTCGCCCTTTGCCGGCAGCTCCTCCATGTCGGGGGACCGTGTGCCGTAGACCAGGCCGGCCAGCGACTCGGTCGACTTGGGCTTGGTGACCATGGTGACCACGAACATCACGAGCGCACCGACGACGAAGGCGACGATGGAGGAGACGAAGTTGGCGCCCTGGTCGGAGGGGATCGAGATGATGCCCTGCTTGTAGAGCCAGAAGTAGTTGACCATTGCGGCCACGGTGCCGGAGAGCAGCCCCCAGAAGCCGGCCGCGGCGCTGGTCCGCTTCCAGAACATGCCGATGATGAACACCACGAACAGCGGGACGTTGAAGAAGGAGAACAGCGTCTGCAGGTAGTTCATGATGTTGCTGAACGACGAGGCGATGAAGGCCGTACCCATGCCGATCAGCACGCCGACCGCGGTGACCACCCGTCCGGTCTTGAGGTAGTACGCGTCCTCGCGGCCCTTCTTGAGGTACGCGGCCCAGATGTCGTTGGTGAAGACCGTGTTGAAGGACGACACATTCGCGGCCATACCGGCCATGAACGCGGCCAGCAGACCGGTCACCGCGATGCCGAGCACACCGTTGGGCAGCAGGTCCCGCATCAGCACCGGGATCGCGTCGTTGTACTGGAGTCCGTCCGCGCCCGCCTTGCCCAGCGTCGGCTCCATGACCAGCGCGATCAGGCCCGGTACGACGACCACCATGGGTATGAAGATCTTGGGGAAGGCGGCGATCAGCGGGGTGCGCTTGGCGGCCGAGAGGTTCTTCGCGGACAGTGCGCGCTGCACCTCGGCGAAGTTGGTGGTCCAGTAGCCGAAGCTCATCACGAAGCCGAGGCCGAGGACGATGGTCAGCCAGTTCGCGCCGAGCGGGTTGCCCTCACCGATGCCGGTGCCCTTCCAGGCGGTCAGGAACGCATCGCCGTGCGAGGAGTTCAGCGAGTGGGTCAGACCGTCCCAGCCGCCGACCCGCTTGAGGCCGACGATGGTCAGCGGGATCAGCGCGGCCAGGATGACGAAGAACTGCAGCACCTCGTTGTAGATCGCCGAGGTCAGACCGCCGATGGTGATGTACGCCAGCACGAAGAAGCCGGCGACGACGATCGCGATCCACTGCGGCCAGCCGAGCAGCGCCTGGAGCACGATCGCCATGGCGTACAGGTTCACGCCCGCGATCAGCACCGAGGAGACGGCGAAGATCACCGAGGACAGCAGGTGCGAGGAGGGCCCGAAGCGGTGCAGCAGGAACTCGGGCACCGAGCGGACCTTGGAGCCGTAGTAGAACGGCATCATCACCAGGCCGAGGAAGACCATGGCCGGGATGGCGCCGATCCAGTACCAGTGGACGGTGTAGGCCCCGTACTGCGCGCCGTTGGCGGCCATTCCGAGGATCTCGGTGGCGCCGAGGTTGGCGGCGACGAACGCCAGCCCGGTGACCCAGGCGGGCAGTGACCGCCCGGAGAGGAAGAAGTCCAGGCTCGTCTTCACGCTGCGTCTGGCCGCGAATCCGATGCCGAGGACGACGACGAAGTAGAGGGCGAGGATCGTGTAGTCGAGCCCGTTGGTAGGGAGTCGTAGCCCTTCGGCCAGGGTGATCATGGTGGGAACTCGCTTCGTTGCGCGATCGGAACGCACAGAAAGCTACGCGCGGCCGGTCAGAAACTGAACACTTTTGTTCGGTTGAGTTGTTGGATCGTGATGGACGCGGCCGATATGTCAGGCAATGCCCGGTGGTGGACCCGGCGTTGACGCAACTGTTTAGTTGTGCTTCATTGTGTTTGTTTGTGTTTGGTCGGAGGGTGAGGAGCTCCCGTGAAGAAGACGACGACGCGGCTCGCGGACGGCCGGGAGCTGATCTATTACGACTCGCGTGACGATGTCGTACGCGACGCCGTCGACCACCGCCCCCTCGACCCCGTCGCCACCGCCTCCGAGATCCGCCACGACCGCCTCCTCGGCGACGATGTCGCCATCGCCTCGCACCGCCAGGCCCGCACCTACCACCCGCCGGCCGACGAATGCCCGCTCTGCCCCTCCCTCGGGGGCCGGCTCTCCGAGATCCCCGCCCCCGACTACGACGTCGCCGTCTTCGAGAACCGCTTCCCCTCCCTCGCCGGCGACAGCGGCCGCTGCGAGGTCGTCTGCTTCACCTCCGACCACGACGCCTCCTTCGCCGACCTCACCGCGGAGCAGGCCGCCCTGGTCCTGGAAGCCTGGACCGACCGCACCGCGGAACTCTCCCAACTCCCGGGCGTGGAACAGGTCTTCTGCTTCGAGAACCGCGGCGAGGAGATCGGCGTCACCCTCGGCCACCCGCACGGCCAGATCTACGCCTACCCCTTCACCACCCCGCGCACCGAGCGGATGCTGCGCTCGCTCGCCGCCCACCGCGAGGCCACCGGCGGCAACCTCTTCGACGACGTGGTCGCCGACGAGCTGGCCGACGGCCGCCGCATCGTCCTCGAAGGCGAGCACTGGGTGGTCTTTGTCCCCTACGCCGCCCACTGGCCCTACGAGGTGCACCTCTACCCCAAGCGCCGGGTCCCCGACCTGCTCGCCCTCGACGACGCCGCGCGCACAGAATTCCCACAGATCTACCTGGAAGTCTTGCGACGCTTCGACCGGATCTTCGACGAGGGGAACGGCCGGGGAGAGCGCGCGGCCGGCGCCGCCCGCACGCCGTACATCGCCGCCTGGCACCAGGCGCCGCTGCGCGCCGAGCACCGTGCCGAATTCGCACTTCACCTTGAGCTTTTCACCATTCGCCGTACTTCCGGCAAGCTGAAGTTCCTCGCGGGTTCCGAATCCGGCATGAACGTGTTCATCAACGATGTGCCGCCGGAGGCCGCGGCCGAGCGACTGCGAGAGGTAGCAAGCGAGTCATGAGCAAGCCTGTGTCTTCCAAGTACCTGGTGACGGGCGGGGCCGGATACGTCGGAAGCGTGGTGGCCCAGCACCTGCTGGAGGCCGGTCACGCGGTGACCGTCCTCGACAACCTCTCCACCGGCTTCCGGGCCGGCGTCCCCGCGGGCGCCGAGTTCATCGAGGGCGACATCCGCGACGCATCCAAGCGGCTGGACGACTCGTACGACGCGGTGCTGCACTTCGCCGCGTTCTCGCAGGTCGGCGAGTCCGTCGTGAAGCCCGAGAAGTACTGGGACAACAACGTCGGCGGCACCATGGCGCTGCTGGGTGCCATGCGTGCGGCGGGCGTGCGCAAGCTCGTCTTCTCCTCCACCGCGGCGACGTACGGCGAGCCGGTGAACACCCCGATCACCGAGACCGACCCGACCGCCCCCACCTCGCCCTACGGCGCCAGCAAGCTCGCCGTCGACCACATGATCAGCGGCGAGGCGGCCGCCCATGGCCTGGCCGCCGTCTCGCTGCGCTACTTCAACGTCGCCGGCGCCTACGGCAGCTGCGGCGAGCGCCACGACCCCGAGTCGCACCTCATCCCGCTCGTCCTCCAGGTCGCCCAGGGCAAGCGCGAGGCGATCTCCGTCTTCGGTGACGACTACCCCACCCCCGACGGCACCTGCGTCCGCGACTACATCCACGTCGCCGACCTCGCCGAGGCCCACCTCCTCGCCCTCGAAGCGGCGACGTCAGGCGAGCACCTGATCTGCAACCTCGGCAACGGCAACGGCTTCTCCGTCCGCGAGGTCATCGAGACCGTCCGCAAGGTCACCGGACACCCCATCCCCGAGATCACCGCCGCGCGCCGCGGCGGCGACCCCGCCGTCCTGGTGGCCTCCGCACAGACCGCCATCGACCGCCTCGGCTGGCGGCCCAGCCGTGCCGACCTCGCCGGAATCGTCGCCGATGCATGGGCTTTCGCCCAGGAGAGCCGGACCGCGTAGATCCCGCGGGCCCGATCGCCCTCCGGGCTCGTCCTCAAGCGCCGGACGGGCCGGAGTTCGCGGCCCGCACCACGACACACAGGACGAAGGATTCCACGTGACAGCCACGGAGCACGGTCTCAGCCGCACCGCAGCCGCCTTCCGCGACATATACGGGGCGGAGCCCCAGGGCATCTGGGCGGCGCCCGGCCGGGTCAACCTGATCGGTGAACACACCGATTACAACGACGGCTTCGTGATGCCACTGGCCCTCCCGCACACCACCCTGGCCGCCGCCTCGGCCCGCACCGACGGGGTGCTGCGACTGCACTCCGGCGGCGCCGACGGCGGCATCGTCGAGCTGCGCGTCGACGCTCTGCGCCCGGCGCCGGGCTCGGCCTCCGAGGTGCTGGAACAGAGCCGAGGCGGAGCGCAGCGGAGCGGCGGCTGGGCCGCGTACCCGGCGGGCATCGTCTGGGCGATGCGGGAGGCCGGCCTGCCCGTGGGCGGCGCGGATCTGCACTACGACAGCACGGTGCCCACCGGCGCCGGACTCTCCTCCTCCGCCGCCCTGGAGGTCGCCACCGCGCTCGCGCTCAACGACCTCTACGGGCTGGACCTGGCCCCGCAACGACTGGCGCAGCTCGCCCAGCGGGCCGAGAACGCGTTCGTCGGCGTGCCCTGCGGGATCATGGACCAGACCGCCGCGGCCTGCTGCACCGAGGGCCACGCCCTGTTCCTGGACACCCGCGACCTCACCCGGCGCCAGGTGCCGTTCGATCTGGCGCAGGAGGGGCTGCGGCTCCTGGTCGTGGACACCCGGGTGCAGCACGAGCTGGGGGACGGCGCATACGCCGAGCGGCGCGCCGGCTGTGAGCGTGGCGCGCGGGCGCTCGGCGTACGGGCCCTGCGTGAGGTGCCCTACGCACACCTTCCCGAGGCGCTGGCCACCTTGGCCGACGAGCCGGTCGTACAGGCCCTCGTCCGGCACATCGTCACCGAGAACCACCGCGTCGAAGAGGTCATCGACCACCTCGACGCCGGCCGCACCCGCGCCATCGGCCCGCTGCTGACCGCCGGCCACGCCTCGCTCCGCGACGACTTCAAGATCTCCTGCCGCGAGCTCGATCTCGCCGTCGACACCGCCCACGCGGCCGGCGCCCTCGGGGCCCGGATGACCGGCGGCGGCTTCGGCGGCTCGGCGATCGTGCTGGTCGAGGCGGCGGACGCGACGGCCGTCAGCACGGCGGTCACCGAGGCGTTCGCGGCGGCCGGACATGCCGCGCCGAGGATCTTCGAAGCCGTCCCGAGCGCGGGAGCGCACCGCCTGCGGTAGGGCGCGACCGACGGCGTGCGGCCACCGGGAAAGCGCCAAATGGCCGGGGTGGGGGAGCAGTTTCGCCAATCACCTTCCCTCGCCGCACCCTGTCCGTACTCTGAGATCCAGCACCGGTGGGGGCCGGTGTGATCAGGGGGCGAGACCGTTCGGGTACGGCGCCCGGGGTGGGGTAGTCATGTCGGCACGGCGGCGGCCGTGCGGCTGAGGCGATCTTCAATCCGCGCGTCGTGCCCGCTATGGTCCGTTCACCGAGACAGGGGGTCTCTGTGCAACGCATCCGGGTTCTGGTGGTCGACGACCACCGCATCTTCGCCGAATCCCTGGCCGCCGCGCTCGCCGCGGAACAGGACGTGGACGTGGCGGCCGCGGGCAGTGCCCCGGCGGCCCTGCGCAATCTGGACCGGGCGGCCACCGACGGCCGCCGCTTCGACGTGCTGCTCGCCGACGCCGACCTCGCCGCGCCGCTGCTCGCGGTGCCCGCGCAGGCCGCGGTGCGCGAGGCCGCACCGCGCGGCTGCCCGCGGGACGGCATCGCGCTGGTCTCCGGCCTGCGCACCAGCCACCCATATCTGCGCACCGTCGTTCTCGCCGACCGCGACGACGCCCGCCGCGCGGCAGCGGCCCTGCAGGCCGGCGCCTCCGGCTGGGTCGCCAAGGACTGCTCGCTGTCCCGGCTGCTCGCCGTGATCCGCGGCGTACTGCGCGACGAGACGCATCTGCCGCCCGCCCTGCTGACGGGTGTGCTGCGCGAGCTGACGGCCGCCCGCAAGCACCGTTCGGAGAGCGAGCGGCTGGTGGAGTCGCTGACGCCGCGCGAGCGCGAGGTGCTGCGCTGCATGGTGGCGGGCCTGGGCCGCAAGGCGGTCGCCGAGCGGCTGTTCCTCTCCCCGCACACGGTCCGCACCCATATGCAGAATGTGCTCGGCAAGCTCGGGGTGCACTCCACCCTCGCGGCGGTGGCGCTGGCCCGCCGGGCCGGGGTGGGGCCGGTCGAACTGGAGGCGGCGGCCGCGGCGGCCTCGGTGCCGGTGCCCTGAGGCCGCCGCACGGGCGCGTGGCCTTACGCGACGGGATCCGTCAGCACGGCCACGCCCCGGGCCGCCAGCGCGACCCGGCCGGTGGCTCCGGCCGCGTCCTTTGCTGCGAGGGCGTCCCGCATCGGCGCCGGCAGATCGACCTCGACGGCCTCGGCCCCGTGGTTGAGCAGGAAGACATACCGCTCGCCGGCGCCCTCGCGGACGGTGGCCTGGACGCCCGCCGGCAGCCCGGGCAGTACGGGCGCGACGCCGGCGGCCGCGCGGATGTCGTCCAGCAGGGCCCGCATCAGCGCCGCGTCGAGCCGGGTGCCGGCGTACCAGGCGGTGCCCTGTCCGTAGGTGTGCCGGGTCACCGCGGGCCGCCCGGCGAGCTCTCCGGTCGTGAAGTGGGCCAGCGCCTCGGCTCCTTCGAGGTCGATGGCCTCCGACCACAGGTCCGCCCGCCCCGTATACGCTCCGTCGCCGACCGAAACCGACCGGCCCGCGTCCAGTGGCCAGAACTCCTCCACCCGCAGCCCCAGCAGCTCCCGCAGCGGCGCCGGATAGCCACCCGGATGCACCCGGTCGTGCGCGTCGACGATCCCGGAGAAGAAGGACACCAGCAGCTGCCCGCCGGCGCGCACATAGGCGGCCAGCCGCTCGGCGTCGGACGCGGTGAGCAGATACAGATTGGGCACGACCACCAGCCGGTAGCCGGACAGCTCGCGCTGCGGCGGCACCACATCGCAGGCCACGCCCGCCTCGAACAGCGGCCGGTAGTGGTCCAGCGCGATCCGCGAATGGTCCAGTGCGGTCGACGGCTTGGAGTCCAGCTCCAGCGCCCACCAGCTGTGCCAGTCCGCCAGCAGCGCCACCTCGGCCCGTGACCGCGTCCCCTCGATGCCCGGCAGCGACGCCAGCTCCCGCCCCAGGTCCGCCACTTCGCGGAAGATGCGGGTGTCGGTCCCGCCGTGCGGCAGCATCGCCGAGTGGAACTTCTCCGCGCCGCCCAGCGACTGCCGCCACTGGAAGTACAGCACCGCGTCCGCGCCCTGGGCGACGGCCTGCCAGCTCCACAGCCGCATCGCACCGGGCGGCTTGGGGCCGTTGCGGGGCCGCCAGTTGACGGCGCTCGGCGCCTGTTCCAGCAGCATCCAGGGCTGCCCCGAGCGCGCCGAACGCATCAGGTCGAAGACATAGCCGGCCCGGATGTGGTCGTCGGACGCGTACGGGTCCTGGTAGAAGTCCAGCGCCATCGCGTCCATGTGCGCCGACCAGGCGAAGGCGTCGACCGGCTTGTGCTGCGGCATCAGATTGGTGGTGATGGGCACCTCGGGGGTCAGCCGCGTAAGGACCGCCTTCTCGGCGAGATAGCAGGCGCGCAGCGCCTCGTCGCCGAAGCGCAGATAGTCCAGCTGCTGGGCGGGGTTGGGGAAGGTGGGCGCGGCGCGGGGCGGCAGCACCTCGTCGAAGTCGCCGTACGCCTGCGACCAGAAGGCCGTCGACCAGGCGGCGTTGAGCGCGTCGACGCTGTCGTAGCGCGCACGCAGCCAGCGACGGAAGTCGTCGGCCGACACCTCGCAGAAGCACTGGCGGGTGTGGCAGCCGTATTCGTTGCCCACATGCCACATGGCGAGCGCCGGGTGGCCGGCGTAGCGGGTGGCGAGCTGCTCGACGAGGCGTACGGCGTGTGCGCGGTAGACGGGGCTGGAGGGGCAGTAGTGCTGCCGGCCGCCGGGCCAGCGACGCTGCCCGTCGGGGCCCTCGGGCAGGATCTCGGGGTGGGCGCGGGAGAGCCAGGGGGGTGGGGAGGCGGTCATGGTCGCCAGACAGACGGCGATACCGGCGCCCGCCAGACCGTCCATGACCCGGTCGAACCAGCCGAAGTCCCATTCCCCGGACCGGGGTTCGACCTTCGCCCAGGAGAAGATCCCGGCGGTGACCATGGTGACATGGGCCGCCTTCATCAGCTTCAGATCCTCGGCCCACACCTCCTCGGGCCACTGCTCGGGGTTGTAGTCGCCGCCGAATTGGATGCCCATCGGACCCCCTGCATCGAAGCTCGGGACGAGGCGCGCGGCCCCGCCGCCCGGTTCACGAAGAGTTCTTGTACACGCTCCAGCCGCCGTCCACGACGAGGCTCGCACCGGTGACGAAGGACGCCTCGGGGGAGAGCAGAAAGGCGATGGCGGCGGCGATCTCCTCGGGCCGTCCCAGCCGCCGGGCCGCCGTCTCCGCGGCGCTGGCCTGCCGTTCCTCCTCGCCGATGTCCTCCCAGGCCGCCGTCAGGACGGGGCCCGGCAGCACGCTGTTGACCCGCACCTCGGGCCCGTACTCCACGGCCAGTTGGCGCCCCAGAGCGGTCAGCCCGGCCTTGGACGCGGCGTATGCGGGCCGCCCCGGCAGTCCGATCAGCGCATGCACCGAGGAGGTCAGCACGACCGCGCCGCAGCGCGCCCGCAGATCGTCCAGGGCGGTGCGTACGCCGAGGAACGCGCCGGTCAGATTGACCGCCAGCTGCCGGTCCCAGTCCGCGAGCGGGGTGCGGTCGGCGGCCGCCACATACGGCAGATAGGCGTTGCTGACCAGCCCGTCCACCGGCCCGTAGCGCTGCCGCGCCGCCTCGATGGCCCGCCGCCAGTCGTCCTCGCCGGCCACATCGCAGTGCTCGTACGAGGCCCGGCCGCCGGCCGCCCGGATGCGCCGCGCGGTGTGTTCGCCGCGCGCGTCGTCGATGTCCAGCAGCAGTACGCCGGCGCCCTCGGCGGCCAGCCGGTCGGCGGTGGCCGCCCCGATCCCGCCGGCGGCCCCGGTCACCACGACCGTACGGCCCTCGAACCGCCTGCCGTACGGGCCGTTCGCCGGATGCGGTACGCGCTGCTGGCTCATGGCGCGATCCAAGCCCACGAGAGGAGCGGCGGGCAAGAGGACGTGGTACGGGAGGGGCGCGTGCCGAAACAGGGGGCGCGCGAGGCATGTTCATGCGCCCTCAAAAAGGGCGTGCACCACCCTGCCGCACGCCGTTGCGGGGCCTTGCCCGGAGGTGTGCGCGGGCCGGTCCGCCACCTCGGCCGACAGCGCCCGCGACGCTCGCCCGGGAGCGTGCGCCTCTCACCCACCCCGGAAAGGTGCCGCGCATCCGGCCGGGGACGGCGCCGGACGTCTACCCGGGGGTGTTGTCGAAGGGAGCGGTCAACCGCCGCAGCAATCCGGCCAGTTCGCCGCGCTGCTGGCGGGAGAGCTCGGCGAGAATGGCGCGTTCCTGTATCAGCAGTCCGGCCAGCGACTGATCGGCCTTGTCACGGCCCTCGGCGGTCAGCCTGACCAGCACTCCACGCCGGTCACTGGGGTCGGGCAGCCGCTCGACGAGGTCCTTCTTGGCGAGCCGGTCGATGCGGTTGGTCATCGTGCCGGAGGTGACCAGGGTCTGGGTCAGCAGTGCCCCGGGGGAGAGTTGGTACGGCGCCCCGGCGCGGCGCAGCGCGGTGAGTACGTCGAACTCCCAGGGCTCCAGGCCCACCTCGGCAAACGCGATGCGGCGGGCCCGGTCGAGGTGCCTGGCCAGCCTGGAGACGCGGCTGAGGACCTCAAGTGGTTCCACGTCGAGGTCCGGGCGCTCACGCCGCCATGCTGCGACCAGTCGGTCGACCTCGTCCTCCATGACGATCAGTGTAGAGGGTCTGTCGACATGAAGTCTCTTGACGTCGAGATATATTTCGCTGGACTATGGGGCATCGTCGGCGGGGGCTCGGTTTCCAGCCGAGACGGCCCGAATCAGACCGTGCCGGCCTTGTGTCAGCCCTGCACCAGCAAAGGGGTTTCGAACATGCACGACGCACCAACCTGGGATCCGCAGCAATATCTCCGCCACTCCGGGCACCGTACCCGTCCCTTCCACGACCTGCTGGCCCGGATACCGGAACCCCCCTTGCAGGGCCGCCCCGCCCGCATCGCCGACCTCGGCTGCGGTCCCGGAAACGTCACCGCCCACCTCGCCGCCCGCTGGTCCGACGCGCACATCACCGGCTACGACAACTCCCCCGAGATGCTCAAGGAAGCCGAGACCCACGCCGGCCCCACCCCGGGCGGCGGCCACCTCGACTTCGCCCCCGCCGACGCCGCCGACTGGGCGCCCGACGAGCGCTACGACCTGATCGTCTCCAATGCGGCGCTGCAATGGGTCCCCAACCACCCCGAGTCCTTCCCCCGCTGGATCGACGCCCTCACCCCCGGCGGCACCCTCGCCTTCCAGGTCCCCGGCAACTTCACCTCACCCAGCCACGCCCTCCTCGGCGAACTGTGCGACGCCCCCCAATGGCGCGAGCGCCTGAATACCCACGGCCGCCGCTTCGTCCACATCCTCGAACCCGCCGACTACCTGGAACGCCTCACCGACCTCGGCTGCGCCGCCGACGTATGGGAAACCACCTACGTCCAGCTCCTGGAGGGCGACGACCCGGTCCTCGACTGGGTCAAGGGCACCGCCCTGCGCCCCGTCCTGACGGCACTGGAGAACGACCCCGCCGCCCGCGAGGCCTTCCTCGCCGAATACCGGGATCTGCTCCGCAAGGCCTACCCCACCAGCCGCCACGGCACGGTCTTCCCGTTCCGCCGCATCTTCGCCGTCGCCCAGAAGCCGGCCATCTGACCCCCACACCCCGAGGTGACGCACCGTGATCACCGGCCTCGACCACATCCAGCTCGCCGCACCCCCCGGCACCGAAGACGCCCTGCGGGCCTACTACGCGGACCTCCTCGGCATGACGGAGATCCCCAAGCCCCCGGCACTCGCGGCCCGCGATGGGGGTACCTCCCGCTCAAGCGAAGCCGTGAGTGGGGGATGCTGGTTCGAGGCCGGCGCGGCCCACCTCCACCTCGGCATCGACCCGGACCACCGCCCGTCGGCCAAGGCCCACCCCGGCATCCGCGTCACCGGCATCGCCGCCCTCGCCGCCCGCCTCACCGCCGCCGGCGCCCCCGTCACCTGGGACGACAACCTGCCGGGACACCGGCGGTTCTACTCACTCGACCCGGCGGGCAACCGGCTGGAGTTCCTGGAGGCGCAGATCTGAGCAGGCCCGCGGCCCGTGGACGGCAGAGCCGGCTACGGGATGGCGTCACCCTCGCCGAGCATGTGCGGGAAGAATCGCGCGCGTTCCTCCGTATCGGGGCCCAGCAACGTCCCCCACGAGCCGTCCGAGAAACCGAATTGGACCTCGTTGAAGCTGCCGTCTTTGAGCCGGGTCCAGGAAAGGATCTCCCGGCGGAAAGACGCACCCAGTTCGATCGCCTCGTCCAGTTTCCCGTTCCAGCGGTTGTGCTGGGCGTACACGAACTGGAAATTCCTTTCGGTGAGCGCGACCGCGATGATGACGCCCACCTTGGCCCGCGGCTGAGCGGCTGCCAGCCACTGGCCGGCCATGCTGTCCCAGCCGCCGAAGAACGGCTTTTTCTTCTTCTGGCTCTTCGCCCTCTTGGCCGGATCGAGCGTCGTATCCGCCCGACCGGGCGACGGAACATCGGAGGTCGCGGCCCGGAAGAAGAACTCCCCGAGCTTTCCCAGGAAATCTCCCGAGCTGGACCGGCCGTCGGCCAGCACCACGGGCCGCCGCCTGTCCGGCACATCGCAGCCGTCCGTACCGCTGGACAACGGCGAGCGCGCCGTGGTGAACCCGCCCAGGTAAACCTCGCCCGCGGGCAGTACCGCGGCGACCTTCTGCTCCAGATCGGCCCGCAATGCTTTCAGCTCCTCTCAGCCGAACAGGGAATCAGTCGTGGCGGAGGCGCGGATACACGGCGCGGTCACCTCAGCGGTGAACGTGCCGGCTCCGGTATCCACGGAGGCGGTGAACGCATGCCCCACCGACCGCTCGGGCGCCTCGTCCCCGGCCCATACGCGGACTCTTTCCCCGGTGCTTTCCCCGTCCGTCCGCCATCCTTGCGAGGCGAAGGACTCGACCACCCGCGGCAGTGCGCCCATGAGAGCGTCACTCGTCACATCGCCGATGTACCAGCCGTGCCGTGCCGAGCACGCGGACCGCAGGCCCTTGGCCCAGCATGGGGCACACGTGAGGGAGGTGATCTCTCCGCCGCCCATGCTGCCGTGCAGCGCGACGGCATCCATCAACCGGCTGGAGTGCCAGTACAGCTCCTGCTTCACTCCGTCCGCCGGCTCGACCGTGGCCGGGGCGCTCTGCCGCATGGCCCGGTAGTCCTCGACCTCCTGATCGGTACCCCAGTCGATGGTCTTCAGGATCTCGGCGAAGAGCTCGGAGTGCAGCTCCCAGTCCTCGCTGGACGGGGAGTCGAGCGCGAAGATCAGCATCTCGCCCGTGCCGGGCAACGGTATGTACACCTGGATCTGTGACTGCTGGACCGCCACCTCCTGACCCGTGGGCGACCATTGCGCGGAGATGATGAAGCCCGATGCGCCGATGCGGCTGAGAGCGGGTCCGCACGGCAGTTCCACGCGCTGGTACGCGTCGTCGGGGTGGGTCCGCTCCAGCGTCTGCTGCGTGGTGCGCAGGAGTTCCTCGTCGTCGTCGCTCTCGTGCTCGATCTGGCTGACGATGATGGTGGAGCCGCTCGGACGGCCCTCCACTTCGAGGAGGCAGAGGCCGGCGTAGATGACGTTGGCTTCCAGCATCAGGTCCATTTGGGACCCGAGCGCCAGCGCGAAGCGGAACCGCTCTTCGTCCGACCGGCCCGCCATCAGATCGGTGACCAGCGTGTACAACTGCTCCGCACCGGTCTCGTAGTCAGGTGCGTCCACGGGCAGTTCCCGTACGAACGGCGGCATGACCCAGCCAATGTTCAGCCGGGTCCGCCGAGGTGCCGGAGGCGTGGCGGTGACCGTCTCTTCGGCGGGGGCGGATGGATACGGCATTCTTCGCTCCCTTCAGCCCTCAGGCGGCCAGCGTCTGATGGAACTTCGCACCGGACGGGCCCGGCGCCTGGGTCTTTGTGTCGCCGCCATCGGCGAGTTGGTGATAGGCGCCGTTGAGGGTGGAGCCCGTCTTGATGATCAACTGCGTGGGGGCGCCCGGGAGTTCCGTCTTGAGGAGTTTGCTGGAGACCCAGTTGATCCCCTTCTGGCCCAGACCGTCGGAGAGGGCCTCGGCCATGCCCGAGGGGGTGTTCTTGATGATGTTCCCCGCCCCGAGCGCCTTGCCCGCCCCGGCCAGCTTTCCGCCGAACTTGGCTCCGGCCGCGGCGGCCGCGCCCCAGCCGCCCTTCGCCGCCTTGATCGCTCCGCCGACGCCCGGGACGATCCCGAGCGCATCGAGCCCGATCTTCCACCCCGATGTGCCGTTGCCCCGCGCGTTGCCCATCCAGTGGCCCGCCATGGCACCCGCCGCGAAGACCGCTGAAGCTCCGCCGAGCACGGTGCCCACCGCTGTGCCGACACCGGGGATGATCTGGCACGCGAGAGCGGCAGCCGCCAGGCCGGAAGAGATGGTCGACAGGAGATCTGCGTTCTCCACCAGCCAGTCCTTGAAGCCGCGCCAGGCGCTCTTGAGGCCGTCCACCGCGCGGTTCCACCAGTGGATGTCCGGCGGGTGGTTCTCCGAGGCCTTCAAGATCGCGCGCTCGGCCTCGCCGGCCCGGTCCTTCCACTGGGCGTGGATGCGCTCGGCCTCGCGGATGAGATCTTCGAGTTTGTCCTTGGAGTTGTCGGCCTTGTCCCTGGCCGCGTCCATCTCGTCGTCGATCTGCTTCGCCTGCGCCGGATCCATCGGCTGACCGAAGTAGGGCTGGTACTTGCGGTAGACATCATTGAAGTGATCGAGGTCGGACTCGGCCTGTTTACGGGCCGACGCGGCCTCCGCCTCGATCTTTCCGGCCTTGTCCTGGAACCCCTGCAAGTGGGTGTGCCAGCCGCGCAGCGCCTTGGCGCAGTCGCCCATGGACTCACTGCCCTGCTTGAGGTACTTGGGCAGTTCGCCGAGCTTCTTCGCGAAGTTCTGCGCCGCCTCGCCCTCCCAGGCGCCATCGCTCTTGCCGACCGACTTGAGCAGGTGATCCAGCTCATCCAGTTCGTCGCCCACGGACTTCACGTCCGAGGCAAGGGCCTGGATGGCATGCAGATCCCCCTTGGCCGGATTGAAACCGACGCCGGGCCACGCCGAATCATCGTCGATGAACATGCTGCGCCAGGACATGCGTCTCCCCCTGATGTCTATCGTTTGTCTCGCCGGGCCGGCGGTTACTTCTTGCCCAGCATCTTGGCGTTCTCTTCTTCGCCCGCCTTATAGGCATCCAGCGTCATCTTCAGCTTCTCGTGGATGTCCTTTGCGGCATCCGCGATCCGCTTGATCCCGTCGCCCCACTGACCCTGGAATTCGTCACAGGCGTCGTCGAGTCCCTCGGTACCCAGAGTCTTCGGGCCCACCTTGTTGAGACGTTGCTGCGCGTCCCGCATGCGATCGTCGGCATTCGAGAGCTTATTGAGCATCCCCTGCACACGTTCGACATCGATTTTGAAGTCTGACGCCATGCCGAAACTCCCCCTTCAGCGTTTTCCGTTTCCCGGCGCTTTCCGGTCCGTAGCCCGCTACGCGGAAACGCCATGCGCGGTGTAGCGGAATCGGTTGCTCCGGTCGGTGCAACGAGTCGCGGTCGGCGCATCAGGGCACCGTAGCGTGACTCCGGGGAGAGAGAAAATCGAACAATGGCTGAAAACGCCCAGGTCGGGGGCGGTGCGACAGGGCGATCGCGTGCTAGTGCAGCGCGATGCGTGAGCCCGGTATTTTCTCGGAAATGTCCGGGATCATGCGCGCTGGGGAGGGGCGTGAAAAGCGGCGGATATTGGCTGGGGCGGAAACCGGAGCGCGATTCCTCAGTTCTTGCGGTGCCCTATCAGCCGTGGCTTCGGTTCCAGGCCGTCCAGGCCGTGCCAGGCCAGGTTCACCAGATGGGCGGCGACCTCGGCCTTCTTGGGCTTGCGGACGTTCAGCCACCACTGGCCGGTCAGGGCGACCATGCCCACCAGGGCCTGCGCATAGAGCGGCGCCAGCTTGGGGTCAAAGCCACGGGCCTTGAACTCCAGGCCCAGAATGTCCTCGACCTGGGTGGCGATATCGCTGATCAGCGACGCGAAGGTGCCGGTCGACTGGGCCACGGGGGAGTCGCGGACCAGGATGCGGAAACCGTCGGTGAAGGTCTCGATGTAGTCGAGGAGCGCGAACGCCGCCTGTTCGAGGAGTTCGCGGGGATGGCCGGCGGTCAGTGCGCCCGTCACCATGTCCAGCAGCTGCCGCATCTCGCGGTCCACCACCACCGCGTACAGGCCCTCCTTGCCGCCGAAGTGCTCATAGACCACCGGCTTGGACACCCCGGCCTTGGCCGCGATCTCCTCCACCGACGTGCCCTCGAAGCCCCGCTCGGCAAAGAGCGTGCGACCGATGTCCAGCAGCTGCTCCCGGCGCTCCGCCCCGGTCATCCGGACCCTGCGGGCCCGCCGCGTCCCCGCAGCCGGGGACGGCTTGCCTTTGCTGTTGCTCGCGCTGCTGTTGTCGATCGCCACCCGTCAATCATGCCTCCCCCGGCTACCGCGGGGAGGTACCCCCACCGGCCGTCTCGTTGCGCCGGGCATCGATACGGGCCGCGTTCGGCCACCGGACGTCATACGCCCAGCCCGCCAGCTCGAACCAGCGGATCAACCGGGCGCTGGAGTCCAGCTGCCCCTTCATCACACCGTGCCGGGCGCTGGTCGGGTCCGCGTGATGGAGGTTGTGCCACGACTCACCGCAGGACAGCACCGCCAGCCACCAGACATTGCCGGAACGGTCACGGGATTTGAACGGGCGCTTGCCGACCGCGTGGCAGATGGAGTTGATCGACCACGTGACGTGATGCAGCAGCGCGACCCGGACGAGCGAGCCCCAGAAGAACGCGGTCAGCGCGCCCTGCCAGGACCAGGTGACCAGGCCGCCGACCAGCGGCGGGATGAGCAGCGACACCGCCGTCCACACGACGAACTGGCGGGAGATCGTACGGATCGCATCGTCCTTGATCAGGTCCGGTGCGTACTTGTGCTGCGGGGTCTGCTCCTCGTCGAACATCCAGCCGATATGCGCCCACCACAGGCCCTTCATCAGGGCGGGCACCGTCTCGCCGAAGCGCCACGGCGAGTGCGGGTCACCCTCGGCATCGGAGAACTTGTGGTGTTTGCGGTGATCCGCCACCCAGCGCACCAGCGGCCCCTCGACGGCCAGGGACCCCATGATCGCCAACGCGATCCGCAACGGCCGCTTCGCCTTGAACGAACCATGCGTGAAGTAGCGGTGGAAGCCGATCGTGATGCCATGGCAGCCGACGTAGTACATCGCCGTCATCAGCCCGAGATCCAGCCAGCTCACCCCCCAGCCCCAGGCCAGCGGCACCGCGGCCACCAGCGCCACGAACGGGACGGTGATGAAGAGCAGGAGTGTGATCTGTTCGAGCGACCTGCGCTGCTCGCCGCCCAGCGTCGCGGACGGCAGGGCGCCGGCAGCCGCATCAACGGACGAACCGGCAGGAATCGGTGGATCTTCTACGGCTTCAGGGCCAGCGGTCATGGTGTCCCTCGTCGGGGGGCTCGGGGGCACGGCTACGGCTACGGGACCGTAACCTACGGTCTCGTAAGTATGGCAGCGACACCGCCACGGGCAAGGCCGTGACAGGCCCCCGCACCCCACCTGCCCCCGCGGATGCCCACCCAGCGGACGGTGTGATCCGCCGACGCCGGGCAGACCTATCCTGGGGACGTCGGACAGCGCGGTCCGCACCCCGCCCGCATCAGACGTGCCAACCCGTCGCCCGCCGCCACCCTTCCACGAGCCGCGGTGCGACGCCCCTCCTAGATCACTGCAAGGAGCCGCACCTGTGAGCAGTGCCGACAACACCGCTGCCGAGACCGCACCCACCGAGCGCCCCGAAGCCGGCACCAGCGACAACATCGCCCTGCGTGCCGACATCCGCCGCCTCGGTGACCTCCTCGGCGAAACCCTCGTGCGACAGGAGGGACAGGAGCTGCTCGACCTCGTCGAGCAGGTACGCGCCCTGACCCGCTCCGACGGCGAAGCCGCGGCCCGCCTCCTGGGCGACACCGACCTGGCCACCGCCGCCAAGCTGGTCCGCGCCTTCTCCACGTACTTCCACCTCGCCAACGTCACCGAGCAGGTCCACCGCGGCCGCGAGCTGCGCGCCCGACGCGCCGCCGAGGGCGGCATCCTCGCCCGCACCGCCGACATGCTCAAGGACGCCGACCCCGAGCACCTGCGCGAAACCGCGGCCAACCTCGGCGTCCGCCCCGTCTTCACCGCACACCCCACCGAGGCCGCCCGGCGCTCCGTCCTCACCAAGCTCCGCAAGGTCGCCGAGCTGCTGGACCGCACGGACACCACCGAGCGCCGCCGCGTCGACCTCCGCCTCGCCGAGAACATCGACCTCATCTGGCAGACGGACGAGCTGCGGGTGGCCCGCCCCGAGCCGACCGACGAGGCCCGCAACGCCATCTACTACCTCGATGAGCTGGGACGCGGCGCGGTCGGCGACGTCCTCGAAGACCTCGCCGCCGAGCTGGAGCGCGCCGGCACCGAGCTGCCCGCCGGCACCCGCCCGCTCACCTTCGGCACCTGGATCGGCGGCGACCGCGACGGCAACCCCAACGTCACCCCCCAGGTGACCTGGGACGTCCTGATCCTCCAGCACGAGCACGGCATCACCGACGCCCTGGAGCACATCGACGAGCTGCGCGGCGCGCTGTCCAACTCCATCCGCAACTGCGGAGCCACCGACGAGCTCCTCGCCTCGCTCAACCGCGACCTCGAACTCCTCCCGGAGATCAGCCCGCGCTACAAGCGGCTCAACAGCGAAGAGCCCTACCGCCTCAAGGCGACCTGCATCCGGCAAAAGCTCGTCAACACCCGTGACCGCCTCGCCGCCGACACCCCCCACGTCCCCGGCCGCGACTACCTCGGCACCGCGGAACTCCTCGACGACCTCGCCCTCATCCAGAGCTCGCTGCGCGAACACCGCGGCGGCCTGGTCGCCCACGGCCAGCTGGAACGCACGATCCGCACGATCGCCGCCTTCGGCCTCCAGCTCGCCACCATGGACATCCGCGAGCACGCCGACGCCCACCACCACGCGCTCGGCCAGCTCTTCGACCGCCTCGGCGAAGAATCCTGGCGCTATGTGGACATGCCGCGCGAGTACCGCCGCAAGCTCCTCGCCAAGGAACTGCGCTCCCGCCGCCCCCTCGCCCCCACCCCGCCGCCGCTCGACGAGGCCGGCGCCAAGACCCTCGGCGTCTTCCGCACCATCCTCGACGCCAAGCGGACCTTCGGCCCCGAGGTCATCGAGTCCTACATCATCTCGATGTGCCAGGGCTCCGACGACGTCCTCGCCGCCACCGTCCTCGCCCGCGAGGCCGGCCTGATCGACCTGCACGCCGGCTGGGCCAAGATCGGCATCGTCCCGCTCCTGGAGACCACCGACGAGCTCAAGATCGCCGACCAGCTGCTGGACGAAATGCTCGCCGACCCCTCGTACCGGCGCCTGGTCGCCCTGCGCGGCGACGTCCAGGAAGTCATGCTCGGCTACTCGGACTCCTCCAAGTTCGGCGGCATCACCACCTCCCAGTGGGAGATCCACCGCGCCCAGCGCCTGCTGCGCGACGTCGCCCACCGGCACGGCGTACGACTGCGCCTCTTCCACGGCCGCGGCGGCACCGTCGGCCGAGGCGGCGGCCCCTCCCACGACGCGATCCTCGCCCAGCCCTACGGGACGCTGGAAGGCGAGATCAAGGTCACCGAGCAGGGCGAAGTCATCTCCGACAAGTACCTGGTGCCGTCGCTGGCACGGGAGAACCTGGAGCTGACCGTCGCCGCCACGCTCCAGGCGTCCGCCCTGCACACCGCGCCCCGGCAGTCCGACGAAGCCCTCGCCCGCTGGGACGCGGCCATGGAAACCGTCTCCGAAGCCGCCCACGGCTCCTACCGGCGCCTGGTCGAAGACCCCGACCTGCCCGCCTACTTCTTCGCCTCCACCCCCGTGGACCAGCTCGCCGAGCTCCACCTGGGCTCACGCCCCTCCCGCCGCCCCGACTCCGGCGCCGGCCTCGACGGACTGCGCGCCATCCCGTGGGTCTTCGGCTGGACCCAGTCCCGCCAGATCGTCCCCGGCTGGTTCGGCGTCGGCACGGGCCTGAAGGCCGCCCGCGAGGCCGGACTCGACACCGTCCTCGACGAGATGCACGAGCACTGGCACTTCTTCCGCAACTTCCTGTCCAACGTCGAAATGACGCTGGCCAAGACCGACCTGCGGATCGCCCAGCACTACGTCGACACCCTCGTCCCCGACCACCTCAAGCACGTCTTCGACGTCATCAAGGCCGAGCACGAGCTCACCGTCGCCGAGGTCCTGCGCATCACCGGAGAGACCGAACTCCTCGACTCCAACCCGGTCCTCAAGCAGACCTTCCACATCCGCGACGCCTACCTCGACCCGATCTCCTACCTCCAGGTCTCGCTGCTGCACCGCCAGCGCACCGCCGCCGAACGGAGCGAGGAGCCGGATCGGGTACTGGCCCGCGCCCTGCTGCTCACCGTCAACGGAGTCGCCGCCGGACTGCGCAACACCGGCTGACCCACCCCCGCCACACGACAGCGGCCCGCCCCCTCACCAAAGAGGAGGCGGGCCGCCGCCGTACAGGCCCTACAACGCGGCAAACGCCGCCCCGAGCAACACCGCCCCCAACAACCCCATCACCCACGCCGTACGCCGCAACCGCATCCCCCCGGCCACCACCAACGCCGCCAGCAACAACGACCCGGCAAACGGCACCCACGCATGCAAGATCCCGGCCGGCCCCGTCCGCACCGCATGCGCCGTACCCGGCTTGATCGTCACCTCGACCCGCGCACCCTTGTCCGGCGCCGCAGCCTGCGCAATGGTCACCTTCGCCCGCCGCCGGCCCTCCCCCTCCGTCGGCACATACGGCCCCGTGCACCGCTCCGCCGCACACGCCGACACCGTCATCATCCCGCGCTCCCGCGCCTTGACGAGCATCGCGTACTGCGCCGTGTTCCACGACGTCCACACCCCCGCGACCAGCAGGAGCAACGCCAGCAGACCCATCAACCCGGTCCTGGCGACAAGCAGCACCCCATAGGCGCTCTCACCGACCCGCCGGGAACGACTGCGTCTGACCGAACTGGTGCGCGCACTGCTTCTGGGCATGGCGGCGATCCTTGGCCATCCACCAGCACCCGGTCAACCTCGGACAACGGTTCGTCAGAGCCTGACCCCCGCTGTCCCATTCACGTGTTGTACGTACTCTGCGCCCGTTCCAAACCATCCACGATCAACGTCTCCACGGCATCCGCAGCACGATCCACGAAATAATCCAGCTCCCGGCGCTCCGCCGAAGAAAAATCCTTCAGCACAAAATCCGCCACCTGCATACGACCCGGCGGACGCCCGATCCCGAACCGCACCCGGTGATACTCCGCACCCAACGACTTCGTGATCGACTTCAAACCGTTGTGACCGTTGTCGC
The DNA here is from genome assembly GCF_003389455.1 of Streptomyces inhibens. Taxonomy (GTDB): domain Bacteria; phylum Actinomycetota; class Actinomycetes; order Streptomycetales; family Streptomycetaceae; genus Streptomyces; species Streptomyces inhibens. The sequence goes on along the minus strand of NZ_QUAC01000162.1, from coordinate 7,770 downwards.
CACCACCCAACTTCAACCGCAACGCACCGAAATCAATGTCCAACTCATCATGAATCGCAATGATGTTGGCCACCGGCACCTTGTAGAAATCCCGCAACGCCGTCGTCGGCCCACCCGACAGATTCATGAACGACAACGGCTTCGCCACCACCACCCGGCGACTCCCCAGCCCCGGCGGACCGATCCGCCCCTCCACCACCTGCGCCCGCGCCTTGTGCGCCTTGAAACGGCCACCCATCCGCTCCGCCAGCAGATCAGCCACCATGAACCCCACATTGTGGCGATTGCCCGCATACTCCGGACCCGGATTACCCAACCCCACAACCAGCCACGGATCAGCGTCCGCCATCTCAGCCACTCCCACATCCGCCGGCAACACCCACCGGCCCCGACCACAATTTGCCCATGAAACAGCCCAACCGCCACCCCGCACCCAAAGGCGCGCGGCAGCGGTTGGACAAAGCGCCAAGAGCCGTCTCAGCGAAAACGCCAAGAACCGTCCCGGCAAAAGCGACTCAGGCCTGGGCCTCTTCGCCCGCCTCGGCGGCCTCCTCGGCCGGAGCCTCCGCCTGCGCCGCGACGACCTGCAGCACCACAGCGTCCGCGTCAACGGCCAGCGACGAACCCGCCGGCAGCGTGATGTCCTTGGCCAGCACCGAAGAACCGGCGTCCAGACCCGCGATGGAGACGGTCACCGACTCCGGGATGTGGGTGGCCTCGGCCTCGACCGGCAGGGTGTTGAGGATGTGCTCCAGCAGGTTGCCGCCCGGGGCCAGCTCGCCCTCGGTCTGGATCGGCAGCTCGACGGTGACCTTCTCGCCCTTCTTCACGGCCAGGAAGTCCACGTGGACCAGGAAGCCACGGATCGCCTCACGCTGCACGGCCTTCGGGATGACCAGCGCGCTCTTGCCGTCAACGTCCAGCCGGAGCAGCACGTTCGGGGTCTTCAGAGCCATCATCAGCGCGTGGCTGTCGATCGCGACGTGCTGCGGCTCGGCACCGTGACCGTAGATGACGCCCGGAACCTTCTTCTCGCGGCGGGTCTGGCGGGCAGCGCCCTTACCGAAGTTGGTACGAACCTCAGCGGCAAGCTTGACCTCAGCCATGACTGCACTCCTCGTATCTCAGAAACATCTGGTGGGCGTTACCCGGCCCACGACAGACCTGCTACGAAGAGCGCGTCGATAACGGACCGCCGTACCTCACAAAGAGGACGGCCTCCCTCGCCGAGCAACTCCACGAGTCTACCCGGCCGGGAGGCCGCCCCAAAGTCGATCTCCGATTACGAGATCAGGCTCACTGCTCCTCGAAGAGGCTCGTCACCGAACCGTCCTCGAACACCTCACGGATCGCCCGCGCAATCGTCGGCGCCATCGACAGCACCGTGATCTTGTCCAGCTCCAGCTCGCCCGGCGTCGGCAGCGTATTCGTAAAGACGAACTCACTCACCTTGGAGTTCTTCAGACGATCCGCCGCCGGACCCGACAGAATGCCGTGCGTGGCCGTCACGATGACATCCGCCGCACCATTGGCGAACAGCGCATCCGCCGCCGCACAGATCGTGCCACCGGTGTCGATCATGTCGTCGACCAGGACACACACCCGGTCCTGCACATCGCCGACGACCTCATGGACGGTGACCTGATTCGCCACGTCCTTGTCGCGCCGCTTGTGCACAATCGCAAGAGGAGCATCCAGACGGTCACACCAACGGTCCGCCACACGCACCCGGCCCGCATCCGGTGAGACCACGGTCAGCTTGTCGCGGTCCACCTTCGCACCCACATAGTCCGCCAGGATCGGCAGCGCAAAGAGGTGGTCCACCGGGCCGTCGAAGAAGCCCTGAATCTGGTCCGTGTGCAGATCCACCGTGACAATACGGTCCGCACCCGCCGTCTTGAGCAGATCGGCGATCAGCCGGGCCGAAATCGGCTCCCGGCCACGGTGCTTCTTGTCCTGACGGGCATAGCCGTAGGAAGGGATCACCACAGTGATGCTCCGGGCCGAAGCCCGCTTGAGAGCATCAATCATGATGAGCTGCTCCATGATCCACTTATTGATCGGAGCCGTGTGGCTCTGAATCAAAAAGCAGTCCGCACCACGCGCCGACTCCTGATAGCGCACATAGATCTCACCGTTGGCGAAGTCAAAAGCCTTCGTCGGGACCAGGCCCACACCCAGCTGATCCGCGACCTCCTCCGCCAGCTCGGGGTGGGCGCGGCCGGAGAAGAGCATCAGCTTCTTCTCGCCGGTCGTCTTGATCCCGGTCACAGCAAATCTCCTCGAATCACAGTTTGCCTGCGCTTATCACGGTACGCCCCGCACGGCGCACCCCTTGCACGATCACCGCTCGCCCTCGGACTCCTGGCGAGCAGCCGCAGCGGCCTGCGCGGCGGCACTTCCAGGCCGCTTACGCGCGACCCAACCCTCGATATTCCGCTGCTGGCCACGCGCGACCGCCAGCGAACCCGGGGGCACATCCTTGGTGATGACCGAGCCGGCAGCCGTATAAGCGCCATCCCCGACCGTGACAGGAGCCACAAACATGTTGTCCGACCCCGTCTTGCAATGCGAACCGACCGTGGTGTGGTGCTTCGCCTCACCGTCGTAGTTCACAAAGACACTCGCCGCGCCGATATTGGTGAACTCACCAATCGTCGCATCCCCCACGTAAGAAAGATGCGGCACCTTCGTGCCCTCACCGATCGACGCGTTCTTCATCTCCACATACGTACCGGCCTTCGCACGAGGACCAAGATCCGTCCCCGGACGCAGATACGCGTAAGGACCGACACTCGCGCCCTCACCAATACGCGCACCCTCGGCCACCGTGAACGACGCCACCGCACCCGCACCCACCGACGTATCCGCCAGCCGCGAATGCGGACCCACCTCGGCACCCGTGCCGATATGCGTCGAACCAAGAAGCTGCGTACCCGGATGCACCGTCGCGTCCTGCTCGAACGACACCGACACATCCAGCCACGTCGACGCCGGATCCACGATCGTCACACCGGCCAGCATCGCCCGCTCCAGCAACCGCTCGTTCAGCAGCCGTCGCGCCTCCGCCAGCTGCACCCGGTTGTTGATCCCGAGGATCTCCCGGTGATCGGCAGCCACCGCGGCACCGACCCGATGCCCGGCCTCCCGCACGATCCCCAGCACATCGGTGAGGTACTCCTCACCCTGACTGTTGTCCGTACGCACCTTGCCCAGCGCGTCCACGAGCAGCCGCGCGTCGAAGGCGAAGACCCCCGAGTTGATCTCCCGGATCGCACGCTGGGAGTCGCTGGCGTCCTTGTGCTCGACGATCGCGGTCACCGCACCGGTGCCCGCCTCCCGCACGATGCGACCGTAGCCGGTGGAGTCCGGGACCTCCGCCGAAAGAACGGTCACGGCGTTACCGTCCGCCGCGTGCGTGGCACTGAGCTGCTCAAGGGTCTCGCCGGTCAGCAGCGGGGTGTCACCACAGACCACGATCACGGTGCCGTCGAGGGCGACACCGCTGTTGGTCAGCTCGTCCAGAGCCGTACGGACGGCGTGGCCGGTGCCCTTCTGCTCGTGCTGCACCACGGTGCGCACGGCCGGGTCGACCTCGGAAAGATGGGCCTGCACCTGCTCACGGGCATGGCCGACGACCACGATGAGATTCTCGGGGTCCAGCTCACGGGAGGCGGCGACGACATGTCCGACGAGGGAGCGGCCGCAGATGGCGTGCAGGACCTTTGGGGTCGCCGACTTCATGCGGGTTCCCTCACCCGCTGCGAGAACGACGACGGCTGCCGGGCGGTTGGCGCTCACGGGGATGCCCTTCGGCTTCTTGGCTACTTCGGGTGGTGGTCATCCGAAGGATACCGGTGCGTATTGCACCCGAAACGCGCGCGGGTCCTGACCGTGCGGTCAGGACCCGAACTTTGCTTGCTCCCCCGAGAGGACTCGAACCTCTAATGGTCGGACCAAAACCGACAGTGTTGCCCATTACACCACGGGGGACGGTAAAGCCACCTAAAGCGGACATCCCATCAGTCTGGCCGCTCGGCTCCCAACACTATGCCGTACCACCAGCCTTCGATGCGACGGTATAGGTCCGCGCTTTGCGTGACTCTGATCGAGAGGCACCCTCGGTAACTTTCGCCGACGTTCTTGCGCGCAGTCTTGGGGTTGTGCTTCTTGAGCGTGGTCTTGCCCAGGTCCGAACGGTCGATGCCGACCAGATCCGCCCAGAATCGCTCGGCGGCGCCTACGTCAGCGGACTCGTGGATGTGCACGTGGAAGCGCAGTCGCTCTGGCTTCACGCCCAGCAGGCGGAGCCATCTGAGATAGATCCGGATCATGTCGGGGTCGCTGTTGATGAAGACTGCGCGTTCGCTGAGCCGGTACGGCTTGCTCTTGCTGCCCTCCGACCAGTACAGCCCGACGCCGACCAGGAGCAGTTCCCGGTCGGTGAGCTCGCCGATTTCGGCGGTCGCGATGCGCTTCGTCTCCTGGCGCTCCTCCTCCCGTCGCTTGAGCGTCGCCTCCCAGCCGCGTCGGGCGATGGCGGACGCCTCCTCGCGTGTGCGGGGGGCCGGCTTCGGCAGATCGCGTACCCACAGCGAGATCGAGCTCTTCGAGCAGCCCAGTTCGACCTGGATCTCGTCGTAGGTCATGCCCTGCAGGCGCAGCTCGCGTGCCTTCGCCCGTAGGTCGTCCTTGGCGTTCGGCCGGCGGGTCCAGTCCGGGGCCGGTACGCCTTCCAGGAGGCGGTTGAGGATGTCGTTGTTGTGGACATGGAGGCGGTCGCGGATCTGGCGGCGGCTGAGGCCGGCATGGCGCAGGGTGACGGCTTGGGGGCGTAACGATTCGTAGTCGGGGTGGTTCCGGCGGGTGTGCGTCATGGGAACAGGGTGTCGGGTACGTGTGTGCGGAAAGGGGGAAAATGTGGTCGATTCAACAGTTCGAGGGATAACCGGCGGTAAGGGCTCGTAATGGGCCTGACCTGTGCCCGGGAACTCGCCGGGGGAACGGGGGCGGGCCGCCCGTAGGCTGGACGGTATGACCGCGACGGGGGCAAGTGAAGGTGTGGGCGCGCGGGGTGCGCCGGTGAGTGGGCCGTGGTGGTGGGCCCGGCGGCGCAGTGCCGTGCTGGATGTGTTTCTGGCGGCGGCTTCGGCGGCGGAGTGCGCGTTCGAGGGTGTGCTGTTCGCGCAGGATGCGCAGCTGCCCGAGCTGCTCGGGATGCTGCTCGGCCTGTTGGTGGGGCCGGTGCTGTTGGTGCGCCGGCGGTGGCCCGTGGTGGTTGTGCTGGTCTCGATAGCGGTGATGCCCGCGGAGATGGGCGGGCTGCTGAGTGTGGTGGGGCTGTACACGCTTGCCGCGTCGGATGTGCCGCGTCGGATCACGGCGCTGTTGGCGTCGATGACCGTGGTGGGGACGTTGGTGACGACGTTCCTCAGCATGCGGCAGGACGTGGCGGCGCAGGAGGACTTCAATCCGCCGATGTGGTTCGTGCCGACGATGTCGCTTGCGCTGGGGCTGGTGCTGACGGCGCCGCCGGTGCTGTGGGGTTTGTACATCGGGGCGCGGCGGCGGCTGGTGGAGAGCTTGCGGGAGCGGGCGGACGGTCTGGAGCGTGAGCTGTCGTTGCTGGCGGACCGGGCCGAGGAGCGGGCGGAGTGGGCCCGTAACGAGGAGCGGACGCGGATTGCCCGGGAGATGCACGATGTGGTGGCGCACCGGGTGAGTCTGATGGTGGTGCATGCCGCGGCGTTGCAGGCGGTGGCGTTGAAGGATCCGGAGAAGGCGTCGAAGAACGCGGGTCTGGTCGGGGACATGGGGCGTCAGGCGCTGACGGAGTTGCGCGAGATGTTGGGGGTGCTGCGTACGGCCGAGGGTTCGGCGGTGCGTGGTGGTGCGGGGTCGGATGCGCCGGAGCGGTTGGCGGCGGTGGCTTCGCAGGTGGGGGCGAAGGCGCAGGTGTCGGCGTCGGCGGAGCGGGCTTCTGTGCGGTCGCCGTCCGATGAGGGTGCCGGTGCCGGGGTGTCGTCGTCGGCGTCGTCGGTGTCGGCGGCCGGTGCGGGGGAGTCGGATGCCGAGGGGCCGTGTCTGGCGGAGCTGGGGGATCTGGTGGGGCAGTCCCGGGCGGCGGGGATGGTCGTCGAGTTGTCGGTGGAGGGTGTCGGTGTCGTGGGGCGCCGGTATGCGGCGCGGGTGGAGCGGACGGTGTACCGGGTGGTTCAGGAAGCGCTGACGAATGTGCACAAGCATGCGCCGGGTGCGCGGGCGCGGGTGCGGCTGGCGCATCGGGACGGCGAGGTGGCGGTGCAGGTGGAGAACGGGCCGTGTGAGGGCGGTGCGGCGGATGCGGGGCTGCCGAGCGGTGGGAACGGTCTGGTGGGGATGCGGGAGCGGGTGACGGCGCTGGGGGGTGTGTTTGTTTCCGGCCCTACGGAGGCGGGTGGTTTTCGGGTGTCGGCCGTGGTGCCGGCGTCGCATGTCGCCGGGTGACGTCGCCGTACCGCCGAGTGGTCAGCCCTGGGGTGTGAGGCCCAGGCGGGTGGGCCGGGTGCCGAGGACGAGGGTGTTCAGGGCGGTGTCGATGGTGGGGCCGAGGTACCAGTCGCCTGTGTGGTCGAGGCTGTAGATGCGGCCTTCGGTGTCGATGGCGAGGGTGGCCTGGGCGCAGGTGGTGCCGTCGGGGGCGGTGAGTTCTTCGCGGCCGAGGGGGGCGACGTCGGTTTCCAGGGCGCGGCCGAGGTCGCCGAGGGTGCGGGCGAGGTGGAGGCCGTGCAGGGGGTCGATGACGAAGGGGGCGGGGGCGAGGTGGCGGCCGGGGCCGGGGCCGGCGATGCGCAGGCCGCCGAATTCGGCCCAGGCTTCGACGGCGGCGGGGAAGACGGTGTGGCGGTGGCCTGCGGGGGAGGTGTGGGCGCGGAGGGTGTCGGCCCAGTGTTCGGCCTGCTTTATGTCCCAGCGGCCGGGTTGCCATCCTGCTTCGTGGAGGGCGATGTCGACGGCGGCGGGGAAGCGGGTGGAGTCGGTGCGGTCGTGGATGGGGGTGCGGGGGCCGGGGGTGGTGGGCGGCATGGTGGCGGTCAGCTTCCTGTGGGCGTCGCGCCGATGGGCATGACGCCGAAGTGGGCGAGGAGTGCGTCGCAGGAGCGGCAGGGCGGGGCGTAGCTGCCGTGCTGGGGGTCGCCGTCCTCGCGGATGTGGCGGGCGGTGATTTTGGAGTGTTTCAGGGAGCGGCGGGCTTCGCCGTTGGTGAGGGGTTTGCGGGAGGCGCGTTTGCCGCGGTTGTTTTCGACGGCGGTGAGGTGGCGGGAGAGCAGGACGGCTTCGGGGCAGCGGCCGGTGAAGCGTTCGCGTTGTCCGGTGGCGAGGGTGTCGAGGAAGTCCTGGACGAGGGGGTGCAGGGCGGGGGGCTGTTCCGCCTTGCTTGCGGTGCAGGTGAGGGTTTGTCCGCGTACGGACAAGGCGGCGCCGATGGTGGGGAGGATGCCGTCGCGCCGGTGGTGCAGAACGGGCGCGCGTTCGTCGTCGGCGGTGCCGCTCCAGCCGATGCGTGGATCGCCGGTGGCGGAGCTGTGGTGGCGTGCAGTGGTGCTCATGGTGGTGCTTTCCCTCCCTGCAATCCACCCCGGTTGCGAGGTCAGCCTGCCAAATGTGCTGGGTGTTGCGGTAGTCGGGCGCACTGTCGGTGATCTCACTGGGAGCTGACGGGGTGTTGGTCGGTGGGGTAACGGGGCTGGTGGGCGGGGTGGTGCGCGGGGGGCTCGGGGGTGGTGGGCC
>NZ_QUAC01000012.1 GCF_003389455.1 Streptomyces inhibens | reverse complement strand
GAGCCAGACCCCACGCCAAGCACGGTTTCAGGGGCAGGGAGCCAGACCCCACGCCAAGCACGGTTTCAGGGGCAGGGAGCCAGGTCCCACGCCAAGCACGGCTTCGGGGACAGGAACCGGAACCCCAGGCGGAGCACGACTCCGGGGACGGTGAGCCGGAACCGCACGCGGAGCACGACTTCGGGGACAGGAACCGGAACCCCAGGCGGAGCACGACTCCCGGGACGGTGAGCCGGAGCCCCGGCCGAACACCATCGAGGGGCCCGTCCGATGGTCGGGCCCCTCGATTCCCCCTCCATGCCGGCCCCGGATCCCCCCGGATCCCTCCCCATATCGGGACCAGCGTCAGCTATGACCTTTGTAGGCGGCCAACGGTTGCGCGCCTTCGCTGAGTTATTTCTCCGTCACCCGATGTACCACTGCTGTACGAATTCCCCTCGTCATCCCACATGCGCCCGGAAGCGGTCCACGATCTCGGCGAGCACCTCCGCACCCTCCCGCGCCCACAGCGCCGGGTTGAAGATCTCCACCTCGATCGGCCCCCGGTAGCCGGCCGCCTCGACCCGCTCCCGGAACCACCGCAGATCCACCGAACCGTCACCGAGCTGCCCACGCCCCAGAAGGACGCCCTCGGGCAGCGGGGTGATCCAGTCGGCGAGCTGGAAGGCCGCAATCCGCGAACGGGCCCCGCCGCCGGGCTCCTTCCCGACGCCCCCGGACCCTTCCCCGGCGCGGTCGACCCCCTCCCCTGCGCGCTCGATCTGGGCGCCGACCGTGTCGTCCCACCACAGGTGGTAGGTGTCGACGACCACCCCCACCTGCTCGACGGGGAACCGCTCGGCGAGATCCAGCGCCTGCGCAAGCGTCGAGACCACGCACCGGTCGGCCGCGAACATCGGGTGCAGCGGTTCGATCGCCAGCCGTACGCCCCGCTCCGCGGCGTACGGTCCCAACTCGCCCAGCGCGTCCGCGATCCGCTCCCGGGCACCGGGCAGATCCCGGCTGCCGGTGGGCAGTCCGCCGGAGACCAGGACCAGGGTGTCGGTCCCGAGGGCGGCCGCCTCCTCGATGGCCGCCCGGTTGTCGTCCAGCGCCGCGGCCCGCTCGGCCGGGTCCAGGGCGGTGAAGAAACCGCCCCGGCACAGGCTGGTGACCCGCAGCCCGGCGTCCCGTACGAGCCGGGCGGCCGCGGCCACCCCGTACTCCTGCACCGGCGCACGCCACAGTCCCACGCCCCGTACGCCCGCCCGCGCACACCCGTCGGCCAGATCGGGCAGCGACCACTGTTTGACGGTCCGCTGATTGAGGCTCAGACGGGCAAGGAGAGAGTCGGCGGGGTCGGCAGCGTCGACGGAGTCGGCGGAATCGGCGGACTCGGCGGACTCGGCGGACTCGGCCGTGGTCCGGCGCTTCATCGGCCCGGTGTCGCCGCTCATTCCCCCTCCCCCCTCTTCTCCGCCGCCGTCTCCCCCACCCCATATACGGCGAGCAGCTTCCGCATCCGGTCGGCGGCCAGCTCCGGGTCCGGGAACAGGCCGAGCCCGTCGGCCAGTTGGTAGGCGCGCCGCAGATGCGGCAGTGAGCGGGCCGACTGCAGGCCGCCGGCCATGGTGAAGTGCGACTGGTGCCCCGCCAGCCAGGCCAGCAGGACGACGCCGGTCTTGTAGTAGCGGGTGGGCTCCTGGAAGAGGTGCCGGGAGAGCGCGACCGTCGGGTCCAGGACGGCCCGGAACCCCGCGGTGTCCCCCGTGTCCAGGAGGCGAACGGCCTCGGCGGCCAGTGGGGCGAGCGGGTCGAAGATGCCCAGCAGCGCATGGCTGAAGCCGTGGTCGTCGCCGGCGATCAGCTCCGGGTAGTGGAAGTCGTCGCCGGTGTAGCAGCGCACGGTCTCCGGCAGCCTACGGCGCAGCCGTACCTCCCGGTCGGCGTCCAGCAGGGAGACCTTGACGCCGTCCACCTTGCCGGGGTGTGCGGCGACGATCTGCAGAAACGTCTCGGTGGCGGCATCGAGTTCGGCGCTGCCCCAGTAGCCGTCGAGCGCCGGATCGAACATCGGGCCGAGCCAGTGCAGGATCACCGGCCGGGCGGTCTGGCGCAGCAGATGGCCGTACAGCTCCAGGTAGTCGGCCGGTCCGGTGGCGGCCGCGGCGAGCTGACGGGACGCCATCAGGACCGGCCGGGCACCGGCGTCCTCGACAAGTGCGAGTTGCTCCTCGTACGCCTTTCGGACGTCCGTCAAGGAGGCGCCATGAGGCGGGAGTTGATCGGTGCCGGCTCCGCAGGCGAGCAGGCCGCCGACCGCCTTGGCCTCGGCCGCCGAGCGCCGGATCAGCTCGGCGGCGCCGCCCCAGTCCAGGCCCATCCCGCGCTGCGCGGTGTCCATCGCCTCGGCCACGCCCAGGCCCTGCGCCCACAGGTGGTGGCGGAAGGCGAGGGTGGCGTCCCAGTCGAGTGCGGCCGGGCCGTCCGGGGTGGTGTCGGCGAGCGGATCGACGACCACATGGGCGGCGGCGAAGACCGTACGGGAGCGCAACGGGGGCCGGGAGGCCGCCCCTGCGAGCCGACTGGCGGACCCGGTGGCGGCATCGGACCAGGTCGGCGGCGCGTTCACAGCGTCAGCTCCGGTACGTCCAGGCGGCGGCCCTGCGCCGACGACCGCAGCCCCAGTTCGGCCAGTTGGACGCCCCGGGCGCCGGCCGTCAGGTCCCAGCGCCAGGGCTCGTCGCGTACGACATGCCGCAGAAACAGCTCCCACTGGGCCTTGAAGCCGTTGTCGAAGTCGGCGTTGTCGGGAACCTCCTGCCACTGGTCGCGGAACGGTTCGGCGGCCGGAATATCCGGGTTCCAGACCGGTTTGGGGGTGCTGGAACGGTGCTGGACCCGGCAGTGGCGCAGCCCGGCGACCGCCGAGCCCTCGGTGCCGTCCACCTGGAACTCCACCAGTTCGTCGCGGTGCACCCGGACCGCCCAGGAGGAGTTGATCTGCGCGACGATGCCGCCGGCCAGCTCGAAGATGCCGTACGCGGCGTCGTCGGCGGTGGCGTCGTACGGCGTGCCCGACTCGTCCCAGCGGCGCGGGACATGCGTGGTGATATGCGCCTGGACGGTCCTGACCGGCCCGAACAGCTCGTGCAGGACGTACTCCCAGTGCGGGAACATATCGGCCGCGATGCCGCCGCCGTCCTCGGCGCGGTAGTTCCAGGAGGGGCGCTGCGCCTGCTGCCAGTCGCCCTCGAAGACCCAGTAGCCGAACTCGCCCCGTACGGACAGGATGCGGCCGAAGAAGCCGCCCTCGACGAGGCGGCGGAGCTTGCGGAGGCCGGGCAGGAAGAGCTTGTCCTGGACCACGCCGTGTTTGACGCCGGCGTCCCGGGCCAGCCGGGCCAGCTCCAGCGCGCCCGCGAGGTCGCCTGCGGTGGGCTTTTCGACGTAGAGGTGCTTTCCGGCGGCGATCGCTTTCTTCACGGCCTCCGCGCGGGCGGCGGTGACCTGTGCGTCGAAGTAGATGTCGATGCTGTCGTCGGCCAGTACGGCGTCCAGGTCGCAGCTCCAGTGCTCCAGGCCGTGCCGTTCGGCCAGTGCCCGCAGCTTGTGCGGGGAGCGGCCGACGAGCACCGGCTCCGGCCAGATCACCGTCCCGTCGGCCAGTTCGAGGCCGCCCTGTGCGCGCAGGGCGAGGAGGGAGCGGACCAGGTGCTGGCGATGGCCCATGCGTCCGGTCACGCCGTTCATGGCGATGCGTACGGTCGTGCGTGTCACGGTCGGCCCCTTTCGGGATGGGAATCGTGATCGCTGTTCTTGAGCGCACCGTTCCTAGAGANTTTCGGGATGGGAATCGTGATCGCTGTTCTTGAGCGCACCGTTCCTAGAGACTGAGTGGGAGTGAGTCCTGTTGCCAGGGCTGCTGCTCAGCCGTGTGCTCCGAACGGTGTTGGGCACACTGGTCGCCCGCTTTCGCGCCGCGGTCCGGCGACACGCATCGTGTGCGTGGTCCGGGGATACGGGGGCGGGTTTCCTCACGCCCTCGACCATCCGAGGTGGCCTGGACGGTCCGATGCCCACGACGATCACTCTGGTCGTCGTGGGGCGGTGCCGCCCGTCGCCGGATCGGGTGCCCGAGGGCGCGCCTGCCAATCGCCACCGAGGCGGCGTCATGGCGAGTCATTTGACGTTTCGTGCTGGTGAGGGGTTTGCGCCAGTGCTCATCGCCCCACATGGAGGTGTACGCCGGATCGACCGCGACAATGCTCAGGCCGAGTTCGGCGGCCATCGAAATGATGCGAGCCTTGAGCTTGCCGGTGGGCATGCCGGAGACCAGCTGCCGGAACTTCTTGCGGCGGCCGTGTTTCTCGCGGGTCTTCTCCGCGGCGAAGTCCAGGTCCTCGATCCCGATCGCAGTCGCGCCGGTCCGCTTCGTCCAGTGCAGCAGACGGGTGAGGGCGTGCCGGATCTGCGCGTCACGGTGCCCGGCGGTCCCCGACAGGTCGTAGAAGAAGCGGCGCGGGTCACCGACGGGGTTACCGTGCGCATCGAGCCGGTAGGCGGCGAAGTGATCGGCGTTGGTGTCCACACCGACCATGCCCCGGGCGCGGGCGGTGGCCAAAGGGAGCGTCTTGATGACGGGGCGTTGCCAGGAGGCGGTGAGGTACCAGCGACCGCGGGCCACGTCCAGGTGGATGCGGTAGGCCACCGCCCGATTGCTCGCAATGCGGTCCCGCCATTCCTCGCCGCGGTGCCTGAAGCCCACTGCGGAGGCGAGGATGTACCGGCCGTGGCGGGCGTTCGCCAGGTGGGCCAGCGGTGCGGGCAGCTTGATGGAGACTTCGCCGTCGGGGGTGACACGGATCGTTTCGTTGCCAAAACGCTTTCCCGACTCGCCGTCAGCGGCCAGGAACCAGCGCTCGGCCTCCCACCGCCGACGCCACTGGGCTTCGGTGAGCTGTGCCACTTCGAGATGATGGCGGGTGTTCAGCAGCCGGCGGCCGCCGCGCACCACCCGTACCCGGCCCGCCCGCCAGTCCTCGGCAACACCGGCATGCCGGGCCTCCAGCATCGCCAGACGGCGGGACTTACCAAACCACTCCCCCCGCGACCGGTACCCGCCCGCAGCCCGCTTCGTGCCCTTCTGGCCGAGCGGGAGGGACAGGCGGCGCCGGAGCGTGTTGATTCCGGCTTCCAGGCTCTGGATGTGGGCGGCCTGGCATCTGCGGGCGAGCGCCCACTGATCATGCGTGGCCTTGGTGATCGTCCCGGCGATCCGCGACGACGACACCGCCGTCAGCTCCCGCTTGCGGCCCGCCCACGAATCAGCGCAGTGACCGTGCCCATCCCTGCAGCGAGCCTTGAGATCACGCGAAGCCAGAGCGCCCTGAAACTCACCGACCGCACGAAGAACCTCCTCATCCCGCGCGGTCAGGCGCTTGAGCCGGTCGCGGATCGCCACCCCCGACGGACCCAACGCCACATACGGCACAGCCAGAGACCGCAACGGCCTTTTGCCGAACTGCTGTTGCTGCATCACCCACCTCCGCCCATCACCGCGGCCAGTACCAGCAATCTACCGGCGACCACTGACAATCCCCCCAGGACGACGGTCGCCGAGTCGGCGCACCACAGCTTCGGGCAGGACCTGGTCGGCCAGGACTGGCGGCTGGCCCTGTGATGGCCCGGGTGACGGCGTTGACGCAGGCTGAAGGGGCATACGTGCCAAGGACGTAGGCAACACGTGCGTCAGCGGCACGAACGTGAGCAGCGTGTGCGTCAGTGGTACGGACGTCAGCGAGACGGACCTCAGCAGCACGTACGTGAGCGAGACGGACGTCAGCAGCACGTACGTGAGCGAGACGGAGGAGCGCGGCATGGGCGGCAGCGGCACGGGCACCACTGGCGGCAGCATGGATGACACCACCCCCGCGATGCGGTTCGCCTTCTCCACCCTCGGGGTGCCGGGGATGCCGGTGGCCGACGTGCTGCGGCTGGCTGTCGAGACCGGGTATCAGGGGGTGGAGTTGCGGGCCCATCCGGAGGAGCCGGTGCATCCGCTGATCGGGGCGCGGGAACGGGCCGCCGTGCGCGGCCGGTTCGCGGACGCCGGGGTCGAGATCCTGGCCGTCGCCGGGTACGCCCGGGTCGCCGCCGCCCGGGACGTGGCGGGTGAGGGGGAGCTGGCACAGGAGCTGCGCGAGCTGGTGCTCCTCGCCGCCGATCTGGGGGCGCCGTATGTGCGGGTGTTCCCCGGCGGCGGTGACCGGCCGGCGGCCGAGGCGGACGCGGATGCCGCCCGCCGGCTCGCCGCGGTGGCGCCGCTCGCGGCCGACCGGGGCGTCCGCGTGCTGCTGGAGACCCATGACTCGCACCGTACGGGCGCGGCCGCCGCCCGCATCCTGGGTCCCGTGGGCCATCGCCGGATCGGTGCGCTCTGGGACGTGCTGCACAGCTGGCTCGGCGGCGAGGAGCCCGTCGACACCCATGCCGCGCTCGCCCCGCATCTGGGCTACGTCCAGGTCAAGGACGTCGCCTCGGCCGAGGACAGCACGCCCCTGCCGCTCGGCGCCGGCGCCCTGCCGCTGGCGGCCGTCCTGGCCACGCTCGGCCAGGAACCCCGCGACGCCCACGGCCCGGTGCCGACGCCCGAGGGCATCTACGACCAGGGCTCGGGCGGCTGGCTCTGCTGGGAGTACGAGAAGCGCTGGTACCCCGAGGCGGCCGAGCTCCCCGCCCTCCTGGCCCCCGGTCGCGCCCACCTCCAACGTCTCCTCAAGGGCCCCGCCCCGGACGCCCCCGCGGGCACCTGATCACCTCGGCCTGGCCCTCCCCCGAAGCCCCATCGCCTCCCGACCGCCCCCCGACGCCCCATCACACACCCCTGCCCGCCCCGCAATACCTGAGCGCCACCACGGATCGAGTCATTGACCGACAATAGTTTTCCGGCTATCCGTGTCTCCTTGGAAGTTTCCTTCAATGAGCCGAGGAAGCCCTCCGGAAGGAGCGCAGATGCACTCCAGACGTACCGTCCTGACCACCGCCGCAGCCGCAGCCGCCGCCTGTGCCACGGGCGCCACCCCCGCACACGCCGCAGCTTCCACCATCGGAACCCAGCCCTCCGCCCCTGCGGTCACCCCCGCCCCCTCCGCCGCCACCCGGGCCCGGCTGCGCCGCCTCATCTCCCGTATGACTCCGGAGGAAAAGGTCGGCCAGCTCTTTGTGATGCGGGTCTACGGGCACTCCGCCACCGACCCCGACCCGGCCGATGTCGCGGCGAACCAGAAGGAGATCGGGGTCGCCAACGCCGCGGAGCTGATCGCCAAGTACCACGTCGGCGGCATCATCTACTTCGGCTGGGCCCACAACACCCGTGAGCCGCACCAGATCGCCGACCTCTCCAACGGCATCCAGAAGGCCGCCGCCGCCCAGCGCGTCCCCGTCCCGCTGCTGATCTCCACCGACCAGGAACACGGCATAGTGGCCCGCGTGGGCGCGCCCGCGACGCTTTTCCCCGGGGCGATGGCGCTCGGCGCGGGCGGGTCCCGCGACGATGCCCGCACGGCGGCCAGGATCGCCGGCGAGGAGCTGTACGCCATGGGCATCCGGCAGAACTACGCGCCGGACGCCGATGTCAATGTCAACCCGGCCAACCCGGTCATCGGCGTCCGTTCCTTCGGCGCCGATCCGCAGGCCGTGGCCCGTATGGTCTCCGCCGAGGTGAAGGGCTATCAGGGCGCCGGTATCGCCTCCTGCGCCAAGCACTTCCCCGGGCACGGCGACACCGACACCGACAGCCATGTCGGGCTGCCGTACATCCACCACACCGCCGAGCAGTGGGAGCGGCTGGACGCACCGCCCTTCAAGGCCGCGATCGCCGCCGGTATCGATTCGATCATGACGGCGCATATCGTCGTCCCCGCCTTCGATTCCAGCGAGGACCCGGCCACGCTCTCCCGGCCGATCCTCACCGGCATCCTGCGCGAACGTCTCGGCTACGACGGTGTGGTGGTGACGGATTCGCTCGGCATGGAGGGCGTACGGGTGAAGTACGGCGATGCCCGGGTGCCGGTGCTCGCCCTCAAGGCCGGCGTCGACCAGCTGCTGAACCCCCCGGACCTGTCCGTCGCGCATGCGGCCGTCCTCAAGGCGATCGAAGAGGGCGAGCTGACCGAGCGCGATATCGACACCAGGCTGATGCGCATCCTGCTGCTCAAGGAGCGGCGCGGACTGTTCAAGGACCCGTACACCACACACCAGGACGTGGACCGGGTGGTCGGCACCCGCAGCCATCTCACCACCGCGGACCGGATCGCGGACCGCACCACCACGCTGCTGCGCAACGACGCCGACATTCTGCCGCTGTCCCGGCGGCGGGAGCGCAGGGTGCTGGTGGTGGGCTTCGATGCGGCCGCGCCGTCCGGCACCGGCGGGCCGCCCACCACGGTCCTCGCGAAGACCCTCACCGAGCTCGGCTTCTCGGCCATCGCGCTCTCCACGGGCCTGGCGCCGACCCAGCAGCAGATCGACGGGGCGGTGGCGGCGCTCGGCGAGCGGGATGCGGTGGTGGTGGCCACGTACAACGTGAGCGCGCAGTCGCCGCAGCGGAAGCTGGTGGGCGCCCTCCTGGACACGGGCAAGCCGGTGGTGCAGCTGGCGGTCCGCAACCCTTATGACATCGCCCGGTTGGACGGTGTCAGGGCGGCTCTGGCGAGCTACTCCTGGACGGATGTGGAGCTGCGGGCCGCGGCCCGGGTGATCGCCGGCCGGCTGGATCCGACGGGCAGACTGCCGGTCGCGATAATGCGCGCCGACACTCCGGACCAGGCGCTCTACCGGATCGGGCACGGACTGTCGTACTGAGCGCGCGGACGGGTACGGCGCGCTCCCCACCCTCGGGGAGCGCGCCGCATCCGTCACGGGCCGCCCTGCTGTCCTACGGCCCTGCAAGCCCTACAAGCCCTGCGGCCCTGCGGCCTTACGGCCGCAGCATCGGCATCCGCCGGACCTCCTGCTTGTCCAGCTTCTTGTCGTACGGGGCCAGCGGAGTGGCCTCGCCGCTCGGGGCCGGGACACCGGCCCAGTCGAGAAGCTCCGCGGTGGCCTTGGTGCGGTCGGCGTCCTTCAGCTTGGCGATGTTCGAGCCGTGGTTGCCGCCGGGCACGGTGAAGACATACGAGTCCCGGGCGCCCTTGCCGAGCTCGAAGTGCTCCGAACTCCAGGGGTCGTACTGGCCGTTGACGAACATCATCCGGTCGGCGTGGTGACGCACCCAGTGATCGACGTCGGGCATCGCGCGCTTGTCGAAGCGCATCGGGATGTCCTTCGGCACGAACGACCGGGAGTTGTTGATCCCGGGGTACTTCAGCAGACCGGCCAGCTGCGGGTAGCCGTAGCCGGGCTCTCCGAGCTGGGTGCCCGCCTGGTAGTAGTACGGCGTGTACGGCTCCATGCCCTGGTCGGTGTAGCTGTCAAAGCCGCCGACCTTGTCCATCCACTTCCACAGGTCGTCCGTGGAGACGGTCGGCTTGGGCACCTCGGCGCAGGCGGTCTCGGCCGGCTGGTACTGCCAGAACCCGAACACCAGGTCCGTGACCATGACTTCATAGGCCTGGTCGGCGCTGCCGACCTTCTCGAAGGTCTGCTTCTCCTTGTCGGCCCACTCCTGGAAGCGCCCCACCATCTCCCCGCGGCGCACCAGGGCCTCGCGCTCGATGGCGGCGAGGTCGGCGCGGCACTGCGCGGTGCCGACGTTCCGGAAGAACCGGTCGTAGGCGGAGTCCTCGTCGTTGCGGACGTCGTTGGGCGCGACGTAGGCGACGGTGCCGTTCATGTCGTGCGGGAAGAAGCGGCGGTAGTACGTGGCGGTCATGCCGCCCTTGCTGCCGCCGGTGGCGATCCAGTTCTTGCCGTAGATGCGGTGCAGCACCTCGAAGATACGGTGCTGGTCGTTGGCCGCCTGCCGGATGTCCAGCTTCTTCCAGTCGGCGGGCGCGGGCCGCGACGGGGTGAAGTAGCGGTATTCCAGGGAGACTTGGTTGCCGTCGATGATCTTCGTGGGTTCGCTGCGGGACGGCGTTGTGTTGACGTTGTAGCCGGAGGTGAAGAACACCGTCGGGCGGTCCACCGACTTGTGCAGCACGGTCAGCCGCTGCTGGAAGGTCCCCTTCGAGGGGTGCCGGTGGTCGATCGGCTGGGTGTAATTCAGGACGAAGTAGCGGTAGCCGTCGACCGGCTTCTCTTCGATGAAACTCATGCCCGGAATCGCCAGGATCCGGTCCTTGATGTCGTCGGTCTTCGGCTCGGCGGCGGTGGCCGCTCCTGCCGACGCGCTGCCGGCTCCTACCGTGCCTATGAGCACGGCGAGCGACAGCAGCCATCTGGTGGCCTTGCGCATGCACCCTCCCCTTGGGATAGCAAAGGTCGGGCTGAACCTATCGGCGCTACGGGAGGACCACCAGCCCCGAGGGCCGTCCGGCGGATCTTCGTGGGACGGCCCCCCGGGGCCTCAGGCCACCAGCTCCTCCTCCTCGCCGGTGAAGGTGCGCCACAGCTCCGCATAGCGGCCGCCGCGGGCGAGGAGTTGGGCGTGGCTGCCGTCCTCGGCTATCCGGCCGTGGTCGAGCACCACGACCCGGTCCGCGCGGGCCGCGGTGGTCAGCCGGTGGGCGACGACGAGGGTGGTGCGGCGGCCGACGAGGCGGTCGGTGGCCTGGTTGACGACGGCTTCGGTGGCGAGGTCCAGGGCCGCGGTGGCCTCGTCGAGCAACAGCACGTCCGGGTCGACGAGTTCGGCCCGGGCGAGCGCCAGCAGCTGGCGCTGGCCGGCGGAGAGGTTGCGGCCGCGTTCGGCGACCTCGTGGAGGTAGCCGCCGTCGAGGGTGGCGATCATGGCGTGTGCGCCGACGGCGCGGGCGGCGGCCTCCACCTCGGCGTCGGTGGCGTCCGGGCGGCCGTAGGCGATGGCGTCGCGGACCGTGCCGGCGAAGAGGTAGGGCTCCTGGGGGACCACGCCGAGGCGGTGGCGGTAGCCGGTCAGATCCAGCTCGCGCAGATCGGTGCCGTCTATACGGACGGCGCCCGATGACGGGTCGTAGAACCGTGCGACCAGCTTGACCAGGGTGGACTTGCCGGCGCCGGTCTCGCCGACGAAGGCCACGGTCTGGCCGGCGGGGATGGCCAGGTCTATGCCGGCCAGCGCCGGTTCGTTGCTCTCGCCGTAGTGGAAGTGCACATCGTCGAAGGCGATGTCGCCGCGCAGCGCGGGCACTTCGCGGGGCCGTTCGGCGGCCGGGGTGGTGGTCGGCTCGCGCAGCAGCTCCTGGATGCGGCCGAGGGAGACGGACGCCTGCTGGTAGCCGTCGAAGACCTGGGAGAGCTGCTGGACGGGGGCGAAGAACAGGTCGATGTAGAGCAGATAGGCGACCAGCGCGCCGGCGGTGAGGGTGTGGGAGCCGACGCGGTCGGCGCCGACGATCAGCACCAGCGCCGCCGCCACCGAGGACAGCAGCTGGACGAACGGGAAGTAGACGGATATCAGGAACTGCCCGCGGATCCGGGCCTGGCGGTAGGCGTCGCTGCGGGCGGCGAACCGCTCCTGGCCGCGCCGCTCGCGCCGGAACGCCTGGACGATTCGCAGTCCGGCCACGCTCTCCTGGAGGTCGCCGTTGACGGTGCTGATCCGCTCGCGGGCCAGCTCGTAGGCCTTCACGCTCTGCTTGCGGAAGAAGTACGTGCCGATGATGAGCGGCGGAAGGGTGGCGAAGACGACCAGGGCCAGCTGGATGTCGATGGCGAGCAGCGCAACGAGTATGCCGAAGAAGGTCAGCATCGAGACCAGGGCGGTGACCAGGCCGGTCTGCAGAAATGTCGACAAAGCGTCAACATCGGTCGTCATCCTGGTCATGATCTTGCCGGTCAGTTCGCGCTCGTAGTAGTCGAGGCCGAGGCGCTGGAGCTGCGCGAAGATCTTGAGGCGGAGGGAGTAGAGGACCCGCTCGCCGGTGCGTCCGGTCATGCGGTTGCCGCCGATCTGCGCCGCCCACTGGACGAGGACCACGATCAGGGCGAGCGCCGCGGCCGTCCAGACGCCGACCAGCGCGCCGAGCCGGACGCCCTCGTCGATGCCCTGCCGGATCAGCACCGGCAGCAGCAGCCCGGCGATGGCGTCCACGGCGACCAGCGCCAGCGCAACGGCCAGCGGCCCCCCGAAGCCGTGCAGCAGCCGGCGCAGCCCGTAGGCGCGCTCGGGGCGTACGGCACGGTCCTCGTCGATGTCGGGGGTGTCCGTGGCCGGCGGCAGCGCGGCGACCTGGGCGAGCAGCTCGGGCGTCCCGGGCGTGCCGGCCATCGCGGCGGCGATTCCGGGCCCGGCGGCGGCCGTGCGGGGCGCCACGTCGGCC
>NZ_QUAC01000143.1 GCF_003389455.1 Streptomyces inhibens | reverse complement strand
TGGGGTGGGGGTGGGGGGCTCGCTGGTTGTTGGGCGGTGTCTGCGCCACGCTGCCCCGCCCCGCCTGTTTGGCCCGCCGCCCATCCGTGTGTGTCTTTTCCCGCCGGCCACCCTCGTCTGTTTTTCCCGCCGCTCACCGACAACCGATTGCCCCGTTGCTCACTCCCGTCTGTTTTTCCCACCGCCCGCCCACAACCGGTTGCCCCGCCGCTCACCCCGAACCGGTTGCCCCGCCGCCCATCCGTGCCTGTTTGCCCCACTGCCCCCATCCTTGCGCCGCCGCGCCCCGCCTGTTTGCCCCGCTGCGCCCCGCCTGTTTGTCCCGCTGCCCCCATCCTTGCCCCGCCGCGCCCGCCTGTTTGCCCCGCTGCCCCCATCCTTGCCCCGCCGCGCCCGCCTGTTTGGCCCGCTGCCCATCCCCGGCTGTTTGGCCCGCTGCCCATCCCCGGCTGTTTGGCCCGCTGCCCATCCCCGGCTGTTTGCCCCGCCGCCCCCAATCTTTTCCCCGCCGCCCACCCCCCTTCGGGGGGTGGGCGGGTGTAGTGAGCGGGTGCGGTACGTGGGTGTAGTGGGCGGGCGGTGTGCGTCGGCGCAACGCGTGGGCGTAGTACGTCGTCGGCGCAACGCGTGGGCGTAGTACGTCGTCGGCGTAGCGCGTGGGCGTAGTACGTCGTCGGCGTAGCGCACCGGCGTAGTACGTCGCCGGCGTAGCGCGTGGCTCCGCGTTCGGGGCAGGCAGCGGCGGAAGCCCGAAGGCCGGCGGCCGGCAGCGAATGACCTCGGGACGGACGGGCGGCAGCGAATGACCTCGGGACGGACGGCTAGGCGGACGGTCGGACGGCCGGGGAGGTCACCTTCGGGCCAGGCAGGCGAGGGCCGACGGCCTGTGGTGGCCTGGGGGGGGGGAGGCCGCGTACAGTGCCTCCGCCGCCCGTACGTGGCGGCTCCGCGCCGTACGGAGCCCGGAGTCTCGCAGGGATCCCAGGGACCCCCGGGGACGACGTGCGGGGGCCTCACAGGCCCAGTGGTGGCGTCGGAGCCACAGAAGCCACCCCACAGCCCCAGTCAACGACGTACGGGACTCACACGGGCTTCCAGGGCGCCTCAGCCCCTCAGCCCTCCAGCCGCCGGATGCTGCCCACCGCCCCTCAACGCCCCTGCGCGCTCAGCTCCTTGGCGGCCTCGATGAGGTCCTTCGCCGTGTCGATGGCGCGCCAGTAGGCCCCCTGGGGGAGCGGGAAGCCGGCCAGTCGGCGTTCGCGGGCGAGGCGCGGGAAGGTGGTGCGCTCGTGGTCGCCGCGGGTGGGGAGCAGATCCGCGAAGGCGGCGGAGAAGACATAGACGCCGGCGTTGATCAGATACGGCGAGGGCGGCGACTCGATGAAGTCCAGGACATGCCCGAACGCGTCGGTCTCCACGGCGCCCCAGGGGATACGGGGGCGGGCCAGCGCGAGGGTGGCCTCGGCGTCGCGTTCGTAGTGGAAGGCGGCCATCTCGCGGAGCGGGAAGCGGGTCCAGATGTCGCCGTTGGTGGCGTACCAGGGCTCGTCCGGGCGGGGGAGTGAGCCGGCGGCGTACTTGAGGCCGCCGCCGCGGCCCAGCGGCTCGGTCTCGACAACGGTCGTGACGCGCAACGGCAGTTGGGCCTGTGCCAGCCAGTCCTGGAGCACCTCGGCGAGGTGGCCGCAGGAGACGACGGCGTCCGTGACGCCCTCTTCGGCCAGCCAGTTCAGCTGATGGCCGATGATCGGGGTCCCGGTGCCGGGGATCTCGACCATCGGCTTGGGGCGGTCGTCGGTATACGGGCGGAGACGTGAGCCCTGGCCACCGGCCAGGACCACGGCCTGCGTGGGGTACGGATGCGGGGCGCCTGTCATGGTTCGCACCCTATGCGGTGCGAGTGGGGGTCACTGGGCCGCGGCGACGCCGGTGGCGAAGGAGGTGTCGCAGACCGGGCGGGAGTAGGCCTGGGCGCGGTGTGCGGCACCGTACTTGGCGACCGCGGCACGGCCGAGGTCACGGGCGATGGACACGCAGTGCTTGGCCAGTGAGGGCCGCTTGGTGGTCGCCTCCTGGAGGTGGGTCAGGGCGACGCCGGGATCCTCCTTCTGGAGCTCGACGAGGAGGCGCCGGCGCAGGGCCTCCTCGGGGGCGCGCGGGCTCGCCTTGGTGGCGGCCTTGCCGGAGGACGCGGTCAGCACCTGCGAGTCGGTGGCCGTCGACGCCCATGGGACCCGGGTGACCGCGAGGGTTCCCGACAGCACGAGGACAACGGGGAGGACGAGGGCGAGAGTTCTGCCAATGTGGCGGGCTGCGGAGTTCACGGTCGAGATGGTAGCGAGCAGTGATGATTTGGCGACATTTGGTCACCTTATCGGGGGACGTAATGGCTAGTCGGTGCGGTTGTGATGTTGACGCACTGGTACGAAAAGCCGGTTCTGTCCCTGCGGGGGCGACCATGCGTTCGCCGGACGCTCCCCGGAAACGCAGCGGCGGCGAGGCCGGTAACTACCCGCCTCGCCGCCGCTCTACTCCCACATCCGCTCAGTGGGGCCGCGCACCCGCCTCAGCGGGTCGCACACCCACCTCAGTCGGTGAGACGCTCCCCGGACGACGTCGAGAACACATGCGTCTCGCCCGGCCGCGGCACGACGTGCAGCTGGGTGCCCTTGGCCGGGACCTGGCGGCCGTCGACCCGTACGACCAGGTCCTTGACCTCGCCGCCGACCTCCGCCGTGCCGTACACATAGCCGTCGGCGCCGAGCTCCTCGACGACATTGACCGTGACGGCCAGACCGGCCGGCGCGTCCGCGGTCTCCTTGGACAGCGACTTCGCGGCGGCGCCGTTCTGCTCGACGATGTCGAAGTGCTCGGGGCGCACGCCCACCGTCACCGTCCGGTCACCGTTGTCGGCGGCCGTGGACAGCGCCTCACGGTTGACCGGCACGACGCTGTTGCCGAACTTCACACCACCATCGGTGATCGGCACCTCCACCAGGTTCATCGCGGGCGACCCGATGAAGCCCGCCACGAACAGGTTCGCCGGACGGTCGTACATGTTCCGCGGCGAGTCGACCTGCTGGAGCAGCCCGTCCTTGAGGACGGCGACGCGGTCGCCCATCGTCATGGCCTCGACCTGGTCGTGGGTGACGTAGACCGTCGTGATCCCGAGCCGGCGCTGCAGCCCCGCGATCTGCGTACGGGTCTGCACGCGCAGCTTCGCGTCCAGGTTGGACAGCGGCTCGTCCATGAGGAAGACCTGCGGCTCACGCACGATCGCCCGGCCCATCGCGACGCGCTGCCGCTGACCACCGGACAGCGCCTTGGGCTTGCGCCCCAGGTACTCCGTCAGGTCCAGGATCTTGGCCGCGTCCTCGACCTTCTGCCGGATCTCGGCCTTCGGCACGCCGGCGATCTTGAGCGCGAAGCCCATGTTGTCGGCGACCGTCATGTGCGGGTAGAGCGCGTAGTTCTGGAACACCATGGCGATGTCCCGGTCCTTGGGCGGAAGGTGGGTGACATCGCGGTCCCCGATGCGGATGGCGCCTCCGTCGACGTCCTCCAGCCCCGCGAGCATCCGCAGCGAGGTGGACTTGCCGCATCCGGAGGGGCCGACCAGGACGAGAAATTCGCCGTCCTCGATCGCGATGTCCAATCTGTCGACGGCGGGCTTGTCGGAACCCGGGTAGATACGGGTTGCCTGGTCATACGTGACCGTAGCCATGGTGATGAGTCCCTTCACCGGCAGGAACGTGCCGGACGATCCGAGTAAAAGGAGTGATGTGGTCCACCGCTGTGGACTCCGCGTGACGCTACCTGGGGCGGGCGCCCGTGTCAGTAGCCCTGCACTCACGAATTCGTGAGACCGGCACCCGGTGCGCCTGGGTACACTTCTTCCGCACGCCTCCTTAGCTCAGCTGGCCAGAGCACCGCTCTTGTAAAGCGAAGGTCGTCGGTTCGAATCCGACAGGGGGCTCTGCTCAGGGATGCTGTGAGCTGCGGGTCTTTCCGTGGGAGCGTTCTGGTCGGCCCCGGACTCCTCGTCCGGGGCCGACTGCGTGAGCGGTGTGTGGGCGGTGCGGGGGCGGATGGGGCGGCGAGCTCCGGCACGGCAGGCTCGTGTGCGTATCCGGGGTGATCGCGATATGGGGGAGTGGTCGAGCATCTCCTGAATGGCCTTCAGGTCGGCTCCGGCCGTGTGGGCGACGGTCGCGGCGCCGGGGCGCAGGTTGCAGATCGCGGCCGAGGATGCCGGGTGCCTCCAGCCCCGAACATTTCTTCGTTCCCCCTGCAACCTTCGCTCCTCGCCCGCTGTCTCCTGTTCGTCAACCGACTCGTGTCGCTGGGGCATCTCCTGGCACACGGGCGGTCGCACGGAAATATCGGGAGAGACATTTCATGCGCATTCGCCCCGCAGCCTGCGCGGCGCTCCTCGTGGCGGCCCTCGTCCCCGTCTTCACGGCACCCGCCGCGAGCGCGGCCGCTGCCAAGTACGCGGACGACTTCAACGGCGACGGCTACCGCGACTACGCCACCTACTCGCCTGGCCACAGCCCGGGCGGCGGCGTCCTGATCACCTTCGGCACCGCCACCGGGCCCGGCACCCGGACCCAGGTGATCGACCAGTCCAGCCCCGGCGTCCCCGGCGCCGACGAGGACGGCGACCTGTTCGGCGGTGTCATGGCCCCCGCCGACTTCAACGCCGATGGCTACGCGGACCTGGCGGTGACGGCGTACGGCGAGGACATCGACGGGCGTACGGAACAGGGCTCCGTCACCGTCCTGTGGGGCAGTGCGGGCGGCCTCACCGGCGGCACCGCGATCCCCAACATGGGCGCCAAGCAGTCCGACGGCCACTTCGGCCGGGACCTCGCCGCCGGAGACTTCAACGGGGACGGCAAGAAGGACCTCGCCGCGATCAGCGCGGGCAAGACCTATGTCTACCGCGGTTCCATCACCCCTTCCGGTGTTGCCGGTTCGGTCTCCACCCTCGACAAGTCGTCGTCGAGCTTCGCCTCCAGGTCCCTTGTCGCCGGCAACATGAACGGTGACTCCAAGACCGATCTGGTGATCGTCGGGCTCGTCGACGCCCCGGACGACTTCGGTACGGACGCCTGGTTCATCAAGGGCGGCTCCACGCTGACCTCGGGCAAGACCCTGCGCCTCGTCACGAACTACGGGGACGCCGGCGAAGAGGCAGGGGTGATCGCCGACTTCAACAAGGACGGCTACGGGGACCTCGCGGTCGGCACCATGATGTACGGCGGTGACCAGGGCCGGGTGTCGCTCTGGTACGGCTCCTCCACCGGCCCCGCCACCAGCGCCCGCATCACCCAGGCCACCAGCGGCGTCGCCGGCACACCCGAGGCCGGCGACATGTTCGGCTCCTCCATCTCGGCCGCCGACGTCAACGGCGACGGCTACAAGGACCTGGCGATCGGCGCGTTCGGAGAGAAGATCGACAAACAGACGACCGAGGGCGGCGTCCATGTCCTGCGCGGCAGCGCGAACGGCATCACCGGCACCGGCTCCCAGTGGTTCGCCCGCAACACCCCCGGCGTACCGGGCTCCGTCGCGTGGAACGACTGCTTCGGCTCCACCGTCCGCCTCCGCGACACCGACCGTGACGGCCACGCCGACCTGTATGTCACCGGCATCGTCGACGGCTCGCTCCGCCTCCCCGGCACGGCGTCCGGTATCACCACGACCGGCGTCTCCTCGGTGAACACGGAACTCATCGAGGGCATGCTCCAGTAGGAACGCCCCCGCTTCATCTGTTCCCGGGCGGGCGGTTCTGCCCGCCCCAAGGGCACCGGTAGAGGATTTCGGGGGTGTTCCCGGCTCACGGCGTTCTCCCAGGCGATCACCGCCGAGGGCGCTGCGGTCTGCTGGTTGCCCACGCCCACGCCCCCCGCCGCTGTGCGTCTCTCGGGGCCGCCGTGCAAAGCCGACGGGGCGCCCAGGCGGCTGTGCCTGGGCGCCCCGTCAGGGAATGTGACGGCGTCGAGGGCCGTCTACCGGGACCTTAGGAGCCCGTGCCGTGCCGTTCAGCCGCGGGGCTGTCCGGTGGTCTCCAGCTGCTTGTCCTGGGGCGTCACCTTCGCCGCGATGTGCGGGTTGCGCGACTTGAGGACGGCCCAGCCGATCGCCAGGCACACGGCCCAGCCGGCACCCACGTACAGCGACACGCGGCTGTCCGGGTCGATGGCGATCAGCCCGGTCACCAGGAGCAGGAACGCCACCGCGATCCAGCTGCACACCGTGCCGCCCGGCGCCGGGAAGGACGAGGCGGGCAGACGGCCGGCGACGACCGCGCGGCGGTAGAGGATGTGGCTGACGAGGATCATCAGCCAGGTCCAGATGCCGGCCGCGGTGGCCACCGAGGTGACGTAGCCGAACGCCTTCTCCGGGACGACGTAGTTGAGGACCACGCCGATGCCCATGAGGGCGGCGGAGAGGGTGATGCCGATGGCCGGGGTCTTGGTGGAGCTCAGCCTGCCGAGCGCCTTCGGGGCCTCGCTGTTGGCGGCGAGGTCGCGGAGCATGCGCCCGGTGGAGTACATACCCGAGTTGCAGGACGACAGCGCGGCGGTCAGTACGACGAAGTTGATGATCGCCGCACCGGCCGGGATGCCGATCTTCGCGAAGGCGGCCACGAACGGGCTGACGCCCGGCTGGAACTCCGTCCACTTGACGACCATCAGGATCACGCTCAGCGCACCGACGTAGAAGACGATGATGCGGAACGGCAGCGTGTTGATGGCCTTGGGCAGGGTCTTCTCCGGGTTCTCGGACTCACCCGCGGTGACACCGACGAGCTCGACGGCGAGGTAGGCGAACATGACGCCCTGGAGGGTCATGAGGCTGGAGCCGATGCCGTTGGGGAAGATCCCGTTGTGGGCCCAGATGTTGGAGACCGCAGCGGTGTCTCCCGCCTGGCTGAAGCCGAAGGTGACGACGCCGAGACCGATCACGATCATGCCGACCAGCGCGGTGACCTTGACCATCGAGAACCAGAACTCGATCTCACCGAAGATCTTCACGGAGATCAGGTTGGCCACGTACAGCACGACCAGGAAGACCAGCGCGGTGACCCATTGAGGGACTTGCGGGAACCAGAAGTGCACGTAGATCGCGGCGGCCGTCAGCTCGGCCATGCCTGTGACGACCCACATGAGCCAGTACGTCCAGCCCGTCACGAACCCGAAGAACGGACCGAGGAACTCGCGGGCGTACTCCGCGAAGGAACCCGACACAGGGCGATACAGGAGCAGCTCGCCGAGTGCCCGCATGATGAAGAAGACGATCACGCCGGCGAGGGCGTACATGAGGATGAGGCTGGGCCCGGCCTTCGCGATGTTCGCGCCCGCGCCCAGGAAGAGGCCGACGCCGATGGCGCCGCCGATGGCGATCATCTGGACCTGACGGCTGCCGAGACCCCGCTCGTAGCCCTCTTCCGGTGTGGTGCCCGAGGCCCCATTGCCGTCGCCGAGGTTCGTGTCGACCTGCGTTGAGGTCATGTGTGGTGCGCCTTTCCGCTCCATGCCGACCCGCGCCTCGCTTGGCGACGGATCGGGTTTCGATCCCCCCGGATGCTGATGGAGTTGCATGCCGGCGATCGGCCGACTCAAGCGCCCCCTACGCGGACATGGGTGACGTCCGTCAGGCGGTCGTGAAGATGTACCACGGGTGAAAATCAGCCAGCGTGGCGCGGGTCACAGGGTGAATCGGTCAAAAGCTCACATGACCTGGCAAATTGTCGATTGCGGTAATGGAATCGTTATTCGATCCGAGCAACCTGCTGGGTGACATCGAGGCATCACCGATGCTCCGCGTCGGTCGCTGAACGGGCTTTGTGGATCACATCGGGCGCATTGCCGGCCACTATGACGGCGAGGTAACGCAGTGTGACCAGCGGGGCGGGGTCGGCAGCCGTCGGCCGGGACGCAGGGGCGCGTCCCCGATGGCTGGATCTAGACGTTTACGAGATCTGGACGTTTACGAGATCTGGACGTTCAGAGGTCGGCGGGTTCGGCCCTGGCGGGCGGATCGGCCGTCACATCGGGATGAGCGGCAGGCCGAAACCGAGCCGAGCGGTTCTGCCTCGGGCGGAACCCCGGGCAGGGTCGGCTCGTGTGGGCAGCCATTGCAGGAACGGCCGCCCAGGCCCCTGGGCGGCCGGGCCGGGGCGCGGAGGTGGAGATGGTGTCGATGGCGGCGTACGACGAGATCGCTGACTGGTACGAGACCGAGTTCCTCGCCCGCCCGCGCGCCGGCACGGGGGACGGTCACCCTCTGGGCCTTGACGTGCTGCTGGACGATCTTCTCGGTGAAGGCAGCGGCACCTGCCTGGAGATCGGCTGCGGCACCGGCGTCCATGCGGACCGGCTCCGCGCGCTGGGCTGGACCCCGGTCGGCGTCGACCTCTCCGGCGGGATGCTTCGCCATGCGCGTGACCGGCTGCCGGTCGCGCAGGCTGACGCCGGGCGGTTGCCGGTCCGGGACGGTTCTCTGCCGGCCGTCGTCGCGGTGATGGTCCACACGGACATGCCCCGATATCCGGAGGTGCTGCGTGAGGCCGCCCGGGTCCTGCGTCCGGGCGGCGTGTTCGTGCACATCGGGGTCCACCCCTGCTTCTGCGGCGGGTTCGCCGACCGCGGTGACCTCGATGCGGTGGTCATCCGCCCCGGCTATCTCGACGGCCACTGGACCAAGGCGTCCTGGACGGACAAGGGCGTGCGCGACAAGGTCGGCGCCACCCATCGTCCCCTGCCTGAACTGCTGCACGCATTCCTCGACGCAGGCTTGACGCTCGATCAGTTCGCCGAGAGCGGGGCACCTACGCCGGCCGTACTGGCGATCAAGGGCGCCAAGTCCCGGTGATCCGGCGGAAAGACAAGCCAAGTGGCTCAAGCCCAGTGGCTGACGAACGGCGGTCCCAGCCCGTGCCGAGGACGGTGTACGAGCTCGACGAGGTGTAGCCGCCGTCCGCGCATTTGCCCGTGTGGCGGCGCAGTTCACCGGCCGCCGCCAACCTCGCGGCGGCGGCCGGCGCCGCGTTCGCCGTCATGCTCACCACATTCGCGCTCGCCCTGGCCAAGGGGGTGCACCGGGTGGCCAACACCGCCTGGGGCGTGGCATTCACCGCGGTGGCCCTGGTCACGTACGCGATGCCGGCCGGCCACGGCGCCAGCGGACGACGGCTGCTGATCACCGTCCTCACGGCGGTGTGGGTGCTGCGGCTGGCCGTCCACATCGCCCGGCGCGGGCGCGGCCACGGCGAGGACCCCCGCTACGACCGCATGCTCGCCAAGGCCCCCGGCAGCCGCGAGGCCTACGCGCCGCGCTACCGGCCCCGCCGGGCACCGGCGCCGTCCTCGGCGGGCTGTTGTGGGCCGCCGGCTTCGCCTTCGAGAGCGTCGGCGACCACCAGCTCGCCCGCTTCAAGGCCGACCCCGCGAACGGCCGCATCATGGACCGCGGCCTGTGGGGCTGGACCCGGCATCCCAACTACTTCGGTGACTTCCTCGTCTGGTGGGGGCTGTACGTACTGGCCTGCGGCGCCCCGCAGACCGCCGCGGTTTCCCTTGTCTCCCCGCTGGTGATGACATACCTGCTGGCCTACGGCAGCGGCAAGCGGCTGCTGGAGAACCACCTGGCCGACCGCCCCGGCTAAGCCGCCTACACCGCCCGTACCAGTGGCTTCGTACCGTTGCCACCACACCGGCACCCCCATCAGGAGGCACAACGGCGATGAGGCCGATCCCCTACGGACTCACCGGCCCCGGCAGCGGGGACGGGCGGCGGGGCGCGCACCGCCCGCTGGAGATGGCCGGCGCCCCGGACACCGCACGGGCCGCGGTGGTGCTCCTGCACGGCGGGCGGGCGGACGGGCTCGCGCCGCCGCCAAGGCTCAATCTGCCCGCACTGCGGATGCGCCCCTTCGGAGCCGCCGTCATACGCACCCGTCGGGAGCGGAACCTGCTGCTCGCGACGGTGCGCTACCGCTGCCGGGGGTGGAACGGTTCCCAGGCCGACGCCGCCCGGGACGCCCACGAGGCACTGGACGAACTGGCCGTCCGGGCACCTGATCTGCCGGTGGTGCTCGTCGGCCACTCCATGGGCGGCCGGGCAGCCCTGCTCACCGGCGGCCACCACGCGGTGCGCGGCATCGTCGCCCTCGCCCCCTGGTGCCCGCCCGACGAACCCGTCGCCCAACTACGCAACCGGACCGTCGCCCTGCTGCACGACCCGCACGACCGCATCACGAGCGCCGACGACACCTGGGCGCTCGGCGCACGCGCCCGGCAGTCAGGCGCCCGGGTCCACGAATTCGCCATGCCTCGCGGCGGCCACACGATGATCCACGGCGCCCGCCACTGGCACCGGCTGACCGCCTCCCTCGTCGCCGCCATCGTGGACGGGGCACCGTGAAAGCACAGCGCCCTCCGGCAGGAACGAATACCCCCTGGTCAGGGATTCGGTCCCGCTTGTACGGCGAAGGCCGTCGGTTCGCCTCCGGCAGGGGCTCCCGGCGGTGAGCAGTGCGCTTGTCCCGTCGGGGGCGGCGCGCTGTGTGCGGTGATGGGGGCTGTGGCGAGCTGCGCGAGTTTGGCGGCGGCTTCGGTGTGGGGGGCGGCGGTGAGGAGGACCAGGCGGAGGTCGCTGTCGGGGGCGGTGAGCAGGTCGCAGTCGAGGGTGAGGGGGCCGAGGGTGGGGTGGTGGACCGTTTTGGTGTCGGCGGAGTGGGTGCCGACGATGTGGGAGGCCCAGAGGTCGGCGAAGCGGGGGCTGAGCCGGCGGAGGTCGGTGATCAGGGAGCGGAGGGTGGGGTCGGCGGGGTAGCGGGCGGTGGCCGCTCGCAGGTCGGCGACCGTGGCGGCTTCGAAGCGGGCGGTCTGTTCGGGGGTGTGGCTGATGCGGTCGGGGAGTCCGGTGAAGTGGCGCCAGAGGATGTTGCGTTCGCGTGCGGAGAGGGCGGCGGGGTCGCCCACCAGGGCTGCGTAGAGCGGGTTCCAGGTGATGAGGGTCCAGGTCGCGTCGTAGACGCCGATGGGGGTGCCGGACATCTGGTCGAGCAGGCGGCGGAGGCCGGGGGTGAGCCGGGCCTCGATCCGGTCGTGGGCGGGTGGGGGCTGTCCGGCCAGGAGGAACAGGTGGTGGTGCTCCGCCTCGGAGAGCCGTAGGGCCCGTGCGAGGGCGGTGAGGATCTGGGCGGAGGGGGAGGTCGCGCGGCCCTGTTCCAGGCGGACGATGTAGTCGACCGAGACGCCGGCCAGCAGGGCCAGTTCCTCGCGGCGCAGGCCGGAGGTGCGGCGGG
Organism: Streptomyces inhibens; assembly: GCF_003389455.1. Taxonomy (GTDB): domain Bacteria; phylum Actinomycetota; class Actinomycetes; order Streptomycetales; family Streptomycetaceae; genus Streptomyces; species Streptomyces inhibens. Next base: position 2,861 of record NZ_QUAC01000143.1, on the reverse strand, counting down.
TGCTGCCGGGGGCGGTGGGGAGGCCGGTGGTGTCGGGGGCGAGGCGGGTGCGCCAGAGGCGTAGGGCGGTGGCGAGGGTGTCGCCGTTGTTCTCGGGTGCGCTCCGGCTGCCGGTCATGGGGTCAGTATCGCGGCGGTGGGAGGGGGCGGCGGGGCCGGCCTGGTATTGGCGTTCCTAGGAAGAGCCGTGTCCTTCCTGTCCGTTGGCGGGGTGGAGAGGGTGGGGGCATGACGAAGACGAGAAGTGCTGAGGGTGTCGGTGGGGCGTGGGGCGGCGGCGGTGGCCGTGCGAGCGGGAGGGTCGCGGTGGTCACCGGGGGGAACAAGGGGCTGGGGCTGGAGGCCGGGCGGCGGTTGGTCGAGGCCGGGCACGAGGTCTATCTGGGGGCGCGGGATGCGCGGCGCGGGGAGGAGGCCGCGCGGCTGATCGGTGCGCGTCCGTTGTTGCTGGACGTCAGCAGCGAGGCATCCGTGATGGAGGCCGCGAAGCGGGTACGGGAGGAGGCCGGGCGGCTCGATGTGCTGGTGAACAACGCCGGTGTCGCCGGGTCCGGACGGCCGGCCCGGGAGGTCACCGCGGACGAGATGCTGGCGGTGTACGACACCAATGTGTTCGGAGTCGTTCGGGTTCTGCACGCCTTTCTGCCGTTGTTGGAGGAGGGTGCGGCGCCCGTGGTGGTGAATGTCAGCAGCGGGCTGGGGTCGCTGGCCGTGACCGCGGATCCGGCGGGCCATACGGCGGTCGTGCCGACGTGGCGCCCGGTGCCGGCGTACAGCTCGTCCAAGGCGGCGCTGAACATGCTCACCGCGCAGTACGCCCATGCCTGCCCGACCGTCAGGATCAATGCCGTCGACCCCGGACACACCGCCACCGACCTCAACGGCCATACGGGTGCGCAGACCGTCGAGGAGGGCGCCGAGATCATTGTGCGGATGGCCTTGATCGGTGCCGATGGGCCGACTGGCGGGTACTTCGCGGTGGGCGGGCCGCTGCCGTGGTGAAGGGCGGGAGGGCTGTGCGGCGCCCGCGTCGCCGGGTGGAGATCGTCGCGGATCTGGTCTGTGTCCACGGGTATCTCGGGTTCACCCGGTTCCTGCGGGCCGCACGGCGCTATCGGGACGGCGGCGGCGAGGTGGTGACCGTGTTCCGGCCGTACCAGCTGCGGCCGGATGCGTCGGCCGCCGGCGAGCCGCTGTTCGAGGAGCACAAGCGGGACCGCGGTGAGGCGTTCGCCCGCGCGGTCGCGGCGGACACGTCCATCGGCGCGGCGGACGGCCTGGAACTGAACTTCGGGCGCGCCGTGTTCACCAACACCTTCGATGCCCATCTGCTGCTGTCCCGGGCGTCCGCCCAGGGGAAGGGCGAGCGGATGGCCGAGCGGCTGTTCCGGGCGTATTTCACCGACGGGCTGCACATTGCCGATGCCGAGACGCTGCGGCGACTGGCCGGTGAGGTGGGGGTGGCCATGGGGGACCCGGGGGACCCAGGGGCCCTGGGGGACGAGCGCGGCAGGGAGCGGCTGCGTGCCGAGCTCGACCGTGTGCGGCGGCTCGGACTGCCGTCGGTGCCGGCCTTCCGTTTCGAGGACGGTCCCGTCCTTGTGGGGGAGGACGCCGCGTCCGAAGAGCGCTTCCATGCGGCACTGGAGGGATGAAGTGGGCTGAACGGGCGTGTGGGAGACGGATTTTGACACGACGGAGGGGGCATATCGGCGTAAGTTCACCGGCATGGTGACTTCGATGACGCAAGAGGACTACGAGCGGCGCATGGAGCGGGCGGGCCGGGCCGCCGCCTATTCCGGGCTGGCCGGGCTGATCGTGACGCCGGGGCCGGACCTGGGATGGCTGTGCGGCTACCGGCCGACCGCCTCCGAGCGGCTGACCGCTCTGGTGGTCGAGCCGGGGCGGCGGCCGCGGCTGCTGGTGCCCGTACTGGAGCGGCCGGATGCGGAGCGCGCCTCCGGGGCCGGAGGGCTGGAGGTGTCGGGGTGGACCGATGGCTCGGATCCGTATGCGGAGATCGCCAAGTGGGTGGAGCCGAACGGGCGTTACGGGGTGTCCGACTCGACGTGGGCGCTGCATCTGCTGGGCCTGCAGCGGGCGCTGCCGGGCAGCGGGTACGTCGCGCTGACGGAGTCGCTGCCGATGCTGCGCGCCGTCAAGGACGCCCATGAGGTGGCGCTGCTGGCCGCGGCCGGGGCCGCCGCGGATGCGACGTACGAGCAGATCCTCGGGGTGCGCTTCGGCGGACGGCGGGAGTCCGAGGTGGCGGCCGACCTGGCGCGGCTGCTGATCGAGCACGGGCACAGCCAGGTGGACTTCACGATCGTGGGGTCGGGCCCCAATGCCGCCAATCCGCACCACGAGGCGGGGGACCGGGTCATCCAGGACGGGGACATGGTGGTGCTCGACTTCGGTGGTCTGAAGGACGGCTACGGGTCGGACACGTCGCGGACCGTGCACGTCGGGGAGCCGGGCGCCGAGGAGCGCAAGGTGCACGACATCGTGCGGGAGGCGCAGCAGGCGGCGTTCGAGGCGGTGCGGCCGGGCGTCGCATGCCAGGACATCGACCGGGTCGCCAGGAAGGTGATCAAGGCGGCGGGGTACGGCGAGTACTTCATCCACCGGACCGGGCACGGCATCGGGGTGACCACGCACGAGCCGCCGTATCTGGTCGAGGGCGAGCATCTGCCGTTGGTGCCCGGGATGTGCTTCTCGCTCGAACCGGGGATCTATCTGCCGGGGCGGTTCGGTGTGCGGATCGAGGACATCGTGACGTGTACGGAGTCGGGCGGGCGGCGGCTGAATCAGACGGCGCGGGAGATGGCGGTGGTGCAGTAGGGGGAGGGGCGGGGGATGAG
>NZ_QUAC01000142.1 GCF_003389455.1 Streptomyces inhibens | reverse complement strand
GGGCGCGCGGGCCGGGTCGGGGGCGGCGGAGGCGGGCGCGGGGGCCGCGAGCAGTCCGGCCGAGCAGGCGGCGACGGCGGTCAGTCCGGCGAAAGTGCGGCCGATGCGGGGTACCGACGGGTGGGACACGAGTCACCTCACGAGTGGGCGGGACGGCCTGGGAGGAGGCAAGCGGGGGCGGCGCCGGGGCGGAGCACGGCCGGACGCTAGGAGCAGCCCAGGGCCCGGTCAAGAAGCCGCACCGCCCGGGCCGGAGGTTTCAGCCGCCTGCACCTGGCGACCGAGATCACCGCGTGCTACCAAGGGGCATGCCGGAACGGACTTCGTATGACGCGGTCATCGTCGGCGGCGGGCACAACGGACTGGTCGCCGCCGCTTATCTCGCACGCGCCGGGCGCAGCGTGCTGGTGCTGGAGCGGCTGGACCACACCGGTGGTGCGGCCGTGTCGACCCGGGCGTTCGCCGGGGCCGACGCCCGGCTGTCCCGCTACTCCTACCTCGTCAGCCTGCTGCCGCCGAAGATCGTGCGGGACCTCGGGCTGCGCTTCGCGGTCCGCAAACGCACCGTCTCCTCCTACACCCCCGCCGTACGCGACGGCAGCCCCACCGGCCTGCTGGTAGCCGGCGGCGAGGACCGCACCCGTGCCTCGTTCGACCGACTCACCGGCTCCGACCGGGAATTCGACGCCTGGCAGCGTTTCTACGCCGGCACCCGGCGCCTGGCCGAACGGGTCTTCCCCACCCTCACCGAGCCGCTCCCCACCCGCGCCGCACTGCGCGCCGCGATCGACGACGACGCCACCTGGCACGCCCTGTTCGAACGCCCCCTGGGCGAGGTCGTCGAGGAGACCTTCACCGACGACCTGGTCCGCGGAGTGGTCCTCACCGACGCCCTCATCGGCACCTTCGCCACCGCCCACGACCCGTCCCTGCGCCAGAACCGCTGCTTCCTCTACCACGTCATCGGCGGCGGCACCGGCGACTGGGACGTCCCCATCGGCGGTATGGGCGCCCTCACCGACGCACTGGCCGACGCCGCCCGCCGCGCCGGTGCGGAGATCGTCACCAACTGCCCGGTGACCGCCCTCGCGACGGACGGCCGGACCGCGGAGGTGACCTGCGACCAGGGCACGATCGGCGCCCGCCGGGTCCTCGTCAACGCCGCACCCCGGGAACTGGCCCATCTGCTGGGCGAGACCCCGCCCCCACCCGCCGAGGGCGCCCAGCTCAAGGTGAACATGCTGCTCACCCGGCTGCCGCGGCTACGGGACAGACAGGTGGACCCGCGGGAGGCCTTCTCCGGCACCTTCCACGTCGCCGAGGGCTACGACCAGCTGGAGCAGGCCTACCACCAGGCCGCGTCCGGCCGGCTGCCCACCGCCCCGCCCTCCGAGATCTACTGCCACTCCCTCACCGACCCCTCCATCCTCGGCGCCGATCTCGTCCGCCAGGGCTACCAGACGCTCACCCTCTTCGGCCTGCACACCCCGGCGAGACTCTTCACCGCCGACAACGACACCACCCGCGAGCAGCTGCTCGCCGCCACCCTCGCCGAACTGGACACCCACCTCGCCGAGCCGCTCGCCGACTGTCTGGCCCATGACGCCGACGGCCGCCCCTGCATCGAGGCCAAATCCCCCCTGGACCTGGACCGCGAACTGGGCCTGCCGGGCGGCAACATCTTCCATCGCGACCTGGCCTTTCCGTACGCGGATCCCGAGGGCGCCGACGACGCCGCGACCGCCCCCGCCCGCTGGGGCGTGGCCACCACCCACCCCAACGTCCTCCTGTGCGGCGCGGGCGCCCTGCGCGGCGGGGGAGTCAGCGGCATCCCGGGGCACAACGCGGCGATGGCGGTGCTGGAGGAGGGGTGAGGGAGCAGGGGCGGCAAGGACAGCAAGCGGGCAACTGCAGAGAGGACAACAAGGGCCGCCGCCGCGCAAGTTTCTGACGCAGCATCAGAAAATCTCTTCCCTCGTACGGCCCGCTGCGGCATCCTGCGCCCATGCAGACGGAGCTGAGCAACACGCTGGGAGTCGAGCACGCCGTCTTCGGGTTCACACCCTTCCCCGCGGTCGCCGCGGCGATCACCCGGGCCGGCGGGTTCGGGGTGCTCGGCGCGGTCCGCTACACCGCGCCGGACGCGCTGGCGCGCGACCTCGACTGGATGCAGGAGCACACCGACGGGCTGCCCTACGGACTCGATGTGGTGATGCCCGCCAAAAAGGTGGAAGGCGTCAGCGAGACCGATGTCGAGGCGATGATCCCGCAGGGACACCGGCGGTTCGTCACCGAGCTTCTTGAGAAATACCAGGTGCCGCAGCTCGCGGAGGGGGAGACGTCCGGCTGGCGGATCACCGGCTGGATGGAGCAGGTCGCCCGCACCCAGCTCGATGTGGCCTTCGGCTATCCGATCAAGCTGCTGGCCAACGCCCTCGGCTCGCCGCCCCCCGACATCATCCAACGCGCCCACGACCACGGCATTCTCGTCGCCGCGCTCGCCGGCAGCCCCCGGCACGCACAGCACCACAAGGCGGCCGGCATCGATATCGTCGTCGCCCAGGGCTACGAGGCCGGCGGACACACCGGCGAGATCGCCACCATGGTCCTGACCCCGGAGGTGGTCGCCGCCGTCGACCCGCTGCCGGTGCTCGCCGCGGGCGGCATCGGCACCGGCGAGCAGATCGCCGCCGGACTCGCCCTCGGCGCACAGGGCGTCTGGCTGGGCTCGATCTGGCTGACCACCGAGGAGGCCGAACTGCACTCCCGGCGGCTGACCGCCAAACTGCTCGCCGCGGGCCCGGCCGACACCGTCCGCTCCCGTGCCCTGACCGGCAAACCCGCCCGCCAGCTGCGCACCGACTGGACCGACGCCTGGGACGACCCGAGCGGCCCCGGCCCCCTTCCGATGCCGTTGCAGGGCCTGCTGGTCGCCGAGGCCAACTCCCGTATCCAGCGGCACGAGGTCGAACCGCTGCTGGGCACCCCCGTCGGCCAGATCGTCGGCCGGATGAACAGCGAACGCAGCGTTCAGGCCGTCTTCGACGACCTCACCCGCGGCTTCGAGCGGGCCATCGACCGCATCAACCGCATCGCCGGACGCGCATGAACCCGAGGAGGACAGCGGAATGACCCATGGTTCCCCACCACCCAACGGCTTCTGGGCGCAGGCCGCAGCCGACCCGGACCGTACGGTCCTGATCGCCCCGGACGGCGAGGAGTGGACCGCGGGCCGGCTGCACGCCGCGAGCAACCAACTGGTCCACGGGCTGCGGGCGGCGGGCCTGGAGCGCGGCGACGCATTCGCCGCGGTCCTCCCCAACGGCGTCGAGTTCTTCACCGCCTACCTGGCCGCGTCGCAGGCCGGCTTCTATCTCGTCCCCGTCAACCACCACCTGGTCGGCCCGGAGATCGCCTGGATCGTCGCCGACTCCGGCGCGAAGGTGCTGATCGCGCACGAGCGGTTCGCGGACGCGGCCCGGCACGCCGCGGACGAGGCGGAACTGCCGGCCGCCCGGCGCTACGCCATCGGCGCCGCCGACGGCTTCCGCCCCTACGCCCAACTCCTCGACGGACAGCCCAAGTCCGCGCCCGACGGCCGCACCCTGGGCTGGGTCATGAACTACACCTCGGGCACCACCGGACGCCCGCGCGGCATCCGCCGCCCGCTGCCCGGCACCCCGCCCGAGGACGCCTACCTGGGCGGCTTCCTCGCCATCTTCGGCATCCAGCCCTTCGACGACAACGTCCACCTGGTCTGCTCACCGCTCTACCACACCGCCGTACTGCAATTCGCCGGCGCTTCCCTGCACATCGGCCACCGCATCGTCCTGATGGACAAATGGACGCCGCGGAACATGCTCGCCCAGATCGACGCACACCGCTGCACCCACACCCATATGGTGCCCACCCAGTTCCACCGGCTGCTCGCACTGCCCGAGGAGACCCGGGCGGCGTACGACGTGAGCTCGATGCGGCATGCGATCCACGGCGCCGCGCCCTGCCCCGACCACGTCAAACGCGCGATGATCGACTGGTGGGGCGGCTGCGTCGAGGAGTACTACGCGGCGAGCGAGGGCGGCGGTGCGTTCGCGACCGCCGAGGACTGGCTCAAGAAGCCCGGAACGGTCGGCAGGGCCTGGCCGATCAGCGAGCTCGCCGTCTTCGACGACGACGGCAACCGGCTGCCCGCGGGCCAACTCGGCACCGTCTACATGAAGATGAGGACCGGCGGCTTCAGCTACCACAAGGACGAGGGCAAGACGAAGAAGAACCGGATCGGTGACTTCTTCACCGTAGGTGACCTCGGCTATCTGGACGAGGACGGCTATCTCTTCCTCCGCGACCGCAAGATCGACATGATCATCTCGGGCGGGGTGAACATCTACCCCGCCGAGATCGAGTCGGCCCTGCTCGGCCACCCGGCCGTCGCCGACGCGGCCGCCTTCGGTATCCCGCACGACGACTGGGGCGAGGAGGTCAAGGCCGTCGTGGAACCGGCCGAGGGCCGGCGGCCGGGCCCCGAACTGGCCGCCGAGATCCTGGCGTACTGCGAACGGCAGCTGGCCGGCTACAAACGGCCCAGGTCGCTCGACTTCATCGCCATCATGCCGCGCGATCCCAACGGCAAGCTCTACAAGCGGCGGCTGCGCGACCCGTACTGGGAGGGCCGGGAGCGCGCCATGTAGTGGCCGTGTGCCTGGTGGGCGCGCACGGCCGACGACGGCCGGTTCACCGGTCGGGTGCCTTGACCCGGGGTGGGGTGCGGCCGAGGATCGCGCCATGACGCGAGCGCGGAGCAATACGGTCGACGGGGTCCTGCGGCGCAGTGCCCGGCGGGTGCCCGAGCGGACCGCGGTGCGGTACGGGGACCGGAGCTGGACCTATCGCGAGCTGGACGACGCGGTGACCGCCGCGGCGCGGGTGCTGCTGGCCGACGGCCTCCGGCCCGGCGACCGGGTCGCTTCCTACGGCCACAACTCCGATGCGTATCTGATCGGCTTTCTGGCCTGCGCCCGGGCCGGGCTGGTGCATGTGCCGGTCAACCACGGCCTCACCGGCGAGGATCTGGCCTACCTCCTCGACCAGTCCGGCAGTGCGCTGGTGCTCACCGATGTCGCGCTTGCGCACCGGCTGCCCAAGTCCGTCCGCAGCATGCCGCTCCACGACGCGCCCGACGGGTTGGTGGAGCGGCTCGTGGCCCATGAGGCTGTCGGTGACGCCGAGGCGGTAGCGGCGGGCGACGACGCGACGGGCCGGTTGGCGGAGGTGCCCGACGACGCCCTCGTCCAACTGCTCTACACCTCGGGAACCACCGCGCTCCCCAAGGGCGCGATGATGACGCACCGCGCCCTGGTGCACGAATACACCAGCGCCATCGTCGCCCTCGACCTGAAGGAGACGGACCGGCCGCTGCACTCGCTGCCGCTCTACCACTCCGCGCAGATGCATGTGTTCCTGCTGCCCTACCTGGCGGTGGGCGCCGAGAACACCATCCTGGACGGGCCCGATCCGGACCGGATCCTCGCACTGGTGGAAGCGGGCCTGGCCGACAGCCTGTTCGCGCCGCCGACGGTGTGGATCGGGCTGTCCCACCACCCCGACTTCGCCACCCGGGAGCTGAGCGGGCTGCGCAAGGCGTACTACGGTGCCTCGATCATGCCGGTGCCGGTCCTTGCGCGGCTGCGCGCCCGGCTGCCCGGGCTCGCGTTCTACAACTGCTTCGGGCAGAGCGAGATCGGGCCGCTGGCCACCGTCCTCGGCCCGGACGAACACGAGGGCCGGATGGACTCCTGCGGGCGCCCGGTGCTGTTCGTCGAGGCACGGGTGGTGGACGAGGCGGGCCGGGAGGTGCCGGACGGCACCCGGGGCGAGGTCGTCTACCGGTCGCCGCAACTGTGCACCGGCTACTGGGACAAGCCCGACGAGACCGCCGAGGCGTTCCGGGACGGCTGGTTCCACTCCGGAGACCTCGCCGTCCGCGATGCGGCGGGCTATTTCACGGTGGTCGACCGGGTCAAGGACGTCATCAACTCCGGTGGTGTCCTGGTCGCCTCGCGTCAGGTGGAGGAGGTGCTCTACGAGCATCCGCAGGTGGCCGAGGTCGCGGTCATCGGGCTGCCGGACGAGCGCTGGATCGAGGCGGTGACCGCGGTGGTCGTCCGGCGCACGGACGGTGGGGACGGTACGGGCGGTGGTGACGGGGCAGCGGACGGCGGCTCCGTGGTGGGGGAGCAGGAGCTGATCGAGGCGGCCCGCGCCCGCCTTGCGCCGTTCAAGGCGCCCAAACGGGTGATGTTCGTGGACGCGCTGCCGCGCAACGCCAGCGGCAAGGTCCTCAAGCGCGAGCTGCGCGAATGGTTCGGCACGCCCTGAGAGCCGCGCGGAGGGCGACTGTCAGTGCCCCCTGCCATGCTGAGAAGCGGCGGGAGAACAGCCGTGCACGTCACCATCCGCACAACGGAGGACCACCCATGCTGACCACCAACTACGTCCCGGGCACACCGAACTGGCTCGACCTCGGGGCCCCCGACATCGACGCCGCCGTCGCCTTCTACTCCGCCGTCTTCGGCTGGAGCTTCCAGTCGGCCGGGCCGGAGGCCGGCGGGTACGGCATGTTCCAGCTCGACGGCAGGACCGTCGGCGCCGTCGGTCCGCTGACGGAGGAGGGCGCGAGCTCCGCCTGGACGGCGTACTTCCAGACCTCCGACGCGGATGCCACGGCCAAGGCGGTGGAGCAGGCCGGCGGCGCGGTGCGGGTCCCGCCCATGGACGTCTTCACCGCGGGCCGGCTGGCAGCCTTCACCGACCCGACGGGCGCCGACTTCGCCGTGTGGCAGCCGGGTGACAGCAAGGGCCTGGAAACGGTCATGGAGCCGAACACCCTGTGTTGGACGGAGCTGTACACCACCGACGCGGCCGCGGCGAGGGACTTCTACCGCTCGGTCTTCTCCTGGAGCTATCAGGACATGCCGATGGGCGGCGACCTGGTCTACTCGGTCGTCTCCGCGCCGGGCGGCGGCCAGGGTGACGACACGGGGCACGGCGGCATCATGCAGTTGCAGAAGGAGCATCTGGCCGCCGGTTCGACATCGGAGTGGCACCCGTATTTCGGTGTCACCGACTGCGACGCCACCTTCGCCGCGGCCACCGACCACGGCGCCACGGTCCTGATCCCGCCGACCGACGCTCCGGGCGTCGGCCGGCTGGCGATGCTCAAGGACCCGGCGGGCGCCCCGTTCGCCCTGATCAAGGGGGACCCGACGATGGTCTGAGCGACGACGGCCGTGGTGCCGGGCCGGGCCGGTCAGCAGACAGCCGGAGACCGACGTCCCGAGAAGACGCCGGCCTCCGGCATCGGGTCAGCAGGCTGCTATTCCGCCCTGGCCGGTTCGGCGAACACCACCACGTTGTCCGGGTAGTAGTGCTGCGACTGGTCGTAGTCGCCACCACAGGTGATCAGACGGAGCCCCGGGTGGTCGATGTTCTTGTAGACCTCGATGGTGGGGAACTTGTTCTTCGGGTACTGCGCGACGCGGCTGACGGTGAACTTCGAGGTCTTCCCGTCGGCCCGCGCGACCTCGATCGTGGCACCGGCCTTCAGGGAGGACAGCCGCTGGAACACCGACGGCTTGCCGTTCCAGCTGACATGGCCCGCGATGACGGCCGGACCCTTGTCGCCGGGTGCCGGGCCGGGCGTGTACCAGCCCGCCTTGTCGGGGTCGACGGGCGTTTCCATCGTTCCGTCCTTCTTCTGCCCCAGCGATTCGAGCGTGGAGGAGACGTTGAGCGACGGAATGGAGAGCCGCTCAGGAGCCGCCTTCTGCGCGTTCCCGGTCTTCTGTTCACCCCCTTGACCGTTCTCGGTTCCCGATCCGGGGGGAGCGGCCTGGCCTCTCTGCGCGGGCTGCTGTCCGGCGGGAGCCGGCTGCGACGCCGGCTTCTCGCCCCCGCAGCCGCCGAGCAGGAGAATCGCTCCCACCGCGGCGCAGGACGCGGCTTTGCGCTTCCAGCGGGCTGTCGTCCTGCGGGCCGTCATGCGGCGCCCTGTCCGGTCGGCTCGGTGGAGACGGTGGCGTGCCTCCTGCGGCGCACGACCAGCGCTCCGGTCGCCGCCACGAGGGCGAGAGCGCCGGCGCCCACCAGCGCGGCGGGCAGTTCGCTGCTGTCGGCCGTTCCGCCACCCGTTTCCACGCCACCCACCGGAATGGAACCGACCGCCGCGCCTTCGACGATCCCGCAGACCGCGGGCGCGGTGGCCTCCTGGGGCAGTTTGGGATCGAGTTCGCTCTTGCCCGCGCCGAAGTCGTACTTCTTGTTGCCGTTCGGGTCGATGCCGTGCTGTACCACGTGGAGGTCCTTGATGTGATCGACCACGTCCTGGGACACGGGGATGGTCCGCTCGTAGGAGAGGTTCCCCTGGGCGTCCGCCTTGGGCATACGGTCGACGGCGAGCCCGCTGTCCGGGCCGGTGTCACCGTCGGTGGTGAGCGTGATGTTGATATCGCCGTAATGCACCGTGGCTTCGGTGTTGTTGACGATCCCGTCGCCGTCCGTGTCGGCGCTCGCGTCCGGGCACTGGAAGTCGTGGCCGTCGGTGGAGCCGTGGATGTGCTGGGCGTGCGGCTGCCCCGGGACAAGTCCCTTCGACTCGATCTTCACGGTCAGTTGGTTGCCGTTGAGACTGAGCATCGCCGTACCGCTGCCCCCCGAGTTGTTCAGCTGTTTCAGGTTGATCTGGAATGCCTTCTCCGCGGCGTGCGCCGGAGCGGCGGCCGCCGAGAGGGCCAGGGCGACGGGCAGAGCGAGGAGGGCGGCGAGGCGAGTGCTGCGCTGGGCTGTCACAGTCGTTCGTTCCCTTCGGGCGGTCCCCGTAGGGATCGCCGCGGTCTCGTCCAAAGGGCCCGTGCGACGGTGTCATGCGGCCTGAGCGGCCGCCGGTCGTTGCCCGGGCGCAAGTAGCAAGTAGCCAGTAATACGCAGCGCACTGACGCGATGTTCATCCTGCGCGCGAAGACCCGCTCCCCACCGGCCGCATCCGACTCGCCCCGGCCCCGCGCACCAGCTCGGGGCAGGCGGGGCGGGCCCAGGCAGGACGAAAGTTATCCCCGGTCCCGCGGCCGGGCGTCGACGATGCGCTTGATCTTCCCGACCGAGCGCTCCAGCGTCTCCGGACCGACGATCTCCACCGCGACCGAGACCCCGATGCCGTCCTTGACGCCGCGCGCGATCAGCCCGACCGCCGCCGTGCGCTCCTCGGGCGTCGCGTCCGGCCGGGCCTCGGCGCGTACGGTCAGCTGGTCCATCCGGCCCTCGCGGGTCAGCTTGAGCTGGAAGTGCGGGGCCACGCCGGGCGTACGCAGCACGATCTCCTCGATCTGTGCGGGGAAGAGATTGACCCCGCGCAGAATGATCATGTCGTCGCTGCGCCCGGTGACCTTCTCCATCCGGCGGAAGGCGGGGCGCGCGGTGCCGGGCAGCAGCCGGGTCAGATCCCGGGTGCGATAGCGGATGACCGGCATCGCCTCCTTGGTGAGCGAGGTGAACACCAGCTCGCCGTGCTCACCGTCCGGCAGCACCTCGCCGGTGATCGGGTCGACCACCTCCGGGTAGAAGTGGTCCTCCCAGATGTGCAGCCCGTCCTTGGTCTCCACACACTCCTGGGCGACGCCGGGACCCATGACCTCCGACAGCCCGTATATGTCCACGGCATCGATCGCGAACCGCTCCTCGATCTCGCGGCGCATCGCCTGCGTCCATGGCTCGGCGCCGAAGACGCCCACCTTGAGCGAGGTCTTGCGGGGATCGATGCCCTGCCGCTCGAACTCGTCCAGCAGGGTGAGCAGGTACGACGGCGTCACCATGATGATCTCGGGGCGGAAGTCCTGGATGATCTGCACCTGCCGGCCGGTCATCCCACCGGACGCCGGCACGACCGTGCAGCCCAGCCGCTCCGCGCCGTAGTGGGCTCCCAGACCGCCGGTGAACAGCCCGTATCCGTAAGCGATATGAACGGTGTGACCGGGCCGTCCGCCGGCCGCGTGGAGGGAGCGGGCGACCACATCCGCCCAGTGCGACAGATCGCGTTCGGTGTAGCCGACGACCGTCGGACGGCCCGTGGTGCCGCTGGACGCATGAATGCGGCGGACCTTCTCCTTGGGGACGGCGAACATCCCGAAGGGGTAGTGGGCGCGCAGATCATCCTTGACCGTGAACGGGAAGCGGGCGAGGTCGCCGAGTGAGCGGCAGTCCTCGGGATGCACCCCGGCCCGGTCGAAGGACTCGCGGTAGAACGGGACGTGGTCATAGGCATGCTGCAACGAGGCGCGCAGCCGTGTGAGTTGCAGCTCGCGCAACGCGTCCTTGGAGAGCCGTTCCGCTTCGTCGAACGTCTCGCCGCCCGCAGCCGCTTCCGGCATGGAGTGTCACCGCCTCGTGTCCCTACCGATCATTCGGTAGCCGCATGCGGGTCCAAGTAATCAGCGCGCGGCGAACACGTCAAGGGGCGTGGCGCAGACAGTCCCCGGGTAGCGTCCAGCACATGAGTGACGTCCGGAAAGTGCAGGTCGGTGAGGTCCAGCTGGCGTACCGGGTGTGGGGTGAGGAGGACGCGCCCCCGGCCGTGCTGCTGCACTGTCTCGGGGAGGACGGTGAGGACTGGCGCGGTGTGGTCGGCCGGCTCGCCGGCACCCATCGCGTCTTCGCCCTCGACCAGCGGGGCCACGGGCTGAGCGACTGGCCGGGCGAGTACGGCTTCGAGCGGTGGCGGGACGATGCGATCGGCTTCCTCCGGACGCTCGGGCTGGAGCAGGTGACCCTTATCGGACACTCGCTGGGTGCGCTGACCGCGCTGCTGCTGGCCGCGGAGTGCCCGGAGCTGGTGGCCCGCCTGGTCCTGGAGGAGGCCGCCCCGCCGCTGCCGGCCGATCCGCCGCAGGAGCTGCCCGAGCAGCCGGCGGGTCCGCAGTCGTTCGACTGGCGCGCCAAGATCGCGGTAGTGGCGGAGCGCAACGCCCCCGACCCCTTGTGGTGGGACGCCCTGGTCGAGATCACCGCGCCCACCCTCGTCATCGCCGGCGGCCCGACCAGCCACATCCCACAGGAGCACCTCGCCGAGATGACCGACCGGATCCCCGGCGCCCGTCTGGTGACGGTCGAGGGCGCCGGCCATCTCGTCCACGAGGAGCGCCCGGGCGAATTCCTCGCCGCGGTCAACTCGTTCCTGACGCCGCGCCCGTAGCCCGCGGAGCCCCCGAAAGCCCGGTTCCCTTAGGCTCACGGCCGTACGCCGTCCCGGTAACTCCCCTCGGCAGCCCCGAGATTCACGAAAGGCCGCCCGTGCAGCCGACCACCTCGATACGCCGCGCGCTGATCGCCGCCGCCACCGCGACCGCCCTGTTCACCGGAGCCGGCGGGGCCGTCGCGGCGCCCGCCGCCCCGCCGGCCGCGGCCACCGCCACCGCGCACTCCCCGTACGGCCAACTCCACCCGCTCGCCGCGCTGTCCGCGGAGCGGCTGGCCACCGGCGACCTGGTGGCCGCGGCGAAATGGGGCACCGGCAGTCCGATCGACGATCCGGCCCGCGAGCAGGAGGTGCTGAACGCGGTGGCGGAACAGGCCCGGCAGCTGGGCGCCGACCCGGAGGCGACGGTGCGGATCTTCCGGGACCAGATCGAGGCCAGCAAGATAGTTCAGCGTGGACTGCACCGCGCGTGGGACGCGGACCCCGGCCGGGCGCCGACCGAGCGCCCCGATCTCGGCGAGGTGCGCAAGGAGATCAACCGCATCAACGGTGAGCTGGTGCGGGCCATCGCCGACTCCCCGGCCGCCCGCTCCGCGCCGTACTGCGCCCCGCTGCTGGCCGCGGCCGCCGCGCACGTACGGCACGAGCGGCACCTGGACGGCCTGCACACGGTGGCGCTGGCCCGCTCCCTGCGGTCGGTCTGCGCCGAAGCCTGATCCGGGGGAGCCCCGGCGCCCGGCCCGTCCCGCCGCCGGGCACGCGGGACCGGCTCACGCCTCCCGTTCGCCCGCCGCCACCGCCTTCGCCCAGCGGTAGTCCGCCTTGCCGCTGGGCGAACGCTGGATACGGTCGGTGAAGACGACGGCGCGCGGCACCTTGTAGCCCGCCAGGCGGGTCCGGCAGTGGACCTGGACGCCCTCCAGGTCCAACGGTGCCGCCCCGGAACGCAGTTGGACCACGGCCGCGACGCGATGGCCCCACCGCTCGTCCGGCACCCCGGCCACCAGCGCGTCATACACATCCGGATGGGCCTTCAGCGCCTGCTCGACCTCCTCCGGATAGACCTTCTCCCCACCGGAGTTGATGCACTGCGAGCCCCGGCCGAGGACGGTGACGATGCCCTCCTCGTCGACGGTGGCCATATCGCCGAGCAGCACCCATCGGTCGCCGTGCGCCTCGAAGAAGGTCTCGGCGGTCTTCTTCGGGTCGTTGTAGTAGCCCAGCGGGACGTGTCCGCGCAGTGCGAGGCGGCCCACCTCGCCGGCCGTCACCGGCTCGTGCGTCACCGGATCCACCACGGCCATACGGGAGTTGACGCGCAGCCGGAAGCCGTTGTCCGGGCCCGAGTCATCGGTGGCGGTGCCGTTGAAGCCGGACTCGGAGGAGCCGAAGTTGTTGAGCAGCAGGGCATCCGGCACCAGCGCGCTGAACTGGGCGCGTACGGTCTCGGAGAGGATCGCCCCGGAGCTGCTGACGCTGAAGAGCGAGGAGCAGTCGGTGCCCTTGAGCGGCCCGCCGAGCGCATCGACGAGCGGGCGCAGCATCGCATCGCCGACCAGCGAGACGCTGGTGACCCGCTCCCGCTCGATGGTCCGCAGCACCTCCTCGGGCACGTACTTGCGGTGGATGACGACCTTCTGGCCGAAGTGGAAGGCGATGAACGCGGTGAGGGTGGAGGTGCCGTGCATCAGCGGGGGTGTGGGGAAGAAGACGATCCCCTCGCCGCCGGCCGCGACCCGCTCGGCCAGTTCCCGCGGCCGCTTCACCGGCTCGCCGGTCGGTGCGCCGCCGCCCATCCCGGAGAAGAAGAGGTCCTCGTGGCGCCACATCACGCCCTTGGGCATGCCGGTGGTGCCGCCGGTGTAGATGACGATCTGGTCGTCGGCGGAGCGCGGGCCGAATCCGCGCGCGGGTGACCCGGCGGCCTCGGCGTCCGCGAGCGCGACGGGCGCGATCCGCGGTTCGGGGGAGCCGGCGGGCGGGGTGCCGACCCGTACGAGATGGCGCAGCCCGGGTGTGTGGGGGAGGGCGGCGGCCACCCGCGCGGTGAACTCCGCGTCGAAGACCAGCGCCACCAGGTCGGCGTCCCGGTAGAGGTAGACCAACTCCTCTTCCACATAGCGGTAGTTGACGTTGACCGGTACGGCGCGGATCTTCAGGCAGGCGTAGAGGGCCTGGAGATATTCGATGCCGTTGTAGAGGTGCAGTCCGACGTGGTGGCCGGGGCCGATACCGCGCTCGCCGAGGTGATGGGCGAGGCGGTTGGCGGCGCGGTCCAGTTCCGCGTAGGTCAGCCGCCGTTCGGCGCCGGAGCCCGGGTGGTCGAGGTACACCAGCGCCTCACGGTCGGGAACCGTGTCGACGATCGACTCGAAGAGGTCGGCAAGGTTGTACTCCACGTCTCCTCCAGACCGGGCGGGCGTCGGCTTGGCGGTCATTAGAGCGCCGTGGCGAGGAGCAGGGAAGGGCCACGGCCAAGAAATCTGACTGTCTGTCAGAAAAGCCTTGAAGTCGCTGTGCGGCTACTGCAACCTGTTCTACGTCTTGAGACGGGAGGACGGAATGGGTGGTACGGAACATCTGACCGTGGAGCGCGTCGGCGCGACACTGGTGCTCACCCTCAACCGGCCGGAGGCGAAGAACGCGCTCTCGCTGCCGATGCTGGTGGGCCTGTACGACGGCTGGGTCTCCGCCGACGAGGACGACGGGATCCGCTCCATCGTCCTCACCGGCGCCGGCGGCACCTTCTGCGCCGGAATGGACCTCAAGGCCCTCGCGGGCGACGGGATGGCCGGTGAGCAGTACCGCGACCGGCTGCGCGCCGACCCCGACCTGCACTGGAAGGCGATGCTGCGGCACCACCGCCCCCGCAAACCCGTGATCGCCGCCGTCGAGGGCCACTGTGTCGCCGGCGGTACGGAGATCCTCCAGGGCACCGACATCCGCGTCGCCGGCGAGAGCGCCACCTTCGGGCTCTTCGAGGTCAGACGCGGGCTGTTCCCGATCGGCGGCTCCACCGTCCGCCTCGCCCGCCAGATCCCGCGCACCCACGCCCTGGAAATGCTGCTCACCGGCCGGCCCTACCCGGCGCCCGAGGCCGCGCGCATCGGACTGATCGGCCATGTCGTCCCCGACGGCGGCGCGCTGGGCAAGGCCCTGGAGATCGCCGAACAGATCAACGGCTGCGGACCGCTCGCCGTCGAAGCCGTCAAGGCCTCCGTCTACGAGACCGCCGAGATGACCGAGACCGACGGGCTCAAGGCCGAACTCGCCCGCGGCTGGCCCGTCTTCGACACGGCCGACGCCAAAGAGGGCTCTCGGGCCTTCGCGGAGAAGCGCCCACCCGTCTACCGGCGCGCCTGACCCAAGGAGTCCCGCATGCCAGAGGTCCGCACGGCGCCCCTCGTCGTGGAATTCCCCTTCACCCGCTCGCTCGGCCCTGTGCAGAGCGCCTTCCTCACCGGGCTGCGCGAGCGCACCGTCCTCGGTGTCCGGGGGAGCGACGGCCGGGTGGTGGTCCCGCCAGCCGAATACGACCCGGTCACCGCCGAGGAGATCCGCGAGCTGGTCCAGGTCGGCGCGAGCGGCACCGTCACCACCTGGGCCTGGAACCCGGCGCCGCGCCGCGGCCAGCCGCTCGCCACCCCCTTCGCCTGGGTGCTGGTCCGCCTCGACGGCGCCGACACCGCACTGCTGCACGCACTGGACGCACCCGGCCCCGACGCCGTACACACCGGTATGCGGGTCCGTATCCGCTGGGCCGCGGAGCGCACCGGCGCGATCACCGACATCGCCTGCTTCGAACCGGAGCGGAGCGAACCGGAGCAAAGCGCCGGCAACGGCCGCCAACCCATCCCGCACGACGGCGAGTTCGCCGACCCGGTCACCGGTATCACCACCCCCGCCCGGCTCGACTACACCTACTCGCCCGGCCGCGCCCAGTCCCGCTACATCGACGCGCTCGCCGACCGCAAGACCATCGGCGAGCGCTGCCCGTCCTGCCGCAAGGTGTATGTCCCGCCCCGCGGCGCCTGCCCCACCTGTGGCGTCGCCACCGACGCCCAGGTCGAGGTCGGCCCCCGCGGCACCGTCACCACCTTCTGCATCGTCAACATCAAGGCGCGGCATACGGCGAATCTCGATATCGAGGTCCCCTACGTCTACGCCCATATCGCCCTGGACGGCGCCGACCTGGCCCTGCACGCACGCATCGGCGGCATCCCGTACGACCAGGTCCGGATGGGCCTGCGTGTCGAACCCGTGTGGACCGACGACGGCCGCTTCCCCGACCACTACCGCCCCACCGGCGAACCCGATGCCGACTACGACAGCTACAAGGAGCTGATCTGATGCGCGAGGTCGCCATCGTCGCCTTCGGGCAGAGCGATCACGTCCGCGACAGCGCGGAGACCTCCGAGGTCGAGATGCTGATGCCGGTACTCCACGACGTCCTGGCACAGACCGGCCTCAAGGCCCGGGACATCGATTTCACCTGTTCCGGCTCCTCCGACTACCTCGCCGGCCGCGCCTTCTCCTTCACCATGGCCCTGGACGGCGTCGGCGCCTGGCCGCCGATCTCCGAATCCCATGTCGAGATGGACGGCGCCTGGGCGCTGTACGAGGCCTGGGTGAAGATCCTCACCGGCGAGGCGGAGACCGCACTGGTCTACGCGTACGGCAAATCCTCGCCCGGCGACGTCCGCGAGGTCCTCACCCGCCAGCTCGACCCGTACTACGTGGCCCCGCTGTGGCCCGACTCCGTCGCGCTCGCCGCCCTCCAGGCCCGCGCCCTGATCGACGCCGGCCTGACCGACGAGCGTGAACTGGCCGGTATCGCGGCCCGCAGCCGCACCGCCGCCGAAGCCAATCCGCACGCCCAACTGCGCGGCCCCGTGCCGGCCGGCGAGCACCTCGTCGCCCCGCTGCGCACCGGCGACTGCCCGCCCGTCGGCGACGGCGCGGCCGCCGTCATCCTCGCCGCCGGCGACACCGCCCGCCGGCTGACCGACCGCCCCGCCTGGATCCGCGGCCTCGACCACCGCATCGAGGCCCACAGCCTGGGCGTCCGCGACCTCACCGACTCACCGTCCACCCGGCTTGCCGCACAACGCGCCGGAGCCTTCGAACGGCCCCTGGACACCGCCGAGTTGCACGCCCCCTTCACCTCCCAGGAGGTCGTACTGCGCCGCGCACTGGAACTCGACGCCCCGGGCAGCACGGTCCGGATCAACCCGTCCGGCGGCGCACTGGCCGCCAACCCCGTCATGGCCGCCGGACTGATCCGGCTCGGTGAGGCCGCCGCCCGTATCCAGCGGGGCGAATCGGACCGCGCCCTCGCGCACGCCACCTCGGGGCCGTGCCTGCAGCAGAACCTGGTCGCCGTCCTGGAGGGGGAGTCATGAACAAGGCTGCGACAGCGAAGGAGTGCGTGGCCGTCGTCGGCATCGGCCAGACCAAACACGTCGCCGCCCGCCACGATGTCTCCATCGCCGGACTCGTCCGCGAGGCGGCCCGGCGAGCCCTGGACGACGCCCAGTTGACCTGGGCGGACATCGACGCCGTGGTGATCGGCAAGGCCCCCGACTTCTTCGAGGGCGTGATGATGCCCGAGCTGTACCTCGCCGACGCCCTGGGCGCCGTCGGCAAACCGATGCTGCGGGTGCACACCGCAGGCTCCGTCGGCGGCTCCACCGCCCTGGTCGCCACCAACTTGGTCGCCGCCCGGGTCCACCGCACCGTCCTCACCCTCGCCTTCGAGAAGCAGTCCGAGTCCAACGCCATGTGGGGCCTCTCCCTGCCGATCCCCTTCCAGCAGCCCCTGCTCGCCGGCGCCGGCGGCTTCTTCGCCCCGCACGTCCGCGCGTACATGCGCCGCACCGGCGCCCCCGACACCGTCGGCTCCCTCGTCGCCTACAAGGACCGCCGCAACGCCCTCAAGAACCCCTACGCGCACCTCCACGAGAAGGACATCACCCTGGAAAAGGTCCAGGCCTCACCGATGCTCTGGGACCCGATCCGCTACTCCGAGACCTGCCCGTCCTCCGACGGCGCCTGCGCGATGATCCTCACCGACCGCGCCGGGGCCGCGCGCTCACCGCACCCGCCGGCCTGGGTGCACGGCGGGGCGATGCGCAGCGAACCCACCCTCTTCGCCGGCAAGGACTTCGTCTCCCCGCAGGCCGGCAAGGACTGCGCCGCCGACGTCTACCGGCAGGCGGGCATCACCGACCCGCGCCGGCAGATCGACGCGGTGGAGATGTATGTCCCCTTCAGCTGGTACGAGCCGATGTGGCTGGAGAACCTGGGCTTCGCCGACGAGGGCGAGGGCTGGAAGCTCACCGAGGCCGGCGTCACCGAACTCGACGGCGACCTCCCGGTCAACCCGTCCGGCGGGGTGCTGTCCACCAACCCCATCGGCGCCTCCGGCATGATCCGCTTCGCGGAGGCCGCCCTCCAAGTACGCGGCCGGGCCGGCGACCACCAGATCGACGGAGCCCGCCGGGCCCTGGGGCACGCCTACGGCGGCGGCGCCCAGTTCTTCTCGATGTGGCTGGTCGGCGCCGACTCCCCGGCCGCCTGACACCCCTCGGGGGCGGGTGCGCCGGGTCGGCGCGCCCCTCCCCGAGCCACCACTCCACCGCCTCGCCACGTCCTCTGTCCGTCCCCGGACACAGTGGTTAGGCTGACCGCGGACGACGAACCGGGAGGAGCGGGGAACGTGGCCGACAGCATGACCGAGGAGCGGCTCGCGGGCGGACCCAGGCCCGAACTCGACCTGACGCAGGCCGAGTGGCAGTCGAGCAGCCAGGGCGTGGGCGACGTCCAGATCGCCTTCGTCGAGGGCTATATCGCCATGCGCAACCGCCGCAGCCCGGAGATCCCGGCGGTGATCTTCTCTCCGGCGGAGTGGCGCGCTTTCGTGCTGGATGCCCGGGACGGCGAATTCGACCTTACGTAGCCGAGCCCGGCAGCGGCCGGCCGGTGCCGCAGGGCCCGCCGCTCGCCTGCGCCCACGGCACGCCGACCGGTCTGCTCATGGCCGGAGCCGAGGTGGCCGGCGGATCCGCTCCGCCGGTCACGTGAGCACCACACATCCCCTCTCCCGCAGCTCCCGGACCGTCGCTGCCGCGTCATCCACGGTGTTCCAGCGCAGATCCAGCTTCTCCAGCGACGGCAGCCGCACGATCCACGGCGGCATCTCCTCGATCCGATTGCCGCGCAGATCGATCCGGCGCAGCAGCGGCAGCGCGCGCAGCGCCTCGGGGACGTGGGGCAGGGCGTTCTCCCGCAGCTCCAGCACCCGCAGTTCGCGCAGCGCCCCGGCGCTCTCGGGCAGCCCGCTCAGCGCATTGCCGCCCAGCCACAGCTCCCGCAGCCGGCCGAGCCGCCCGATGGACTCCGGCAGCGCGGTCAACTCCGCTTTCTGCGCCCGCAGTTCGACCAGCCCGGCCATCTCGCCGAGCGCCGACGGCAGTTGGCCGAGCGGATTCTCGCCGACGTTGAGATAGCCGAGCCGGTCCAGCCTGCCGAGCGTGTCCGGCAGCGCGGTGAGCCGGTTGTCGTGCAGATAGAGATAGCGGGTCAGCCCCGCGAGGCGGCCGATCTCGTCGGGCACCGACGCCAGAGCGTTGTGGCCGAGGTCCAGGGTGTGCACCGCGTGCAGCCGGCCGAGCGCCGCGGGGATCTCGGTCAGGGCGTTGTCGGCGAGGATCAGCACCTCCCAGTCCTCGCGCCGCCAGATCTCGGGCGGCAGTGAACTCAGGCCCGCCTTCCAGAAGTTGAGGGTGCGCGGCGTGGTGAGCACGGGTGCGGTGTCCTTCCGTGAGCGGTGTCGGAGGCCGGCGGGGGTTCGCTACGGCCAGTCGAGCAGCTCGGGCAGCGGGGCCTTCGCCCCCGACCGACGGCAGTCGAGCGGCTGGTGCGGCGCACGGCCGGCCATCCAGGCGGTGAGATCGGTGAGCGGGCCGCGGACGGTCACCGTCTGCGCGGCACCGGATCCGTAGTGCCGCGTGAGCGAGCCGTCGGTGGCCTCCAGTACGAGGTGCAGATCCTTCGGTGCGCGCGGCGCCAGGTGGTCCAGGAGGTGGCGGCACAGCTCCCGCGGCCAGTCCCGCGGTCCGTGGCCGATCCGGGCGTCCGCCGTATGGATCGCCAACTCCCGCCACCAGCACAGCAACGCGGTGCGCAGATCACCGTCGCGGTAGTGCACCGGGCGCGACCAGTCGGCCGGGCCGACCGCCGCCCAGGCCGCCGACGCCTCGGTCAGCGCGGCCCGTACGGCGTGTCCGAGCGCCGCCGCATCGCGCACCGCACCGGCCTCGATCCCGGCCGCGCGCGCCGGGCGGCCGCCGTCGTACGGCTCGATCAGCTCACCGCGCAGCGCATAGCGGGCCTGCCGGGCCATGGCCAGGCCGATGCCCTCGATATGGGAGAGGACATGGGCGCGCGACCAGCCGGGCAGCGCGCTCGGCTCACGCACCTGGGCGTCGGTGAGCGCGGGCAGCAGGGCACGCAGCCGCCGCTGGCCCGCCTCGACCTCGGCCCGTACCTCCTCGGCGGGCAGCGCCCGGTCCGTCGTCATGGTCACGGCAACCCCTTCGTCCGGTGATCGATGGCGCGGCGGTGGGCCGGCCGGGTGGGTTGGAGCGAACGTGGGCAGCTCGCCCGCGAAGACCGGGAGGCCGCACGGCAGTTGACGTAGCTCGGCCATGCCGCCCCCGGAGGTGTTAATGGCTGTCGGCGACGTTACCATTAGCTTCATGACCGCAACACGGCTCGCACTGGATCTCGCCGTCACCATCCGCCACGACGGCCACGGCGGCGTCGCCGACGACCTCGCCGATACGGCCGGCCTCGCGGCATGGCTGCGCGAGCGGGCCGCGCTGCTGGACTGCGCCGCCGACCCGGTCATCCCGGACCAGGCGCTGCACACCGCCGTACGGGAGCTGCGGGCCGCCGTCCGGTCGCTGTTCGCGCGCGCCGTCCGGCCCGGACCACCCAGCTCCGCCGACGCCCACCGGCTGCTCCCGGAGAGCGAGGCGATCGGCCGGCTGAACGCCGCCGCGGCCCTGGTCCCCACCGCACCGCAGCTCAGCTGGGACCCCGGTGCGCCGCCCGAGCTGCGGCTGCACCCGGCCGGCTCCCCACCCGCCGCCGACCGGATCGTCGCCGCGCTGGCCCGCGCCGCCATCGCCTTCCTCGACGGCCCCGACCGCGCGCTGCTGCGGGCCTGCCCGGCCCCGCGCTGTGTGCGCTACTTCGTCAAGGATCACGCCCGCCAGGAGTGGTGCACCCCCTCCTGCGGCAACCGCGCCCGGGTCGCCCGCCACCACGAACGACGCCGGGAAGGGCGGGACGGCGCACCGTAAGGTGGGCCGCATGACGGGCGAACACGATCTCCAGGTCCTGCTGAGCGACATGCGACCCGAGCTGAACGAGGGCCGCTATGTCTTTACGACCGTGCCCGGCGCTCTCCCCGAGGGCCTGACGCCGGTCGTCACCGTCGCCGAGCCCGAAGGCCACACCCTCGTCGTCCGTCAGGAAGAGGCCGACCGGGCGGGCCTGGCGTACGACTATGTCGCCGGCTGGATCACCCTGCGGGTGCACTCCGCGCTGGACGCCGTCGGACTGACCGCCGCCGTCGCCACCGCACTCGCACAGGCCGGCCTCAGCTGCAATGTCGTCGCCGGCTTCCACCACGATCACCTCTTCGTGCCGTACGACGCCGCCGACGAGGCGCTGCGCCTCCTCGGCGCGCTGGCCGGCCGGGCCACAGAAGCGGCAACAGGGCGGCCGGCGGCTTCGCCCACCGGGTGACGCTTACCTCGACGTCCGCGCGGCGAGCCCGGCCGGGCCACGTACGATGGCGGCATGTCCTTCCTCCGCCGCCGCAGCGCAGCCACGCCCGCCGGGCCTGACTTCGACGTCCTCGCCATGGACCCCGGGGACTGGCCGGGCAATCTCGGAGCCGGGCTGCTGCCCGCGCCCGACGGGAGCTGCCAGGGCGTCTTCCTCCGCTACGACCTCTTCGGCGGCCGCGGCCCCGCGATGATCATCGGCAATCTGCCGGAGGGCTCCCCGGCCCGCGACCTCGACGACGACGAGGTGCCCTTCGAGGTGGCCCAGCTGCTCGCGGCGCTCGGCAACGACGAGCCGGTGACGGTCGTCGAGAGCGAGGACACCCCGGTGATGCACGACGACAACCTGCTGATCGTCAAGCGCATCAAGTGCTCCGAGGGCCGGATCTCCTGCGCCCAGTTCGACCGCAACGACGGCGTGCTGGTCACCATCGCCAGCTGGGACCGGCCGATCACCGACGACCTCTACGCCCTGCTCAAGCCGCTGCCGGCGGAGCTCTTCCAGCAGGGCTGAGCCCCGGCGCAGACAGCGGAGCGGACATGCCTCGCGCCCGGTGGACGGATCGCCGTCCACCGGGCGCGATGTGCTCACCCGACCGCCGGGCGAGCGGAGCCGGGGCCTGCCCTACGAATCCGATTGCCGCACGTCGACGTCGGCCGCCCGCACAAAGCCGACCCGGTGACCGAGCTGGATCTCGTAGTAGACATCCGCGCCGCGCACGATCGCGTGCTTGGAGACATCGAAGGTCGGGGCGTAGAAGTAGTCGCCCGTCATCCGGCCCCCGACGGCGTACTCCTGGCCGGCGGTGAGCTTGTACGGCAGCGGGGAGACCGTCTGGTACGGCACACCGGCCGGGTAGGCCTCCTTCTCCGGGTACGCGCGGCCGTAGACCGGGATCTCCTCCCGGCCTGCCTTCGGGGTGGCGATCAGCCCCTTGGCGTTCACCGCCGTCGGCTCGTCGTGCGGATTGTGGAACCACGCCATCTGGCCGAGGTACCAGATCGCCGTCCAGTCACCGGACCGGCCCGCCACCGCGAACCGCTGGCCCGTCGTGGCGCGGGCACCGGTGTCGTTCACGCCGTTCGTCGAGTCCCTGCCGTCCGGATGCAGCCCGACGTCCTTGACCAGCGGTGCGTTCTCGTCCGGCGCGCTGTACAGCCGCACCGCCGTGGAACCGTGCGGCGCGCAGGTGTCACCGGCCTTCTCGCAGCTGGTGTAGAGCGGCTTGTTCTCGTCGTAGTCGGGGAGGACGGTGACCAGCCCGCCGTGCGATCCCGCCGTGCGGTGGAACGGCTTGCCCAGCAGGGAGAAGTAGTGCGCCCAGTCCCAGAACGGGCCGGGGTCGGTGTGCATACCGGGGATCGTGGGCGTCGTCGTGCCGGGCACATTGTCGTGGCCCAGGATGTGCTGCCGGTCCAGCGGGACGTCGTACTTGCGGCTCAGATACTTCACCAGACGGGCCGATGTGCGGTACATCGCCTCCGTGTACCAGGCGTCCGGTGCGGCGAGGAAGCCCTCGTGCTCGATGCCGATGGAGTGCGAGTTGATGTACCAGTTGCCGGCGTGCCAAGCCACGTCCTTGGTCGGCACATGCTGGGCGATCAAGCCGTCCGAGGAGCGGATCGTGTAGTGCCAGGACACATACTTCGGGTCCTTGATCAGCTTCAGGGTGACGTCCCAGGACCCCTCGGTGTCATGGATGATGATGGCGTTGAACTTCTGGTCCTTGGGGCGGTCCGCCAGATCGTGGTTGCCGTAGTCGTTGCCGTCGAACTCCTCGTACGGCGCCGGGACCGACTCGCAGGCGACGTTCCAGGGGCACTCCAGCGCGCGCCCGGCGCCCGGCGCGGCCGCCCGGGTGGCGGGACCGCCGAGACGTTTCTGCTGTGCGGTGTCGGGAGCGAGCGTGGGCGTGGCGGCCAGCGTGACCCGCTGCCCCGCGTCGGTCGTGCGCGCCTGGCCCTGGCGCATCACCGCGTACACCTCGTCCGCGAACGCCTTACCGCCGCGCGCACTGTCCTGGCCGCCGTAGCGCGCCACCGCCGCGTACCACTCGGCCGGATCCGCGCCGGCGGACAGCCCCAGCTTGCGCTGCTCCGCCGCGAGCAGCGCCGCCCCACCGAGCACATTCGCCGCCGGGTCCGTGCGCAGCTTCTCGGCCGGCAGACCGGTCAGCCGCGCGGCCGTGTCCAACGTACGCAGCCGGGCGGGGAGTTCGGCCGGCAGCGCGGCCCGCTCCGCCGCGTCGGCCGGCACCCGCTTACGGGCGCGTGCGCCGTCACCGCGGGCATCCTCGTCGCCCTCGCTGAACTCCGGCGCCCGCGCCAGGGCCGTGCGGGCGTCGGTCAGATGCATCGGGCCGTAGCCCCCGGAGACGCTGGGCGCGCCGCCGTGGCCGTCCCAGCGGGACTCCAGATACGAGACGCCGAGCAGCACACTGCGCGGCACATGGAAACGGGCGGCGGCATCGGTGAAGGCGCGCTGCAGATCGTCCGTCCGGGGCTGCCCGGCGCTCGCGGACGGTGCTCCCGAGAGCGGCAGCAGCAGCACCGCAGCCGCGACGGCGGTGGCGGATCTGCGCAGGGCGGGGCGGTGGATTCTCTTCTCGTCTTCCGGGGCGGATCCTCGCAAAGCAACCTCCTCGAACCGGCCCGAGCCGGAGCGGTGTGACGGTTGGTGCGCAAACGGCCGTACGGGGCGGGAACCGAAAGACTAGAGCCCCTGTGACCCTAGAGCTATACGTTTGCCGACGGTCCGTCAATCACCATCTCGGGTCGGGATTCCGCATGTCAGGGCATCTTGAGAGGAGCCTTCCCGGACCGGTTGCCGGGCCTGCGAGGCGTCAGTGGAATGGACCAATGGCCAGGGCTCGGACGGCGGTGGCCACGGACCGGCCGGCGAAGGAGTCGAGCGAGGGCCGGACGGTGCACATGGGTGAGCGGCGCACCCCGTACCCGGGCGCGCCGCTCACAATCCCCCCTCGGCGGTCAGCGGGTGCCGACCGCCGCCCGTACCGCACGCCGCGCCATCTGGCAGTCGTCGTGCAGCCGGCGCAGGAGCAGCCGCTGCTCCTCGCCCGCCGCGGGGACCCCGGGTTGTCCCGGACCCGGCGTCCCCGTCGGCGTGGGCTCGCGCATGGTCCGTTGGACCGCGGTTTCGTAACGTCGGATCTCGCGGGTGAGCACCAGCATCAGATTCACCAGGAAGGCGTCCCGCGAGGCCGGTCCGGCATTCTGGGCGAGCTGGCTGATCTGTCGGCGGGCCACCGGGGCGTCACCGAGCACCGACCACAGCGTCGCCAGGTCGTAGCCCGGCAGATACCAGCCGGCGTTGTCCCAGTCCAGCAGCACCGGACCCGCGGGGGACAGCAGTACATTGTTCAGCAGTGCGTCACCGTGGCAGAACTGGCCCTGGGTGTGCGAGAGGCCGTGCAACAGCTTCTGCAGATCGCCCAGGTCCCGGTCGGTGAGCAGCCCCAGGTCGTGATAGCGGCCGATCCGGCCCGCGTAGTCCAGCGGTGCGTCGAACAGACCCGCCGGCGGGCGCCAGACATTGATCCGGCAGATCGCGCCGAGCGCGGCCCGTACGTCCGCGCGGGGAGGCGCCTCGGACGGATGCCGGGTCATGGCGGCGACCCGGCCGGGCATCCGCTCCACGATCAGCGTGCAGTTGTCGGGGTCGGCCGCCACGAGCCGCGGCACCCGTACCGGCGGGCGATGCCGGACGAATGCGCGGTATGCACTTATTTCCTGCCGGAACCTTTCCGCCCACGCGGGGGAGTGGTCCAGTAAACACTTGGCGACTGCGGTCATACGGCCTGTGGTGCCTACCAGGAGGACGGACCTGCCGCTGCGCCGCAGCACCTGGACCGGATTGAACTCCGGACAGATGCGGTGCACCGAGGCGACGGCGGCGCGCAGCTGAGCGCCCTGGGGGCCGGACAAGTCGAGTCTCCCGCTGAGCGGTTGGGTGCTCGCCCCCTGTGGCCGCCGGGTACGGCCGCCGGGGAGTCCGGTCACCGCCCCCGCAGAAGGCGAGGGAGCGAGATATGGCCCGCTTCCGGTGGGGTGCGGGCGGTACGGCCGGGTGGGGGCGGTCACGGAGGACGATGCTGCATACATGGGTGAGACAGATCCCTTCGTGCGCCGACGAGTTGCGTGCGCTCCCCGGCCCGGTGGAGGGAACCGTGAACGGGCCCCGTGCAGGAGGCCGATCCAGGGTCCCTGTGAAGGGCGCGCACCCTGGGGAATGCGGTCCCGCCACCGGGCCGGGGGCGGCATATCTACAGAACACGCGGCTGCGGGTGGCAGACCATCTGGCGCACCCTGGCGAACCCTGGCGAATGGTCGCAGCCCATGTCACGGCCGGTTACTGTCAACTCAGTCGAGGAACCTGGGGGCTTGACGTGGACAGAGAGCCGAACACCCGTCTCGCGGACCTTTTCGGCCTGGCCGGCTGGTCCAAAGGAGAACTGGCGAGACTGGTCAACCGGCAGGCGGCGGCCATGGGCCATCCGCAGCTGGCGACCGACACCTCGCGCGTGCGGCGCTGGATCGATATGGGGGAGAGCCCCCGGGATCCGGTGCCCAAGGTCCTGGCTTCCCTGTTCACCGAGCGCCTCGGCCGTGTCGTAACCATCGAGGACCTCGGGTTCGCAAGAACCGGTCGCTCGGGGAAGCGGCAGGCCATGGACGGTCTGCCGTGGGCTCCCGAACGGACCGCTGCGGTCCTCACGGAATTCACGGGAATGGACCTCATGCTCAACCGACGCGGCTTGGTGGGTGCGGGCGCTGCGCTCGCCGCGGGCTCCGCACTCACCGGCGCCATGCACGAATGGCTGCACACCGACCCGGCCCCCGCCCCACGCCCCGAGAACCCGTTCGCTTCCGACTCCTTCGACGAATTCGACCAGATCGGCCTCGACCGTTACGAGGCGGCCCCCGTGGGGTCGCAGGAGATCGATGCGCTGGAGCGCTCGGTCGAGGTGTTCCGCGCCTGGGACGCGGCCCGCGGCGGCGGACTGCAGCGCAAGGCCGTGGTGGGCCAGCTCAACGAGGTGGGCGGCATGCTCGCCTATCGCCACCCCGACCATCTGCAGCGCAGACTGTGGGGGGTGGCCGCCAATCTGGCGGTGCTGGCCGGCTGGATGTCCCATGACGTGGGCCTGGAGCCCACCGCCCAGAAGTACTTCATCATCGCCGCCCATGCGGCACGCGAGGGCGGCGACCGCCCGCGCGCCGGGGAGGCGCTCTCCCGCGCCGCCCGTCAGATGGTCCATCTGGGCCGCCCCGACGACGCGCTGGACCTGATGAAGCTGGCCAAGTCCGGCTCCGGCGAGGAAACCCTGCCGCGCACCCGCGCCATGCTGCACACCATCGAGGCCTGGGCGCAGGCGTCCAAGGGCCATGGCCAGGCGATGCGCCGCACCCTGGGCGAGGCGGAGGAGCTCTTCATCTCGGACAAGGGCGATGTACCGCCGCCGTGCTGGATGCAGATGTTCGACGAGGCGGATCTGCACGGTATGCAGGCGCTGGCCTTCCGTACCCTGGCCGACCACGATCCAGCGGCCGCCAGGATCGCCCAGCACCACGCCAAGCAGGCGCTGAGGCTACGGGAGAACGGCCGCCAGCGATCGCAGATCTTCGACTACATCTCGATGGCGTCGGCCTGCTTCATCGGCGACGACCCCGAACAGGCCGACCGCTACGCCAGGCTGGCGCTGGTGTCCATCGGTGAGAACTCCTCCCATCGCACCTGGGACCGGCTCCGTGAAATGTTCCGGCTCACCGGGCAGTACGCGAACTACGCCAAGATCCAGGACCTGCGCGAGGAGATCCAGGATGTCCTGCCGAAGGCGAAGCCCAAGGCCAAGGGGGTACGGCTCAGCCCAGGGCTCGGATCGGGACTCGGGGACACCTTCTCGGTCTGACCTGGTGTCTGATCGGTCTGATCGGTCTGATGCCGATCCGGTTTCGAGGTCTGGTTTCGAGGTGCTGCTTCGCGGTCCAACTACCGGGCCTGAAGCGGGATGTGCCGCAGATGTGACGGTGCGTCATGCGGTCCGAGCATGGAGACCTGTGCATGGCGAAGCGTCGTGGCCAGATCTGCCGCCCCACCTGATAACTGACGATCCCTCACCCGACGCCTTCGGGGCGGCCGGCTTCGGGGCGGCCGGTCCGCCCTCAGCTGCCGCGGTGTGTGTCAGTCGCCGACCCTGGCGATCAGCACACATGCGTCGTCCTCGCGTTCGACGCTGCCGAACTCCTCGACGACGATGCGGACGCTGTCCTGCGCACTGCGGGCCGCGGCGAACCGCGGCGCCAGGGCGAGGAGTCGCTCGGCACCCTCATGGGCGGTGTCCGCGCCATGCGTACGGTGTGGCACCAGTCCGTCGGTGTGCAGCACGAGCAGGTCGCCGGGTTCCAGTTGCTCGGTGTGCTGGGTGTATGCCGCACCCGACGTCGCCCCGAGGAGTACGCCCTCGGGCGGGTCCAGCGCGCGCCCCGTGCCGCCGCGGAAGAGCAGCGGTGCGGGGTGCCCCGCCTGGGCCCACTCCAGCCTGCGGGTACCGGGGTCGAACCGGCCGCACACCGCGCTGCCGAGCGCCGGCTGGGCGGCGGTGTCCAGCAGCTGATTGAGGAAGCCCATCAGGGGAGCGGGCCGCTGTCCCGCGACCGCCATACCGCGCAGCGCGCCGAGCACCATTGCCATGCCCGAGGTCGCGGTGACGCCGTGCCCGGTGAGATCGCCGACGCTCAACAGCGTGCTGCCGTCCGGGAGTTGCAGCGCGTCGTACCAGTCGCCGCCGATCAGTGCGCGGGTGCCGGACGGCAGATAGCGCCCGGCGAGATCGAGGGCGACCGGGCCGCCCTGCGGGAACCGCAGGGAGCCGCGCCAGGGCGGTAGCACGGCCTCCTGCAGCTCGACCGCAAGCCGGTGCTCGGTCTGCGCGATCTGCCGCTCGCGGTGCAGCGAGTCACGGGTCTCGCGTACCGCCTGCTGGCTGCGGCGCAGCTCGCTGACGTCCCGCAGCACGGCCCACATGCATGCGGTGCTGCCGTCGGCGTCGAGCACCGGCTCGCCCACCATGTGCACCGTGCGCAGACTCGCGTCCGGACGCACGATGCGGAACTCGCCGTCGATCGGCCGGCCGTCCACCAGGCAGTCGGTGACCATCGTGGCCAGCCCCTCCTGGTCCTCGGCGTGGACCAGGGACGGCAGCTCGTCAAGGGTCAGCGGGCCGTCGGCGGGGGACCTGCCGAACATCGCGAAGAGCTCGTCGGACCAGCTGACCTCGTCGGTGAGCAGATTCCACTCGGCGCTGCCGACCCGGCGCAGCAGCGCACCGCGCCCGTGCGGCTCGGGCTCCGGCGGGGCGGCCGGCAGCTCGGCCTCCGGCGCGAGGTCGTCCTCGCTCTCGGCGGGCAGGCCCTCTCTCAGCTGGTCGAGATGGCCCCCGAGGTCGTCGAGGTGGTGCACGGCGAGATCGCACAGCGCCCGCTGCCAGCGCAGCTGCGGGTCGACGGCGAGGTCGGTGTCCACCGTGGACTCCCGGCGCACCGCGTCGAGACCGCCACGCAGGCGGCGAGCCTGCGTGATGAGTGCCTCGACCGTGTCGCGCTCGGGGGGCCGGTCGGCTGGGTGATCCGCGAAGAGAGGGGACGGCATGACGTACTCCGTGATCAGGCGGCGCCGGGCTGAAGGGCCTGTAACGACTGTTGCACAGGCTGCGACCGTCCGTAAGGGATTTGGCACTACCCGATACGGTGGTGCATCCGGCATATGCCAGCGGCCTTCGGTGGCAACCCCGGGGCGAATCTGCGGAATGACAGCTTCCAGGCTAGGCTTCGGCCGCCGTACAGCAGGCGTTTCCGCCGATCCATGGTGGGAACGAGGCATACGGCCCGCAGTCACCGGCAAGAATGCCGGTCAGCGGAAATCCCGTTGCCAGCCTGTCCCCCGCACCGGATGCTGACCTCATGTTCGATCCAGACATAGCGCCCAGTGGCACCCTGCTCGGCCTCCTTCAGCGAGGCCGCGGCGACGGGACGCTGCATGCCCTCGCGGCGCCGCGGGCCGAGGCGCTCGCGGCACTCAACGACAGTGTGCTGCGCGACCCCCGGCGCGACTGGCAGGTCGAGAACCGCTCGCTCTACTACGCGCGCCTCTACATGCAGCTCGACGGCGGGCTCGAGGAGATCGAACGCCACCTCTTCCACCCCGACGACCTCGTGGACACGGGGGAGGAGCGCACCGGCCTCGCGCTCGCGGTGCTGGGCCACCTCGCCGCGTACGGCAGGGACGCCGCCCGGCTGCTGCTGCGCAGCTACGCCGCGGCGGGCAGCAACTGGCGCTGGGCCCTGGACGAGCTCGCTCTGCGTGACGACGACGCCGGGCTGATGAGCCTCGCCCCCGCCGTCCTGGCCCGCTTCCCCGGGACCGAGCAGGGCGAGGCCGAGCTGGCCGCCGCCGTCCGTGACGCCTTCGAGCCGCGGCCCTGGCGGCTGTGGGCCGAGGACCCCCGTTACGGCGCACGACTGGCCGCCGCCGGGGAGCAGGGCTCCTTCGACCGCTGGCAGCGGCAGCTGCGGCCCCGCGGGCCGCGCCCCGGCTGGAGCGTGGCCGAGGTCCTGGAGTGGGCCCAGCAGGGCCTGGACCTGGAGCCCGCGGAGCACCGGCACCTCGCCGCCGCCCGCTGCCTGGCCGCCGTCGTCGGCCCCGAGGACCGCCCCGAGCTGCTGCGCGCCGCGCGCAGCGGACCGGACGCGGCGCGCGCCGCCGTGCTGCACCACCTCGCCGAGCGCGGCGATCCGGACGTCCTCGACCTGATCGAGTCCGCGGCCGTCGACCCCTTCTCCTCCGAGCAGCTGGCCTCCGCCGCGCTCGCCTCCTTCGAACGGATGCGCAGTGTGGCCGCCGTCGAGCGGGCCCGCGTCTGGGCGCGTCGCACGGACCGGCTGGGCATGTCCGCCGCCGCGATGCTCGCCCGCCGTGGTGGCCGGCGCGATGCCGAGCTGGTGCTGGCCGCGCTGCGCAGAACCGTCCGCGAGGACGGTCCGGACGCGCACGCCCTGTGGGAGCTGGTCGACGGCGTCGGCCGCCTCGGCGTCGCCTGCGCCGCCCCCGTCCTGCGGCACGTCTACCGCGAGACGTCCTCCTCCCAGCTCCGCGGCCGGGCCGCCGGTGCGCTCGCCGCCACCGACCCCGGTTTCGCGGCCGGCTTCGCCGTCGAGTGCCTGTGGGACTGCGAGGAGACCACCCGGGAGCTGGCCGCCCGGCACGCCGCCACCGGCGACGACCGGGTCGTCGAGCAGCTCCGCCGGCTGGCCGCCGACCCGGCCGAGGAGGACGAGGTCCAGACGGCCGTGCGCAGCAGATTCGGGCCGGACGCCTCGGCGGTGTGAGACCGGGGCGTCAAGGGGCGGCCGGTCCGCTCACTCCTCGGCGAACGACATCCCCTGGGCCGCCAGCGCATCGCGCAGGATGCCCAGTGCCTTGGGTCCCATCCCGTGCAGCTGCCGCAGCTCCGTCTCGCTGGCCCCGGCCAGCTGCGACAGCCGCAGATAGCCCGCCCGCTCCAGCGCCCGGCGTGCCGGGGCGCCGATCTGCGGGGGAATGCCGTCCGAGGGCTCGCCCGTCTCCGCGTCGTCCGCCGTCACTGGGCTCTCCTCGTCGTCCGCTCGGCGTCAGGTCCGTTTCCAGCGTGACATCCGGGCGCCCGGGCCGCCCGGGCACGCCGTACACAGGGGCGCCCCACGCCAGGCGCAGGGGAACGCTCATGGGACGTTCGCCGGCTGGAAAGATCCCCTTGGCCCCCTCCACGCACGGCGCGCCGACAACAGCCGTATGCGTGTCGTCATCGTCACCGAATCCTTCCCGCCCGATGTCAACGGCGTCGCCCACTGCGCCCTGGAAACCGCCCGGCACCTCGTCCGGCGCGGGCACGATCCACTGGTCATCGCGCCGCTCGGTGGCTATGCCCCGGCCGCCGGTATGTACGAGAGCCCCTGCCCCGTCGTCCGGGTGCCCTCGATGCCGCTGCCCGGCTATCCGCAGGTGCGTATCGCGCTCCCCGGGCGGCGGCTGTCCGCCGCGCTCGCCGACCACCGGCCCGACCTGGTGCACCTCGCCAGCCCCTTCGTCCTCGGCGCCCGCGGGATGGCGGCCGCCGCCCGGCGGCGGGTCCCCGCCGTCGCCGTCTACCAGACCGACCTGGGCCGCTACGCCCGTACCTACCTCGGCGGCGGCGCGGCCACGGCCTGGCGGCGCATCCGGGCGGTGCACGCCGCCGCCGACCGCACCCTGGCGCCCTCCAGCGCGGCGCTGCTGGATCTGACGGAGCACGGGGTACCGCGGGTCCACCTGTGGCCGCGCGGTGTCGATTCCCGGCGGTTCCACCCCGGGCGGCGCGACGCGGTGCTGCGCAGCTCGCTGGCCGCGGGGCGGGAGCTGCTGGTGGGGTACGTGGGACGGCTCGCGCCGGAGAAGGACGTCCGGCTGCTGGCCGAGACCTCGCGGCTGCCGGGCGTACGCACCGTCGTCATCGGCGAGGGTCCCAGCGCCGCCGGGCTGCGGGCTGCGCTGCCCGAGGTCCGCTTCCTGGGCCGCCGCACCGGCGATGAACTCGCCCGGCTCTACGCCTCCTTGGACGTCTTCGTCCACACCGGGCCGTACGAGACCTTCTGCCAGACCGTGCAGGAGGCGATGGCCTCCGGTCTGCCGGTGGTGGCGCCGCGCGCGGGCGGACCGCTCGACCTGGTCGACCACGGCCGTACGGGGCTGCTGGTGACCCCGGGCGACGGGGGCGCGTTCCGGGACGCGGTGCGCTTCCTCGCGGGCAGCGCCGAGCTGCGCGTACGGTACGGCGCCGCGGCCCGCACAGCCGTTGCGGACCGCACCTGGGAGGCGGTGGGCGACCAGCTCCTGGGCCACTACGAGGCCGTGCTCGCCGACCGGACGGCGGTGGCGGCATGACCCCGCAGACGAGAGGGCGCAGGACCGGCAGCGGTCTGCGGATCGTCCGGATCGCCAACTTCGTCACCCCGGCCTCCGGCGGGCTGCGCACCGCACTGCGCGAACTCGGCGCGGGCTACCGGGCTGCCGGGCACGAGCCGGTGCTCATCGTGCCCGGACCGCCCGGCGATTCGCGCGGCGCGGACAGCGCAGGCGGCATACGGGACGAACTCACCGGGCAGGGGCGGGTGATCACCCTGCCGGGGCCGGAGCTGCCCGGCAGCGGCGGCTACCGCATGCTGACCGACCGCCGCCGGCTACAGCATCTGCTGCACGCGCTGGCCCCCGACCGGCTGGAGGTCTCCGACCGTACGACGCTGCGCTGGACGGGGGAGTGGGCGCGCCGGGCCCGGGTCCCCGCGGTGATGGTCTCGCACGAGAGCGTGGACGGGGTGCTGCGCACCTGGGGCGTACCGCGCCCGCTCGCCCGCACCGCAGCGGACCGGCTCAACCGCCGTACGGCGCACGCCTACAGCCGGGTGGTGTGCACCACCGAGTGGGCGGCGGCGGAGTTCACCCGGGCCGGCGCCCGCAATGTGGTGCGCGCGCCGCTGGGTGTCGACCTCGCCGCCTGGCACCCGGACTGCCGCAGCGCGGAGCTGCGGCGGCGCTGTGCCGGCCGGGCCGAGGTCCTGCTGCTGCTCTGCTCCCGGCTGTCGCAGGAGAAGCGGCCGGGCCGGGCGCTGGACGCGCTGGCGGAGCTGCGGCGGCGCGGGGTCGATGCGGCGCTGGTGGTGGTCGGCGACGGGCCGCTGCGGGCGCGGCTGGAGTCCCGGGTGCGGGCCGAGCGGCTGCCGGTGGCGTTCCTCGGGCATCTCGCCGACCGGTCCCGGGTGGCCGCGCTGCAGGCCGGCGCCGATCTGGCGCTGGCGCCCGGACCTGCCGAGACGTTCGGGCTGGCCGCCCTGGAGGCGCTCGCCTGCGGCACACCGGTGGTCGCCAGCGCGGCCTCGGCGCTGGCCGGTCTCGTCGGCAACGGGGGCGATACGGCGCTCGACGACGGGCCCTCCTTCGCCGATGCCGTCCAGCGGGTGCTGGCCCGGCCCGAGGCCGCCCGGCGTACCGCCGCCCGCCAACGGGCCGAGGGCTACGGCTGGCAGCCCGCGATCGAC
Source organism: Streptomyces inhibens (assembly GCF_003389455.1). Taxonomy (GTDB): domain Bacteria; phylum Actinomycetota; class Actinomycetes; order Streptomycetales; family Streptomycetaceae; genus Streptomyces; species Streptomyces inhibens. Next base: position 7,160 of record NZ_QUAC01000142.1, on the reverse strand, counting down.
GCCTTCCTGGCGGCGCACGACGCGCCCGCGCCGGTGGGCCGGGCGCTCACCGCGCCGGTGGCCCCGCACCCGGCCGGACCGCGGGGCGGGTGGTGACGGTGAGACCGGAGGGGGTGCCGATACCGGTGCAGACGCCGGGCGGCGGCGATCGTTGCGCGGCCCCGGCCCGCTTTGTGGCGCTCGGCGATTCGCTGACCGAGGGGCTGGGCGATCCGGTGCCGGGCGGCGGCTGGCGCGGCTGGGCCGCACTGCTCGCCGCGGCGCTGGGCGAGCGGCCGGGGACCGTACAGCTGGTCAACCTGGCGCAGAGCGGGGCGCTGGCGGCGGATGTCGCCGAGCGGCAACTGCCCGCCGCGCGCGAGCACACACCGCAGTTCGCGTCGTTGGTCGTCGGGGCGAACGACACCCTGCGCGCCGCCTTCGCCATCGAGCGGGTCGCCGCCGCACTGGACCTGGCGCACCGCGCGCTGAGCGCCGACGGGGCCGTGGTGCTGACGGCGTGTCTGCCCGACCCGGGCCGGATGCTGGGGCTGCCCGGGCCACTGGCCCGTCCGCTGGCCCGCCGGATGCGCGCCGTGAACACCGTCGTCCATGCGGTGTCCGCCCGCTACGGCGGCGTCCATCTGCACCTGGCCGACCATGCGTGGGTCGCCGAGCCTGCCTCCTGGAGCGTGGACCGGCTGCACCCCAGCGAGCGCGGCCACCGGCTGCTGGCCCGCGGCTTCCACACGGCGCTCGCCGACACCGGCCGGCCCGTCGGACCTCCGCCCCCGCTCACGCTCGACGGCCCGCCGCCGACCCGCCTCGCCTCCGCCCTCTGGATGGCGACCCGCGGGACCCGCTGGGTCGCCGACCGGTGCACCGATCTGCTGCCCGGTCTGCTCGCCCTGGCGCTCCAGGAGTGCCGGCACGGCCTGGCCGGGTCCGGGCGGCTGCTGGACGCCGCCGCCGAGCGCACCACGCGGACGGCGCTGGCCGCACTGTCCGAGCCGAAAGCCGCTGCCACCATGAAGGGCGCTGCGACAATGGCGGGATGACCGGACGCTGGGAGTTCTGGATCGACCGGGGTGGCACGTTCACGGACGTCGTCGGCAGGCGACCGGACGGGCGGCTGGTCACCGGCAAGCTGCTCTCGCACCACCCCGAGCGCTATCGGGACGCCGCGGTGGCCGGCATCCGGATGATGCTGGGGCTCGGCCCGGACGAGCCGGTGCCCGCCGAGCAGGTCTCCGTCGTCAAGATGGGGACCACCGTCGCCACCAACGCCCTGCTGGAGCGCACGGGCGAGCCGACGGTGCTGCTGACCACCGAAGGGTTCCGGGACGCGCTGCGGATCGCCTACCAGAACCGGCCGCGGATCTTCGACCGGCGGATCGTGCTGCCGCAGGCGCTCTACGACCGGGTGATCGAGGTGCCGGAGCGGGTCGGCGCGCACGGTGAGCTCGTCCGGCCGCTGGACACCGACGCGGTCCGCCGGGCGCTGATCAGGGCCCGCGCGGACGGCCTGCGCAGCGCCGCCGTGGTGCTGCTGCACGGCTACCGGTACGCCGACCACGAGGAGGCCGTCGCCGAGCTGGCCAGACGGGCCGGCTTCGCGCAGGTCAGCTGCTCGCACGAGGTCAGTCCGCTGATGAAGCTGGTGCCGCGCGGCGACACCACCGTCGTCGACGCCTATCTCTCCCCGATCCTGGGCCGCTACGTCGACGAGATCGCCGCCCAACTCCCCGGCATCCGGCTGATGTTCATGCAGTCCAACGGCGGACTGCGCAAGGCGGCGCACTTCCGTGGCAAGGACGCGGTGCTGTCCGGCCCGGCGGGCGGTGTCGTCGGCATGGTCCGTACGGCCGCCGAGGCCGGCGACGGCCACGACCGGGTGATCGGCTTCGACATGGGCGGCACCTCCACCGATGTGTCGCACTACGCCGGCGAGTTCGAGCGGGTCTTCGGCAACGAGGTCGCGGGCGTACGGATGCGCGCGCCCATGATGAACATCCACACCGTCGCGGCCGGCGGCGGCTCCGTACTGCACTTCGACGGGCGCCGCTACCGGGTCGGCCCCGACTCGGCCGGCGCGGACCCGGGACCGGCCTGCTACCGGCGCGGCGGCCCGCTCGCCGTCACCGACGCCAATGTGATGCTCGGACGCATCCAGCCCGGCCATTTCCCCGCCGTGTTCGGGCCGGACGGCGATCAGCCGCTGGACGCCGAGGTGGTCCGCACCCGCTTCGCCGAGCTGGCCCGGCGGGCCGCCGCCGAGACCGGGGACGACCGCGGCCCCGAGGAAGTCGCCGCCGGATTCCTGGAGATCGCCGTGCTCAACATGGCGAACGCCGTCAAGAAGATCTCCGTCCAGCGCGGCCATGACATCACCCGCTACGCCCTCACCAGCTTCGGCGGCGCCGGCGGCCAGCACGCCTGCGCGGTCGCCGACGCGCTGGGCATCAACACGGTCCTCGTCCCGCCGCTGGCCGGCGTGCTCTCCGCGTACGGCATCGGGGTCGCCGACGCCACCGCGATGCGCGAACAGGCCGTCGAGGCCGAGTTCACCGACGCCGCGGCCCTCGACCACGTACACGAGGTGTGCCAGACGCTCGCCGGGCAGACCCGGCGCGAACTCCTCGACGACGGGGTGCCGGACGCGTCGATTACCACCCGCGCCCGGGTGCTCGTCCGCTACGCCGGGACCGACTCCACCATCGGCGTCCCCTTGGCCGACGCCGGCACCATGGCCGCGGAATTCGTCCGGGCACACCGCGAGCGCTACGCCTTCACCATGGACAAACCGCTGGTGGCCGAGGCGGTCTCGGTCGAGGCGCTGGGCGAGGCCGGCGGCGCGCGCGGCTACGAGGTACAAACCGGCGGCAGGGAAGGCGAGTTGACGCCCGCCGCCACGGTCCGGATGTATGTGGGCGGGCGCTGGCGGGACACCGCCCTGCACCGGCGCACCGACCTGCGCCCCGGCGACACCCTCACCGGCCCGGCGATCATCGCCGAGGAGGACGCGACCACGGTCCTCGACCCGGACTGGCAGGCCGCCATGGGCGACCGCGGCCACCTCCTGCTGACCCGGACCCGGCCGCGCACCGACCGGGTCGCGGTCGGCACCGAAGCCGACCCGGTGATGCTGGAGGTCTTCAACAGCCTCTTCATGGCCATCGCCGAGCAGATGGGCGTCCGACTGGAGAACACCGCGCACTCCGTCAACATCAAGGAGCGCCTGGACTTCTCCTGCGCGCTCTTCGACGCCGAGGGCAATCTGATCGCCAACGCCCCGCACATTCCGGTGCACCTGGGCTCGATGGGGGAGTCCATCAAGGAGGTGCTCAGGCGCCGTGGCGACGAGATGCGGCCGGGCGACGTGTATGCGATCAACGACCCGTACCACGGCGGCACCCACCTCCCCGACGTCACGGTCGTCACCCCGGTCTTCTCCGAGGCACCGGCGGATGACGCCGCGGGTGAGGGGCCCGAGCTGCTGTTCCTGGTGGCCTCCCGCGGCCATCACGCCGAGATCGGCGGCATCACCCCGGGGTCGATGCCCGCCTTCAGCAGCACCATCCAGGAGGAGGGCATCCTCTTCGACAACTGGCTGCTGGTACGCGACGGCGAGCTGCGCGAGCGCGAGACCCGGCAACTGCTCACCGCCGGCCCGTACCCCTCGCGCGCACCGGACGCCAACCTCGCCGATCTGCGCGCCCAGATCGCCGCCAACGAGAAGGGCATCCATGAACTGCGGCGGATGACCGAGCAGTTCGGGCTGGATGTCGTACGGGCCTATATGGGGCACGTCCAGGACAACGCCGAGGAATCGGTGCGGCGGATCATCGCGGGGCTGTCGGACGGCAGCTGCCGCTACGAGACCGACAGCGGGGCCGAGATCCATGTCGCGCTGACCGTCGACCGCACCGCCCGCAGCGCGGTGCTGGACTTCGCCGGCACCTCACCCCAGCAGCCCGGCAACGCCAACGCGCCCAGCTCGGTGGTGATGGCGGCCGTCCTGTACGTCTTCCGCACCCTGGTTGCCGACGACATCCCGCTCAACAGCGGCTGCCTCAAACCCGTCCAGGTCCGTATCCCGGAGGGCTCGATGCTCGCCCCCGTCTTCCCGGCGGCCACCGTCGCCGGCAATGTGGAGACCTCCCAGGCGGTCACCGGCGCGCTCTACGCCGCGCTCGGCGTCCAGGCCGAGGGCTCGGGCACGATGAACAACCTCACCTTCGGCAACGACCGGGTGCAGTACTACGAGACCGTCGCCAGCGGTTCGGGCGCGGGCGACGGCTTCGACGGCGCGGACGCGGTGCAGACCCATATGACCAACTCCCGGCTGACCGACCCCGAAGTGCTGGAATGGCGCTACCCCGTGCGCGTCGACAGCTTCGCCATCCGCTCCGGCAGCGGCGGCGCGGGCCGCTGGCACGGCGGCTGCGGGGCCGAGCGCCGGCTGCGCTTCCTGGAACCGATGACCGTCGCCCTGCTGACCAACCACCGCAGGATCCCGCCGTACGGCATGGCGGGCGGTGCCCCGGGCGCACTGGGCGCCAACTCCATCGAGCGGGCGGACGGTTCGCGCGAGGAGTTGCGGGGCTGTGACGCGGCGGACGTCGGCGTGGACGACGTACTGGTGCTGCGGACGCCGGGCGGCGGCGGATACGGGGCGGCGGACGGCGGCTGACCGGCCGCCCGCCGGCTCCGGAGCCCCGCTACCGCGCGCGGACGAACCGCACCGGTGTCCCCGGTGCCGCCTGCGCCGCGGGGGCCAGGTAGCGCTCGGGGACGACGCCGATGACGGGGTAGCCGCCGGTGGTGGGGTGATCGTGCAGGAAGAGCACCGGGAGACCGTCGGGCGGGACCTGGAGGGCGCCCAGCGGCATGCCCTCGCTGGGGAGTTCGCCGGAGCGGGCGCGCTCCAGGGGCGGGCCCTCGGTGCGCAGACCGATGCGGTTGCTCGCCGGGGAGACCCGGAAGCGGCCGGTGGTCAAGGTGCGCAGACCGGCGGCGGTGAACCAGGCGTCGCGCGGGCCCGGCAGGAACGGCAGCAGCAGCTCCGTCACCGGGCCGGGGTACGGGACGGCGTCGGCGGTGGCCGGCGGACCGTGCGGGTCGCCCAGCGGGAGGACCGCGCCGTCGGTGAGCGGGTCCGGGCCCAGGCCGGAGAGGAGATCGGCGGCGCGGCTGCCGAGCACCTCTTCGGTGACGATCCCGCCGGCGAAGGCGAGGTGCGAGCGCAGACCGTGGGTGGCGGGCCCGGCGTCCAGGACGGCGCCCGCCGGGACGCGGACCGGGGCGCCCCAGGGCGCGGGACGGCCGTCGACGGTCACCGGGCAGGGGGCGCCGGTGACGGCGACGGTGGTGGCCGTACGGACGCGGACGGCACAGCCCGTCAGCGTCGTCTCCAGGCCGGCGGCCGACTCGGGGTTGCCGACCAGGCGGTTGGCGAGGCGGTGCGCGGGCTCGTCCAGGGCGCCCGCGCGCGGCACGCCGAGGTGGGCGTGGCCGGGCCTGCCGAGGTCCTGGACGGTGGTGAGCGCACCGGCCCGGACGACCGAGAGGGCGCGGTCGGTCATCGGGCGGTCTCCTGCGGGACGAAGCGGACCCGGGTACCGGGTGCGAGCAGCGCGGCGGGCTCCCGTCGCGGGTCCCACAGGACGGTGTCGGTGGTGCCGATCAGCTGCCAGCCGCCGGGGGAGGAGCGCGGATAGACACCGGTGTACGGGCCGGCGAGCGCGACCGAGCCGACCGGGACCTTGGTACGGGGAGTGTCCCGGCGCGGTACGTGCAGCGGCGCGGGCAGACCGGTCAGATAGCCGAAGCCGGGGGCGAAACCGCAGAAGGCGACATGGAATTCGGTGGCGGAGTGCAGCCGCACCACCTCGTTCGGGGTGACGTCCCACAGGGCGGCGACATCGGCGAGATCGGGGCCGTCATAGCGGACCGGGATCTCGACGGCGGGCCGGTCGCCGGCGGTGAGCGGCGGAATGTCCCAGGCGGCGAGTTCGGCGATCAGCCCGCGGGGGTCGGTGAGACCGTCGAGCAGCACCGTGCGGGCGGCCGGCACGATCTCGCGCACCGGCGGCAGGGTGCCGTCGGCCGCCCGGCGCAGCAGCTCGGCGTGCAGCGCCTCGACCTCCGCGGCGTCGTCCAGCTCGATGAGCAGCCCGTGTTCGCCGACCGGCAGCGGCCTCATACGAAGCTCCGTACGCGCACACCGGCCGAGGTCAGCTCGGACCGTACGCGCCGGGCGAGGCCGGCGGCGCCCGGGGTGTCGCCGTGCAGACACAGCGAACGGGCGGTGATCTCGACCCGCCGGCCGTCGAGGGAGGTGACGGCGCGGTCGCGGGCCATGCCCAGGGCGCGCTTGACGACCTCGTCGGGGTCGTGGAGTACGGCGCCGGGCTCCCGGCGCGGCACGAGGGTGCCCTCGGCGGTGTAGGCGCGGTCGGCGAACGCCTCGCCCACGACGGGCAGCCCGGCCCGGCGGGCGGCCTCGTGCAGCCGGGAGCCGGCGAGGCCGAGGACCGGGAGCGCGCCGCCCGCGGTGCGGATGCCCTCGATGACGGCGCCGGCCTGCTCCTCGTCGTGGACACAGCGGTTGTAGAGCGCGCCGTGCGGTTTGACGTAGCCGACGCGGGCACCGGCGGCGCGCGCGAAGACCTCCAGCGCACCGATCTGGTAGGTGATTTCGTCGGCCAGTTCGCCCGGCGGCACATCCATCGCGCGCCGGCCGAAGCCGGCCAGGTCGCGGTAGGAGACCTGGGCGCCGATGACCACACCGCGCTCGACGGCCAGTTCGCACACCCGCCGCATCGTGGCCGGGTCGCCGGCGTGGAAGCCGCAGGCGACATTGGCGCTGGTGACCACGGACAGCAGCGCCTCGTCGTCGGTGAGCTGCCAGCGGCCGAAGCCTTCCCCGAGGTCGGCGTTGAGGTCGATGACGGCAGGAGCCACCGCGTCGCTCATGCCCAAGCCTCGCTTCGCCCTGCCTCGCAATCGCTCGGCGCGCACCTCTCCATGATTCTCCCCCAGCCTTCGGCCGGGGGGACCCCCATGCTGCGCTCGCTCATGTATGTCCGTTCCAGAGGTGCTCGATACCGGTCGGGCGCGCTGCGCGCCGGGCGCGGCGGCCCGCTCGCGGGCGGGGCGGGCGGGGGCGTTCCGGCCGG
>NZ_QUAC01000158.1 GCF_003389455.1 Streptomyces inhibens | reverse complement strand
CCTCCGCGCAGGCCGCCGACGAGAGCCGCGCCCCCGCCGCGGACACCGCGGCCCGGGCCGCCACCACCCCGGACGCCGCCGCGCGCCGATCGAAGAGCCTCGTGGACCATCACGCCTGGACCACCGCAGCCGACTGGAACAAGGGCCACGCCAACGGGACCGCTCTGGCGCACGGCGCCCGCCCCGGTGTCCGTATCGCCCGCCCCGCCGGCACCGTCGACTACAAGGACCCGCACACCGGCCGGACCGCCTCCTGGGAGTACGCCACCTGGACCTCCCCCGTGCACACCCTCAAGGTCCCGGCCACCGAGGTCGTCGCCTCCTGGAATGCGCACGCCCCCGCCGGCACCTGGATCGCCGTCGAACTGCGCGGCACCTACACGGACGGCGGACGCACCCCCTGGTACGTCATGGGCCGCTGGACGGCCGGCGACAGCGACGCCGATATCCGGCGCACCTCCGTCGACGACCAGAAGGACGGCAGGAGCAGCATCTCCACCGACACCTTCGCCATCGACACCCCCGCGAGCGGCCTCCGCCTGACCTCGTACGAACTCCGCGCCACCCTGCACCGCAAGCCCGGCACCACCCTCACCCCGACCGTCTGGCGGCTGGGCGCCATGGGCTCGGACATCCCCGACCGCTTCGAGGTCCCGGCCTCCAAGCCCGGCCTGGTCGGCCGCGAACTGGTCGTCCCCCGCTACTCGCAGGAGATCCACAAGGGCCAGTACCCGGAGTACGACAACGGTGGCGAGGCCTGGTGCAGCCCCACCTCCTCCCAGATGATCATCGAATACTGGGGCCGTAAGCCCACCCAGCAGCAGCTGTCCTGGGTCAACCCCGACTACGCCGACCCCCAGGTCTGCCACGCCGCCCGCCACACCTTCGACTACCAGTACGACGGCTGCGGCAACTGGCCCTTCAACGCCGCCTACGCCGCCACCTACCCGAACCTCCAGGCCGTCGTCACCCGCCTCGGCTCACTCACCGACGCCGAACAACTCATCCACGCCGGCATCCCGGTCATCACATCCCAGTCCTTCCTCAAGACCGAACTCGACGGCGCGGGCTACGGCACCGCCGGCCATCTGATGACCCTCATCGGCTTCACCAAGGACGGCGACGTCATCGCCAACGACCCGGCCTCCCCGGACGACCAGGCGGTCCGCCACGTCTACAAGCGCCGCCAGTTCGAGAACATCTGGCTGCGGACGAAGCGCAAGAACGCCGAGGGCAAGGTCGTCAGCGGAACGGGCGGCGTCTGCTACCTCTACTTCCCGGCTAAGCCGGCACCAACTCAGCACCGCGTTCTGCGGGAGCTGGGAATCCGCTGAGCATGTGGTCGGGAGCCCAAGGCGTGTGAGGGCGCGATCCCAGGACTTACGAAACAGGTCCGGGTAGATCATTCCCCCGACTTGATTCCTTACAGGGAGCCGTTCAATGAGTGGCTCCCGGGCGACGGGTGCAGGCATGTCACGCCACTCGCCCTCTTTCCGATGCTTCAGAGGTGCATAGAGAGCAACGTACTTACCCGCCGCATCTTTGATGCGAACAACTTGTCGTCGGCAACGCAAGGTGCCATCAACTGCCGGCTCCAGTCGAGGCCCAATTTCCTTGACTACGACTGAAATCTTTTCAAAGCTGGGGAGCACCCTCTCATCCACTTGCCTGATGGGATTGTCGGGCTTCGCAGCCAGCTTGACCGGGTTCTCGCGGATACTTTTGTGTCGTACGGCGTGAGAAAACGTCCCTGAGAGGGCAATGCGAGGGAATCTATCGTGTTGGGCTTCGCGCCCTGCCGGCGCCAGCATGCGTACAGCTCCTCCACGTCCGCGCGGTGACCTGAGAGATCGTCTTCTTGCCCAGCTGTGGGAGTACGTGCAGGCGCATGATGCGTTCGTAGGACTCCTCCGTACCGGCCGCCGTGGTCTTCAGTCCGAGCCAATCGGCCGTATATCGCCGCACCGACACCTTGCCTGCGTCCGGATCGACGTAGAGATTCTCCCGCTTGTCGTTCTCCATCTTGGTCGCGAAGTCTTGCGCGTCCTTCTTCTGGGCAAAGGACTTTTCGCGCTGCCGAGTGCTACGCCCACCGGGTTCCCGGTACCGTACGAGTCACCGCTTACCGGGCATGCCAGCGCCCTTGTCCAGGACCGTCGCCAAATACACACCAACTTATCCGAGCTTCCCCGACGGGTCTTCCCGCCGAGTGTGTTGTTGTAACTCGGAATTCCGGCCGCGCCAAATGTGGGACGCGGTAGAGAATTTGGCTACGTAGCTACTCAGCAAAGGGCTTCAAAGTTGTATCATTGACGACGGGGCCGCGGCCGGCGTGAGCAAGCGCTCAGCTCATGCGCCCGGCCTGGTCATCCGGAGGCCGCAAACGGGGCGTCGCTTGGCGGTTCGCTACGGAGCGCGTTCACGTCCACCTGGCGCTTGCTGGTCTGTGTGAGTGGCGGTGCTTCAAAAGGGTGGCTCCGGGGGTTCGTCAAGAGTTGCGGGTGTAGTTCAGGAGATTGCTGACCCGACGCTGACACGTCTCGCTGACTCCGCTCGGATGGTTCGTCCGACTGCTGATCCCCGGTTCGTTGCCCGCAAGGCTCTCCCTAAGAGCCCGTAACGGGATCTTGTTGAGGTGCGCTGGTCGGGCGTGACTGTTGTGACGATCGGACCGTTCGGGGGGTGACGACTCGGCCGTGGATAGTGGACGACGACTTGTGGGTGCTGATCGCGCCGCCGCTGCCGCCCTGCCCCAAGCGATCACCGGGGCCGTAGCCGGTGTCGGACCGGCCCTCCGCCGGCTTGAGCAGAAACCCGACGTGGCCGGTAGCCAGGGTGTGCACGTCGTACGGATTGTCGGGCGTCAGGGAATCGGCTTCGGCGATCAGGCGGTCCTGCATGGCAACGGGAAGCGACCGGTCGTCGGCGAGACGGATGTAGGTGCGGGCGATGGTGCCCCAGGTGTCGGCATGGACCCGTGCGCCGGACATCATCACCGCCGGGGAGAGTCGTCCGGCTGCAAGATCGCCCCTAGGATGAACGGCGTACGGTCAACACGACTTGACGGTGCCGGACGGACAGGACAACGGGGAGACAATGACCAGCCCGACCCAGGCCCCAGAACGGACCGAGGCCCATGAGCCCCACCCCTACATCGGGGGGCGCAATGCCGCGCTGCGCGCGCTCACCGGGTGGCGGATGGAGTGGCCGGGCGCGCCTCGGGTCGTCATCCTGACCGGAAGTCCGGGCACCGGGTGTTCGCGGCTGCTCACGGGGTTCCTGATGCTCTGCGACCCAGAGTATCGCAAGGGGCTCGAGCTGGACGCGCTCGATCCGGCGACCGTGCCTCCGGACTTGCCCGCACCCGCGGTGCCGAGCATCGCCGGGCTGACGGCAGCGCAGACCTTGTGGCTGCTCGCCGATCACTACGAGTTGTCCGCGACCCGCACCGCCGACATCTTCCCCGAACTCGGTCAACTCCCGTTGTCCGGGCGGCCGGTGACGATCGTGATGCCGGATGTGGATCGGGCCGGTCCGGTGCGGGGGACGGGTGAGCCCGCGCAGGTGGTGCGGGACGTGCTGAAGCCCCTCGCCGCCATCGAGTCCATACGCCTTCTCGCCGACGTGCCCCGGGAGTTCGCCGTCGAGCTCGCCGAGGGCCTGCCGCCCGGCGTGGCCCAGATCATCGACCTCGACGCACCCGAGTGGGCCGACCCCAAAGGGCTTGTGCTGCAGGCCGAGGCGCTGCTCAATCCCCAATTCGGCGCCCCGGAGCTGCCGTTCACGACCGAGCCTGACGCTCGACGCGCGCTCGCCGAGGCGATCGCCCGGCACGCGGGAGACGGCGCGGGCAGCCGCCTGACCGTGCATCTCGCCGTGCAGTCGATCCTGATGCACCCGGAGGGGTTCGACCCGGCGGATGCGAGCCAACTGCCCGGCAGCATCGGCGAAGTGCTCGATCTGCACGCCCAGCGACTTGACACCCACCCCCGCACCCTGCGGCAGATCCTCGCGCCCCTCGCCCTTGCCGAGGGCGACGGCCTGCCCGTGCACCTGCTGACCCCGCTCGCCTCCGCCGTCGCCGAGCGGGACATGAGCGAAGACATGGCGCGGGGCATGCTGCTCATCGCCCCCTTCATCCGTCGCATCGAGAGGGCCGGCGAAGGCATCCCCGAGGACGAGCGGACGCTCCTTGGATTGCAGCACCCGGGTATCGCCGAGGCCGTTCGGGCAGGTATTCCGGATGTTCCGGGCGCTCAGGCGCGTATCGCCATGGAGTTGCTGGAGGCCGTACCCCATCAGGACTGGGCGAAGGCAGGGGCGTACGTTCGCGATCGCATCGCGGGACACACCCTGGAGGCCGGTTTGCTCCCCCGGCTCCTCACCGACCCCGGCCTGTTCGCCCACGCCGAGCCGGTGCGGTTGCGCGCCGCGGTGGAGGCCGTACCCCCGGAGCAGTTGGACGCACCGGCGCGCACATATCTGCGTACGGCCCCGCTGCTCACCCGCACCCAGGCACCCGCCATCCTTCGCGCGGCGCTCCTGGAGACCGCGTTCGTCGAAGACGGACTGCCGGAGTACGCGGCGGTGTTGCGCCGCATAGTGCCCGAGCTTCCCTGGCACACCCTGTGGAGCGTACCGGTCGCCGGGGTCGACGCCGTGACCATCGGCAAACTGCCCCCGTCCGCGGCCGCGTCGGACAGCGCCGCGGAGGCTCCTGCGAAGCAGGAGCCTCCGGAGTCGGCCCCGCTCGCCGTCGCCGTGAGCGCGGTGCCTCAAGGCACCCCGGGTTCAAGCCCGTTGAAGGCCGACGATCCCAAGGCCTCCGCCGTGCTGGTGCAGGACCTCGCCACCGGCTCCGTCATCGATGCCGACCCGACCCAGATCCTGCGCCTCTCGGATGACGAGCGTGCCACGGGGCCGCTCGGGTTCAGCCGCGGCGCCGACTATGTACGCGTCTGGCGTCGCGGCGAGCAGAAGGGCGACGAGAAGATCGTCACGGCCCTGATCTCCGCCACGCCCTTCACGGGAACCGACCTCTCCCCCGACGGCATCCTCCTTGTTGCCACGGAAAGCGGAGTGAAGGCGCTGCAGATCCGCCCGGCGCAGCCCTATGCCACGACCGCTCGGCGCTCCGTACCCGACCCCCAGGCAGCCGAGCCCGAGCCCGTACAGGCCCCCGAGCCCAAGCCGGAAGCCGCACAGGCTCCACAAGCCCCCGGGCCCGATGCCCACCCGACCGCCTGACACCCACCCACCGCAGACCGTTAGCCTCGAAGACTCAAAGGCCCGAAGCCTCTCGAAGGCGCCCGCATCAGACCGCCTGCACCCAGGCCCACTCGGACGAGGGCCGCGGAGCGCCCGGCACCGACCCCGGCCGCACCGGCCCCGTCCGCCCGAAGACTCGAAGGGAGTTCCCGTGATCAGCCAAGAGCAGGCGCTCGCGACCGCCGAGGGGTGGCTCAACCCCGAGGGACAGGAGCGCCGTGAGGTGCGGATGCAGGAGTTCGATCTGGGCTGGGTGGTGTGGGCCGCGGCCCCGCCGATCGAGCGTGACCCGGTCACGGGCAAGCGCCGGCCGCCGGCCACGATCGGCCACTCCTGCGGGGTGGTCGACCGCCGCACCGGCGAGCTGAGCACCTGGCCGTCCGTGCCGGTCGAGGAGGTCGTGCGGATGTATGAGCAAAAGCACGGCGGCGGCCAGGAGACCGCGCCGCCCGCGCAGCCGCCGGTCACCGGCCCCGGCAACACCACGGTCATCACCTACGTCGACCCGCGCACCGGCGAGGAGACGAGCCTCGTCAAGAACTCCGCCCCCGGTGAGCCGCACTCCGAGTACCAGGCCATGGCGGAGATCCAGAGCCTCGGCGTCCCCGCGCAGAACGTGGTCGCGATCCACACCGACCTCAGCTCCAGCCTGCTCCCCGGCGGATACCCGGGCCGGCTGATCGGCCGTCTCTACCCCAACGCCCGGTTTTCCTGCACGCATGAGTACGGCCTGCGGGGCGAGGAGCGCGCCGAGGCGATCGCCGGGCTGATTCAGCACGTCGAGACGATGCACCAGATCGCGGGACAGCAGCCGCCGCCCCGGCCTCACCGCGCGCCGGTGCCGACCGACGTCGAGCCGGCCGAGCCGCTCCGTGATGTTGCCCTGGGCCGCGACCTGACGGAGGCCTTCGGCGCTGACGGCGTACGTCGCTACGACGCCGACGACGTGGCGGGCACCCCGCTCCCCGAGGCCACCAAGGCCACGCTGACATGGGCCGGGCTTCCGACCGACATCCCGTTCTTCTTCACGGCCGACAGCCCGGAGGTGGAGCTTCCGGCCGGCCTGTTCGGCAATGCCGCCGCGCATCTGCGCGAGGTCGGCTCCCAGGCGAGCGCCGACTCCCTCGCGTTCCTGGAGGGTCACGTCAGGATCGGCACCGACGGGGTCGCTCTGATCACCGTCCAGTGCACGGGGTCCGATCTGGAGGGTGAGCCGGTCGGCCAGCTCTGGGCCGTCACTCCGGAAAGCGGCGCGGGCCGCCGCGTCAACGCCTCGGTGTCCGCCTTCGCCCGCTCCCTCGCGCTCCTGCACACCACGCGCGAGGAGATGATCGCGCTCGACCCGATCATGGCGGGCAGGGCCGTCGCCGACTTCCAGGATCAGCTCGTCGCCATCGACGCATCGGCCCTGGACGACCCGAGGAACTGGTGGTCGGTGATCGTCGAGCAGATGTGGCACGGGTTGTTCTGATCGACCCCGATCGCCTTGGAGGCGCGGCGCGTTGCCGACAACGCGCCGCGCCTCTTCGCGTACGTACGAGTACACGTCTTTGGAGGTTGAGAAGTGAGTAGTGCCGACACGATTGGTCTCTGGCACGGGATTCAGCGAAATCTCGAGAACGCCAGCTTCTCAGTGAACGATATCTACAGGGAGTCCGACGCCTCGGTCAGGGTTCGGCTCGTGACCTTCGCCACTGAGGAGCGGAGCCACATTNTCGGTCAGGGTTCGGCTCGTGACCTTCGCCACTGAGGAGCGGAGCCACATTCTCCGCATTGGTGAGACCTTCCCCGTGGGCGACGAGACATGGCAGCTCGCCGACTTGACGGGTTGGCCGAGCGAGGACGACTGGATCGTGGTGCTGCGCCGAGTCGCGGCTGCCCCAGCCTGAGAGCACGTACGCAAAGATGATCCCACCCGGCCAGGCCTGCCGCGCCTCCGATCGCGTCGAGGTGTCGGCACGCGCGCGTGCGACGGTCGCGAGGGCGGTACAGGGGTACGCGCCCGCGGAGCTGTGGATGGGGGAGACGGAGCGGGAGGCGGGCTACATCGGGCGCCGGGACATGCGCTACAACCCGCGGCTCAACGGACGCGCCTGATCGGACGGCGAGGACAGCCGCGACAGTCAAGACGGGAAGGGAGTACCGGACCATGGGCCGGCGCTACGAAGTGGACGGTTACACCGCCGAGTTGGACGACGACTTCCAGGTCGTCTACCGCAATCCACGCGGCAAGAAGCTTCAGCAGGCACCCGACCGGCTCGCGGACAGCGAAGGCGTACGCCGGCTGTACCGGCTGCGGCGGGCGCTGACAGAACACCGCAGGCACGCGCGCGTGCAGGCCGAAGCCTGGGCCACCGCAGGCACGCGCGTGCCCATGGCCCTCGCCGAGTCCGACCCCGTGTGGCGCGCGGCACTCGACGACGCCGGCGTCGAGCCGGCGGCAGACCCGCCCGCACCGGATGTCGACGAGGCGGCGCTGATCGCGCGCACATACGCCCACCCCGACGACCACACCATGACGCTCCTCCTGAGGGCCTCTTTCGCACGCCGTTGGGACGCGCTTGTGGCGTCGCAGGAGGACTGGGCGCTCACGGACACGTTCGCGACCGGCATCCGGGTTCCCGGGGACACCGAACTCACTTTCCCCGAGCGGCTGATGGCGGCGCACCCCGGCCGGGAGCAGGAGGCCCTGGAGGCGGCCTACGCCTTCGGCTGGAGCCTTTGGGGCAGCCCGCTTCTCCACAAGTCCATCTTGGACGGTGACTTGGAGCACCTGGCCGCGACGGCACCCAGGTTCCTCCCCGCCTTCCTCGACGAACTCGCCGACATGTGCCTGAAGGCGGGCGGAATGCACAAGGAGCACGCCACCGGGTACTTCACGCGCGCCAGGAGCGCCGAACGCGAGTACCACACCAAGCCCGACGAGCGATGGCTTGATGCCCGATACGCCACCTTCGCGGACCATGGAGCGCTGGCCATCGGGGCACTACGCGCGCGTGCCAAGGAACTGGCTCCCCGGGGCGCGGTGGTCTCGCCGGACCAACTCCGGCGATTCCGCGACGTACTGGTGCGACGCGTACACACGCCCCACGACCTGTATCCGGGCATGGCCGCGGATCTGCGCAAGGTGGCCCGGGCGGCGAGAGCGAATCCCGAGTCCGAAGTGGCCGCACTGCTCGAGGACATCGTGCCGAGGGTCGGGCTGTGCGCGGGCGACACGGACAAGTTCTGGGTCGACGCCCTGAAGGGGAAGGCCCTGGATCTGCTGGTCGAGCGACGCCCGGAAACGGTGTACGACGTACTGCGGCTGATCCCCGACGACGCGAACAGCACGGAGGACTGGCTGTCACTGCTCCGACGAAGCGGTGCCCTGGCCCTGTTGACGGGCGAGCGCCCGGGGCTCCCCGCTGGTGAGGTGGCCCGCCTGCTGCGCGACTGCCTGGCAAGCGAACCGACGTGGCGTGTGCGTAGTGACGAGCTGTACGACCTGGCGGTGCGCCTCGCCCCACGCCTGGCGGCCGACGCCGTTCCGGTGCGCCTGCCCTATCCCGCGCCCGACCGCAGGCGGGCCCCCATCCCGCTCGACCTGGCGGACGAACTCCTCGAACACGGGGTGCCGTTGGCCGACCCTCCGCCGAAACTGGGCAGCCCGGGCGCTGCCCACATGCTCGTCCACCGGCGCCCGCACCTGACCCGGCTGCTTGCCGACCCCCGCTTCGCCCGCGAGCTACGCATCGCGCTCAACGCCGAACTCGAGCTGGAAGGGTTGCCGGAGGCGGGGGTGTCATACCACCGTCACTATCGCCCGCACCGGGACGCGGAACTCAACAGCTGGCGCAGCACCCCGGGCATCTGCCGTACGCCCATGGGCCGTGAGGTGCTGTGCGCATGGTTGAACCGCCAACGCGAACGCCTGCGCGCAGGGCTCGACCTGAACGGGCTCGTGCACGTGCTCGCCCCCTTCGTGCACATCGGCGGGGTTGTCGACGAGCTGCTCAAGGACGAGGCGGCGGCACGGGAGTTCGCGTCCGTGGACGTGGTCGCGCTGGTCCTGGCCGACCTTCCGACCGAGGCCGACCGTCCAGCGATCGAAGGGCTGATGGCCACGATGCGTCCCGAGGACCTGATCGGCACCAGGCCCATGCCGGGCTTGCGCACACGGATCGACGAGACCTTGCCCGACCTGTCCGAGTTGCAGGTCGCCCAGGCCTGGAAGGTGCTCCAGACGGGGGTCAACTGCCAGGAGGGGCTGAGGCGCCTTGTCGCCCGCCTCTCCGACTGATCGGCGTCACTCGTTGTGGAGTACGTACGACCAGGCGGGCTGTTCACTGCCCTTCTCGTCGACTTCGGCAAGCGCTCCCAGGACCCAATAGGTGATCTGCCCTCGCTCGGAATTGGCCGGGGGCAGAATACTCCGCGTACGCAGCCCGGTGACCCACAGCGCGACCATGGTGAGGAAATCTTCGAGGCTGTGCGCGGCGGGAAGGCCGGCGAGGTGATCCTGGCCCGGCTTCGTGGGAACGCGCAGGACGTGTCCGGTGGGCCCGTCGATGACGAGCTTGCCGCCCATCCACTTGCCGATCTGGAAGAAGGGCCCGGTTTCGGGGACAGGCTCGATTCCCTCGGGCCAGGAGGGCAGTTCGTCGAGAATGCCGATCTCCCAGTTGCCGTACGGGAACAGCCCCATGGCCCCTTCGTTGATGTTTGGCAGCCCGAATTCCAGGAGAAGTTCGCGGGTCGCCGCGTGGGTGAGCCGATCCGGGAAATCCTCGACCTCGATGGGATAGATCGCGTCCTCGCCGAACAGGGTGATGACGTCCTCGTGACTCGGGGCCGGCGCGTCGCTCGGACTGCTCGCGCCCGCGTCCGTGTAATCCCAGCTCAGGGGTTGCTGCCGGGAACCGAAGTCGGAGATGTCCACACCGTCCGCAGGCCGGATGGCGATCAGGCCCAAGTCGCCCCCGAAAACGACGACTTCACCCACGGCCAATGGGGCGCAAGGCAGCACAAAATCCTGCTCGCTTCGCCGGCGGGACGACGAGCCGAACAATTCTCGGGCGAGAGCGGGCGAAGCGGAGCCGTCCGTGGGTGACGCGGGCCAGGTGAGATCCGCACGATGCTCCTGCGGAATCTCGTCGTTTTCCCAAGGGCCTGCGACACGGCCTCCCGTCTCCACGTCCCAGATCGAGACATACGGCTGCTGTGCTCCGTCCACCGTCCGCTGCTGCAAACCGGCAATGGCGGGTCGCCCTTGCCAGCGCACCTCCGCCAGTGCGGCGAATCTCCCGGCCCGCAGATAGCGCGCGTGACAGCCACCCGGCGGCCGCCAATGGGCCCACTTGACCTGCCAGGGCAGTGTCACACAAGAGGAGGCGACCGCTGACGCGAACTCGAGATCGTCGCGCGAAAGCGCCATCAAGTGCAGCCACGAAGCCCACTCCGTCTGATGCCGCGGTGTGACTCCCCAGCCCCACAGATGAATCGCGTCGGCGGCGGCCGTGTTTCCGGGGATGAGGAACGTGATGCTTCGTGCCGCGTCCATGAGCGCCGTTTGCGGCAGATTGGCGATGACGCGCCCGTCCCGAAGAACTTCGTCGTACGTTCCCGCCTGTACGGCGTGCATGGCGAGCCCAGTGGCCGCGTACAGGCCGACAGCACCGCGCTTGGCCCACCCCTCGGGGTGGCGAAAACCCGGAGCCGAGCGCATCAGCCAAGCAACCACATGCCCATTGACACGGGAGAGTTCGGCAGATTCGATCTCCCGACGCAAGGTCTCGGCCAGGCCCTCGTCGACAAAGGAAACTCCGAGAGGTCCGAGCCGAAGAATTCCGGACCCTTCCCTCGCGAATTCAGCGAGTTCGTCTTCGGATGCCGCTTCACCGGTCAGGGCCGTGACAAGTTGGGCCCAGACAGGGACGGGTACGAAGCGGGGCTCGGCCAGTGCCAACGCCCGCACGGCAACGGACTCTGTTACCGCCGGCAGAGACTCGACGGCCGCCGCGGACAGCCGAAACACCGCCCTGGGATCAACGCGGGCCGGCAGCAACTCGGGAACCACATGGACCACCACGGCCAACTTGCCACGCGCCAGCCACGGAAGGGTCCGGGTCACCAACCGCTCGGGCTCGTACGACCGCCGTGTCGGCCCGGCACGATGGGCGTTGACGACCAGCAGCAACCGCTCCTCGGGCCACGAGCCGAGCGCGAAACGCCAGTCGTCCCGCTTGTCCGCGGACAGATCGACTCCGAGCGCCGTGAGGGCCTGCTGCATGACCTGCTCGGCGGTGAGGCCGGTGGCGTCGACGACAACACTGCCCGGCACGTGCTCGTGTATCTCCCGCATGACGGCCGAGGCGCCATGGCCGGCCGTAGGGACAAGATAGGCCACTTGGCCGCCGAGCCCACCCTCACGCCACCATGCGCCGACGCGACCGGCGACCTCTTCCTCGGGGATTCCGGGGGTGTCGGTGGTTGGCTCGGGCATGGTCCTCCTCAGTTGCGCGATGACTCCTCGACCCTACGCGTGGTGGGCGGTGGCGGAATCAGGCTGGGGCAGCCGCGACGCGGCGCAGCACCACGACCCAGTCGTCCTCGCTCGGCCAACCCGTCAAGTCGGCGAGCTGCCATGTCTCGTCGCCCACGGGGAAGGTCTCACCAATGCGGAGGGTGTGATCCTGCTCTTCGGTGGCGACGATCCCGAGACGTACCCTGACCGAGGCGTCGGACTCCCTGTAGATGTCCATCACTGCGAAGCGAGCGTTCTCGGTTTTTCGCTGAATCCCGTGCCAGAGCCGAATCGTGTCGACGCTCACTTCTCATCCTCCAAAGATGCGTACTGGTTGCTGCAGTATTTCATGAATTCCTTGATGGTCAGCGGCTGGGGATGCCTCGCGTTGTGCGGATTGCGCAGCTGAATCAGGCCCTTGTCGTCGACCGAGACGATCTCGTAGGCGTGGGAACTCAGAAGGTCCTTCTCCATCTTGTTCTCCACACCCGTGCCCTTGGGGCGGGTGCCGATGACGACCGGCCTGCCGCTTTCCGTGAGTTCCCGCAGGTGGGCCAGAAGTTGCTTTTCCGGACTGCGGCCCTGCATATCGTATTGCGTCGGGAATTCGTGGTTCTCCGACGTACGTCCCGTGAGCTGGGCGAGCAGCTCGGCACGGTCGCCCGATGTGGAGCCCTGGGTGATGCGGGAGTAGCCCGTCAGCAGGTTGTCGTCGAAGTCCTTGTTGCCGGGGAACTGCGACTCGTGCTCGCGCTTCTTGTCGTCCCAGAACTGGTCCAGGCCCGCGATGGCCTTCTCCATGATCGCCGGCCAGGCCACACCCACGTCGTTGGCATCGGCGTAGGCGGTGGTGTTGGGGAATTCGCTGTACACGGGCACGTCCGGGGTGACGCGCACGGTCAGGATGCGGCCGGTCGGAGCCTGGTTGCCGTAGTTGTTGCGCCGCACCTCGTGGAAACGGACCTCGTAATTGCCGTCCTCCGTCTCCCGGATCATGTCCTGGAGGAGATCCGGGTACCTGCTCGCGATGGCGCCCACGGTGGCGATGATGCCGCAGTCGCCGATGGCACCCTGCTGCGTCTGCTCACGCGACGGAGGCCCGTCGAACAGCGGCACGCGTGTCCCGTCGGGACGGTCCAGCGGAGTGCCGTAACGGTCGGGCTGGAACTCCGCCGGCTTCTTGTGGTTGCCGAAGCGCGGCTGGTCCACCTCAGTGGTGATCTCGGTGGGCTCGGCCGGGCCTGACTGGGTCAGGGACTGCCAGAGCTGCTTGAACCGGCCACGCTTTTCCGGCTGGTTGTCCGAGGTGGGGGAGCCCTCGCGAGGCTCGTCGGCGGATGGGTTCGGGGCGCCGGCCTGCTCGCCCGCCCCCGTGGCGGCGGTGGTGGGGCGCGGGGTCTCTCCCACGCCCGCGAGTGGGGTATCCGTCTGCGAAACGTCGCGGTTTGAGCGCTGCGAGTCCGCCGGCGCGGATGTTCCGTTGTTCGCAGTTCCGTTGCCTGCAGTCCCGTTGTCCACAGTCCCGTTGTCCGCAGGGGAGTTGACGCTCGCGAGGTCTGCCGAAGGTGTGCGCTCGCTATCGGTCGGGTTGGTGGTCGGCGTGCCGGAGGGGTCCGCCGGGGGCCTGCGGTCTGTGCCTGCGGGGTCGGCGGAGGGACGGCGGTCTGTGCCTGCCGGGTCCGATGGGGGTGTGCGGTGGGTGTCCGTGGGATGGGACGGGCCCGACTGAGGCGCCTGGGTGGGCGGTGTGTTCTGGTCGGGCGTTGGGGCCGGCGGTGTGTTCTGGCCCGGATTCGCCAGCGTCTGTGCCAATTCGTTGACGAAGTTCAGGTGTTGCTGAATCTCCGCGTCCTGGATCTGCTGGCTCGGCGTGCGGTACCTGCCGAGCGCAGTCCTGATTTGAGACTCGGTCTTGCCTTCCGCGCGCAGCCTGTCCCGCTCGGCCGCCTTCAGATCCTTGAGGTCCGGGTCCGCTCGATAGGTCGTGCTGTAGTAGACGGGAACACCGTCCATCGCCTGGGAATCGTTGATTGTCCTGGAGCAGTTGGCGTGGCCGGTGGGATGACCGGATTTGGTGGTGGGCAGGCCACAAGGCTCCCGTTCGGTGTAGAGGCCCTTGACCTCGACCTTGGCCTGCCCCTGAGCTGCCCGATTCTCGTTGAGCTGGTCGATCCAATTGAGAATGTGGGACTCGGAGTGCATCGGGTCGGCGCCGTCCACGGCAGGGGGAACCGACGAATCGACGATGTAGTGACTTTCCTTGGTGTCCGGGTCGACAACTTCCACGACCGCGTAATTCTTGCCGGAGAGGTCGGGCGAATTGCTCTCCGTCTCCTCAAGCAGCCGCTTGAGGTCCTCCACATCCCGAAGGTTCGTCCCGTCCGGGTGCGATGCGAGTTCACGTCGCCAGGGAGCCGCTGATTCGTGGAACTTTCCGTCGTTGTACGCGTCGTTGTTCGCGGCCGGGTCAGGGTTCACGCCAACGGCGTTGTTGGCATGGAAGGACTGGCTGATGCGGGCCAGAGTGGCGATCGCGGCGTACCGCTGGCCGTCGTTCATTTGCGACCACGCGGGATCAAGGTGCTGCCGGAGATCACTGTCGGTGAAGTTTGTCGACGGCATCGGAACATTCCGGTGCGCCGTCATCGCGGCCTTGTGGGCGGCGTCAGCCTGGGGGAGAGCCTGCTGGGCATTGGCGAGCCGCTGCTCCGCCGCTGCCCGCTTGGCCTGAGCCGCCTGCTTCGCGTCCTCGGTCTT
Organism: Streptomyces inhibens; assembly: GCF_003389455.1. GTDB lineage: Bacteria > Actinomycetota > Actinomycetes > Streptomycetales > Streptomycetaceae > Streptomyces > Streptomyces inhibens. The sequence goes on along the minus strand of NZ_QUAC01000158.1, from coordinate 68,320 downwards.
GGCTTTCCGCTCCGCGGTCGCCGCCCTGGTCCGCTCTGCCTTGGCGTCGGCGACTTCCTTCAGCGCCCTGTCATAGTCCTGCCTGGCTTCACGTACCTGCTGCGCCGACTCCGCGTGCGCCTGGCGGCGATCGATGGATTCCCGCAGTACGTCGGCCAAGGGCAGCCGGGGCGGGTCGCCTTGCGGCTGCGCCCACTGCCGCATCTGCGCCTGGACCGGGTCCAGACCGATCCGATGGACGTCGTGCGCGTCTCGAAGGTCGCCCTGTGCCGTGTCCGGAGGAAGGTTCGCATGCGAATCGGTCCGTCCTTCCGGGGCGGGAAGGCTCTGGTTGCGCCGCTCCCGAGTGGCTTCCGCGCTGGGGTCGTTGGACCCAGGGGTCGAACCGGCCGGGCGCTGGGGCGATGTGTGGTCGGTATCGACAGGTGTGGTCTGGCTCTGGTTTTGCGTGGTGGGCTGGTTGGTGGTCTCGATGGGGCGACGGTTGGCGTCCAACGGGATCGCGAAGACGCCGTTGTTGCCGCTGTGGAGCGGGGTGGTGCTGTGCTGGCCCGTCTGAGGGTCGGCGTAGACGATCTGGCCGTTGTGGTTGACCACGTTCCAGGCGTGGGCACGGCCGTCGGCGTTCTGGGTGATGATCACGGCCTGTGAGCCGTGGCCCTCGTTGAGGAGGGTGGTCTCCAGGTTGTTGTACGCGTCGCGGCCGTCGCCGAAGTCGTCAAACTCGGCGCCCAGCGCGTTCTCGATACGGTCGCGGCCGTTGGGCTCGGGAGTGTCGGCGGGGGTGCCGTCCTCATTCGGGCTGCGGCGGGCGGCGACCGTGGGGTTGCCCGCGTACGACTCGACGAACGCCAGTGATCCGTCGGGGCAGTTGACGTCGCGACCGGACTCGTCGGGATTCTGGCCGCGCAGATCGTCGACCCAGGTGCCCTCGCGCGGGTCAGGGGCCTGCTGGAACGAGCCATCCTCGTTGCGCGGGAATCGCTCTTGCTGCGCACGGGTGTCGGCGTCGGTGGGGTCGTCGTAGCCATCCGGCGGACCGGAGGGGCGCGAGGCGGTGGACGGAAAGACCGGTTCCCTCGACTCCGGTTGCTGGTCGGTGTCGTGAGGGTCCTGGGTTTCCTGGGTGTCGTCGGTGTCCTGGGAATCCTGAGGGGCTTGAGATTCCTGGCTGTCCTGCGTGTCCTGCGCGTTGTCGGGCTGCGGGCTGTCCTGGTCTGTCGCGTCCGAGTCCTGGGTCGCTTCCGAGTCCCGGTCCGTGGTGGAGTCCGTGTCCGGGGCGGTCTCGGATACCTGGTCCGGGTTGGACTCCTGGGTGGTGTTCGTGTCCGGAGAGGTGTCCTGGGTCTGCGGTGATGTCGTCTCCGGGGTCGGCGTCGTCTCCGGGGTCGGCGTCGTTTCGGGGGCCGGCGTCGTCTCCGGCGTTGTGGAGGATTCCGGGGTCGTCGACGGTGGTGCTGTGTCGGTGCTGCCGTCGTTCGCGTTCTGTTCGGCGGTCGAGTCGTCGTTGTCGGAGGGCGCCTCGTCAGTGGACGGCGAGGTGTTGGAAGGTCCGTCCGACTGAGCGTCGGGAGTTGACTGATCCGTCGACGAGTCGGGGCTCGGGCTGTTGTTGGTGTCCGGAGTGTTCTGGGTGGACGGTTGAGGCGTCGACGGGGTCAGGAAGTACGGAGTGATCGGATTCCGATTGGCATCCAGCGGGGTGTAGAAGACCTCTTGGGCGCCCAAGTGAATCGGATTCTCGCTGACGACGCCTGTTTGCGCGTCGACGAACAGGATCTGGCCGTTGTGGTTCACCGCGGCGAAGGCATGGCCGCCACCGCCGGGCCAGTTGACGCCGATCACGGCTGCCGAGCCATGCCCGGCCTGCGACAGCTCGTAGGCGATACGTGCGTACGGGTTGGGATGGTCCTTGCCCGCATACGTGCTGGGTGCGCCTGCCCAACGCGCCTGGTTGGTGACCGAGTCGCGCTCCGCGGAAAAAGTGTTCAGGCTGCCGTCCGCATTGAGGTCCAAGGTGCGCGGGGCGGACACCGTCGGGCGGCCGAACCATGTCTCGAGGAACGAGCGGGTGCAGTCGGCGCAGTTGTTGGACCGGCCGGGCACCCCCACGCCGCCGTCGTTCTGCAGACCGGCCCAGTTTCCTTGCCGCGGGTCCGCGTACACCTGCGGGGTGCCGTCGGGGTTCCTCGGGTGGGCGTTCTCGAGGTCCTGCTGATGGGCGGGGTCGGGTGTGGCCAGGCCTTCGAACGGGATGTTCAGGTCGTTACGGATGTCCGAAAGGTTGTCTGCCTGGGGCGGAAGCGGAGGCGCCGTGGGTTGCTTGGGCGCGCTGTCGTCAGCGGGGGGCTGGTTCTGATCGGGCGTCTGGTTGGTGGCGTCCGGGTGCTGACTGTCCGGCTGTTGGTTGTTCGGTGCCGGCATCCCCTGGTCGTTCGGCGTGGAAGTGGGGGACTCGACCGGTGACTGCTGGTCCGTCGGACGGTTCGTCGGCTGCTCGCCGCGGGGCGGCGGGGTCGGGGTCGGGCGCCCAGGCGTCTCGGTGCGAGGAGTCTCGGCACGCGGCGTGTCTGTGCGTGGTGGTGTAGTGGGGCGGCTGGGCGTTTCGGTACGCGGCGTGTCAGTGCGCGGCTGCGTGGTCGGGCGGCTCGGTGTCTCGCTGCGCGGCGTCCTGGTGCGCGGCGGCGATGCGGGACGGTTCTGCCGGGTGTCCCGCGACGGCGTTGTGGGCCTGGTGCTCGGCTGTTCCGTACGCGGCGCCGTGGCGCTGGGCGTGGTGGCCCGCGGTGTCGTCGTGGGGTTGCCTGCCGCCGGCGCCTGCGTCGGGATGGGGCCGGCCGCCGGTGGTGGCATGGCACCCGGGGTCGACGTTGAGGGCGTCGCGGACGACGGGGCCGCCTGCTGCGGGATGCCCGCCTCACCGGGCTGCGTACCGGGGGCCGGGGGCGCCGCCGTGGCGACGTTGCCCATGAGCTCGACGTTTTCGTCGTCCGGTTTCTGTGGGGTCGGTGTTGACGGTGTCGGCGCGTGGCCCTGACCAGGGCTGGGGTTTGCGGTGGGCGTGTTGCCGGGCATGGCGCCGCTCGGCATGGAGCCGCGTCCGCTGCCCTGGTTCTGGTTGTCGTTGTTGTTGCCGTCGTTGGAGTCGCCCGGCATGGGGCCCTGGGCCGGTGCGGGCATGGTGGTGACCGAGTCGCGGTCGTCCTCGTGCACGCCCGGTTCGGGGTGGGAGCTGTCGGGAGCCGGAGCCGGAGCCGGAGCCGGAGCCGGTGCGGCCTCGGGCCGGTCTGTCTCCGGCGGCGGGGACGGCATGGGCGCGGGCTCGGTGTTGCGCGGGTCCGGGAGCGACGCGCCCGGCTCCGGGGTGTGGACGTCGACGACTTCCGGGCGGCTCGGGCGAGCGCTGTCCGGAGTGGTGTCCGGCGCCGGGGAGCCATCGACATCCGGCGTGGTGCCCGGGCCCTCGATGGGCGAGGAGTTGGAGGGCATGGACGGCTCATTGCCCGGTGCCGTGGTCGGCGGGGCGTCCGGTGTGCTGTCCGGACGGGCGGAGTCGGGGGCGGTGTCGGGGGCCGGTCCGCCCTGGACGTCCGGCCTCGTCGTGGTGGACGGCGTGGACGAGTCCGGAGACGAGTCGGGGGTGGACGAGTCGGGGGTGGACGAGCCGTCGCCCAGAGGACGACCGATGCTCTCCTGGTAGGCCTGGGTGCCTACGTCGAAAGGGCTGGGCGAGTCGGAGCCACGGCTTGGTGAGGGCGAGGACGACGAGGGGTTCGACGAGTCCGGGCTGCCGGTGCTGTCCGTGCTGCTGTCGGACGGCGTACTCGAGGAAGAGGAGGGCGAACTCGAAGCCGACGGGCCATCGGACGACGAGGACGGGCTCGACGAAGAGCTGTCCGAACCGCTCGACGGAGGCGAGGACGACGGACCGCCGATATCCGGTGCCCTGCGCCCGGAGTCGCCGCTGCTCGAACTCGGCGAACTACTGGAACTCGGGGAGTTGCTCGACGAACTGCTGTCGTTCGATGACGAGTTGGACGAGCTCGGCGAGTTCGACGAATTGGAGGAGCTGGGGGAGTTGTTGGACGAACTGCTGTCGTTGGACGACGAGTTGTTGTTCGACGACGAATCGTTGGAGTTCGACGAGCTGTCGTTGCCGGAGTCCGACGAGCCGTCGCCGCCGTCATTTCCGCTGTTGGTCAGCCCGTGGCGGGCGCCATGCCCCGCGCGGGAGCCGGCGCCGTCGCGCAGGGACTCGCCGAAGGTGGAACCGGAATTCTTCAGGGCGTCCTTGCCCTCTTCGTAACCCTTCTTGGCGGTGCGGCCCAGGTCGTAGCCCGACTGTTTGCCGAAGTTCTGCTCGACGGTCTGGGCGACCAGGTCGGAGACCATGGCTTCCAGAGCGGAGACAAAGGGTTCCTTGGCGGTCTCCAACACCGCCTGCAAGATCTGTTGGGCTATCTCCTTGAGGAGTTTGCGCAGGATCATCCGCGTGGCGGCGGCCGCGCCCATCGCGCCGAGTTCGGACAGACCCAGGGTGAAGGGAGCGGCGACCTGGGCCGCAGCGATCTCGATCGCCAGGATGACCAACTGGGCGATCACCGCCACTTTTAGCCCGATGATGAGCATCGCCGCGGCGTCCATGCATATGGCGATCAGCTCGGCGCCCTGGCGGGCGTCGTCGAAGTAGCCCGAGCCGCCGGCGAACTTGTCCCAGGTCTTGTTGAAGCCCTCGATGGAGTCTCCGGCGTTCTCGGCGAGGACGTTGCCGGCGGCGCTCATGCCACGGGCCTGGAGGGCTTCCACATCAGCGGCGAACTGGCGCCAGGTGTTGGCGCACTCCATCATCTTGTCTTCGTTGCCTGTGGGCCATTCGAAGCCACACATCTCGAGAACCCACTCAAGTGCGTTCGGCAGCATCAAAGCCACGACGAAGACCCCCGTTATCGCCCATGTAGTTCGTGTTGTCCCGGCCCTGTGGGCCGACCGACCCCATCCGCCTCACCGCCGGCGGAAGGGCCCCTGCTTGTCTGCTGCTGCCGGAGGCGCCATTCGGAGCCTCGTGAGTGCTCAACCGGCTTGCGTCGGCGCAGAGCCATGCCCATGCCAGAGCCTACCCAACGGCCCTTCTGATCCCTGAACTCTGGTGTGTCACAGTGCTGTAGCAGACATCCGGTCCAAAGCCGTCCAGCCCTCAGGCGGCCGCCTTAGCCATTGGGCCGGCGCAGGCTGCGGTACAGCTCGATCGCGGAGTCCGGCGGAAAGTTGGGGACATAGGTGACGGCTCCGTCGCTTTTGGAGATCACCATGTGACTGCCACCCAACGGCGCCTGAGTGCCGGGCGGCGGTGGTGGCATGACGGCGTGAACGAGGAAGCCGATGTCGAACTCCACCACGTACAACGGCGCCGGGTTTCCTTCCAGATCCAGTACTTCGAATCGGGCGCGAGCGGCAGCCAATGCCTCTTCGGCAGTGGTGGGGATGGGCTGTACCGGTTCCGGCGCGTCGGGATGCGACACGGACTCTCTCCTATCAGTGAAGGGGCGGCTGTGGGTCAGGCGGGGTCATGCGGTTGGACTCGGGCTTGGTGCGGGGCAGCAGTCGGCAGTCGGCAGTCGGCAGTCGGCAGTCGGCAGTCGGCAGTCGAAACGTCGAGCCGGAGCCGAGCCGACGCCGAAACCGACACGGCCCAAACACTCGACCCTGGCTGCCGCGACTGTGCTGCTGTGGCGGCCCTGCAACCCCGCTGTGCGGTCGCCACACGCCCCCGTGGTGCGGGCCGTGTCACTTGCTCACGGACTTCAGAACCCGCACCTCGCCGCCGAACTGGTTCTCCGGCTTCTGCTCCTTGACCAGAGCGTCGTTGAAGTCCTCGTTCTCCTCGTGATTCTTCGCCATCCGCTCCAACGCCTTGCCGATTTCGTTGAGCTTGGTGGCAAGGTGCTCCATCGAGTCCGTCATGCCGTCGCGCAGGCCCTCGTAGACCACGCCGAACTTCTCGCCGAGCTCGTCGTCACCCCACGGTGGGGTGCCTTCCTTGTCGCTGAAGGTGGTCAGGCCCTTCCAGGCGTCCTGGGCGACACTCGAGAACGTCGTCTCCTTCGGCGCTCCGCCCCCGCCGCCGCCACCGTCACCCTGCGCGGCCAGGCCGTTCTTCAGCTTGGTGGTCGCCTGGTAGAAATCCCTGCCGATCTCGGAGAAGCTCTTCCCTTCGGCCTTCAGCGTCTGCGGATTGCTCTTGAACCCGTCGCCCATGACTGCGCCCCCGTTCACCAACCGGCGTCATCGAGATGCCGGTTCACGTCCGTTTCATGTCTGTGCCAGCGTACCCAGAGGCACTGACAAGCCCTCAACCCCTGGGTTGCACAGTGCTGTCCCGGGAGCGTCCGGCCGATACACCTTCCGAGACAAAGCGATCGCCGTGTTCGGGGTAGCCGATGTCGAACTCGTGCACCCGCGACGGCGTCTGGGTGCCGTCAGGCCCGGTGGTTACCGAAGAAGGGGCGGGCCATTTCGAGGGCCTCCCCATCGTTCGCCGGTAGGCGGTGCGCCGGCGAGACGGCCCGGGCCTCCGTGGGCACAGGCCCTTGGTCCGTATCCGGCCCCGGGCTCAACCCCGGTGTCCAGCCCGCCCCCGCTTCTTCGGCCCCGTGACCAGGTTGGTCGAAGGACGGTCGCGCTCGGCGCGCTCCTTCTGCTCTTCCTCGTCCCGCTTGCGCTCCCACTGCTCGCGCTTCTCGCGCTCGGCCTCGCGGTCCTCCATGGTCTGCGACTCGGCGGCGCGGCGGATCTCGGTCATGCGGTCGCCCAGCGCGTCCATGTAGCGCTCGTTCTTGATGGCGTCGGTCATTCCCATACGTCCCGACAGGATGCCCTGAGCCATCTCCTGGAGCGGTCCGTTCACATTGGGGTTGTTGGGCAGAGTGCGCAGCGCCTTGTGGAGGCTGTGAGCCTGCTCTGGTTCCTGCGCGACGTCGATCTCCCGCTCGCCCGGTCCCGGTCCGCTTCCCCGCCTGTTGGCCATGAGAACCCCCTTAGAGCCCAGAGGGCCCTTCACGCACACCGAACGCGGCTTCCGCACTCATTACAGCCTGCTACACCTGTTGACGAGCCCATCCAGTCGACCGTTTGGACCGTCAACCCGGGCGCATCCGCGCACCGCTCGCCGCGCTGCCGCACCTCTCCCGTCCCAGTCCTGTCCCCATCCGGTGTCGGCCTCGTACTCGCCCACATTCCGTTCCCCACACAACCTTGGCCAATGGGGCACAACCAGGAACGGGCGCCGAAAACAGGGCCCGGACCCGTCTGCTAGACCTGATCAAGCCATGTCGCAATGCCCTTCACTTCAGGGTGATGCCCTTGAGAAGCCGTATTCCTATCGATCACGAGGTCGGTTCTGATCGAACGGGGTGTCTGGGCGAGTGATCTTCGCGGGTGGGTGCATGAAGGCAGGGCCTCTGGTGCAGCACGAGGGTTGCGATGCCAACTCGTGAGACCGGAGGCCCTGTTGATGTAGTTGTTCGCGGTTTCGTCCTCAGGGTTCAACTCGGCGCCGTCGGCGTGCGATTGTCTCGCGCACCTGTTCGGGAACGCGGTCGACCGGCCGGAGAGGGTGTGACGGTCTCCATCGGACATGAGCGATGCGGAGTGGGCGGTGGCGCGTGACGCGATGCCGGTTCCGGCGTGGCTGGAGGGTCGAGGCGGGCAACCGGAGGGCTACTGTCACCGGCAGATGCTCGACCAATGCCACGGAATTCAGGGCCCGTTGGCGGTGTCAAGGTCTGAGGGAGGGTGATCTTGTAGGTGCTCGGTGCCGTGCGGATGAGACGGCCGTTGCGAGCCCAGTAGCAGAATTGCGCGGTGAGACTGCTGAGGGCGCCTCCGTGGTAGCGAGGCCGAGGTGCTGTGCAATTTCGCGCGTGTGCATGGCCTCATTGGAATTCGCAGCCAGGATCTGGCAGACCTTGTCCCAGCGGCCGGAGGGGGCCCGGCTGGGAGCGGGCGTATAGGGGAGGACAGGTGGATGCACGGTGATCTCGATGACGGTGATCGGCGTGCTGTCGCGAGGTCGTCCGTCGCGGTTCCCATTGTTGTAGAGGGAGGTTCCACACTTGACGATGCGGGTGGACAGTCGCATCCGGCGCCCGGGAAGCAGCGCCTGTAGGACGCGGGCGCCGATGAATCCGACCAGGTCGGAACAGCTACCAGGCCCAGCGTTTGGGCCGGGCCGACGGAGATGACGACCGTGTCGCGAGCGGCCTCCAGGGCGATCGTCAAGCCGGCCCGGTCGGGATCGCAGCTGGATGCTGTCTCCACCGCGGTCACGATGACCGAGCGCAGGGCCTGGTAGAGGGTGAGCAGTCCCCACATCTCCTGGATGAACCCCCCGGGTCCTTCGAGCGCAGCACTCGGCCTTTGAGCAGGGTGTGACGTAGCGCCAGGTAGATGATCTCGATCTCCCAGCGCTCGTGATAGAGGCGAACCAGATGGGCGGCGGGATCAGTGCGGTGGTCGGTGAGCGTGGTCAGGAGACGGTAGGTGCCGCCGAAGACGCCGCCGTCGGCGGTGCGGGAGCGGATCTCGGCCTCGATCACCCGGAGCGAAAGCCCCCCGATCCACGTCAGGTAGGAGCCGTCGGGCAGCAGCGCCAGGACCGGCGGGCGCCGGACGCTGGTAGTGCGCACCAGGAACTGATTCCCTGAGCTGCGATGTCTGCGAGCAGTTCGTTGCTGTCGAAGGCGCGGTCCGCCAGGAGAAGTATGTCCGAGGTCAGGTGGCCGACCAGGTCGTGGGCGTAGTCGGTCTCGCCCTTGGTGGCGGGACCGAAGGCAGCTCTGATCAAACGTACGTACCGGAGTCCGCGTCACGGCTCTCCTTGGTCAGGGTCACGTTCTGGCACCGACAGCCTGTTTCCACGGCTTTGGCGAATTGCAGGTCGTGCTGGTCACAGACGGCAGGTTCGTAGTCGTCTTCGTGTTCCAGCAGTCTGTGTTCCCGCGGCCTTTACACGACTTCGAGGTCTCCTTGCAATTGACGTTCATGCAGCCTCTCGCTCGCGGCAGTTGTTTTCCATCCAGTGCTTTATCTCGCTGGGCCAGAACCGCAGTTGTTGTCCAACGCGGAAGCTGGGTATGGCCTGCCTCTCATGATTGTCGTAAACCCAGGAGACGGGGTTTCCGGAGAAAATCGGCCAGGGTCGATACGGTCCGCATCGGTTGGTCCATGGCTGTCCACTTCCGTAGGGCGGGAGTGCGACACGAGAGGGACGGATCGCGGCCGCACCAAACGGCCCCTGCAACGTCTCTTGGCCTTTGTGGGTGCCCTCGTGGCTGGTCTCCGCGAGGGAGACGGCCTTGGGGTCGAGGCGACGCACAGTGAAGAGCGAGCGAGTGCGGCCCTGGTCTGTCCGCGCTTCCGCGCGTCAGAGCCGGAGCCAGCACCGATCCAGCACAACGCCCCCGAACGGGCAGGAAGGGACCGCAGTGGAACTCAGCACGAACTCAGCATGGCCCGGCGTGGGCTCGTTCTGGCTCAATGAGCCCACGCCGTTGACCTGCATGTTTGTCATCGGATCCGGCGTCTGCTATTAGCCCGCCTCCCAGTTCGAGAACATCTGGCTGCGGACGAAGCGCTACGACGCAAACGGCAAGGTCAAGAGCGGTTCGGGGGGCGTCTGCTACCTCTACTTCCCGGCCAAGCCAGCACCAACTCAGCACCGGGTCCTGCGCGAGCTCGGAATCCTGTAGCGCTCATGCCGCCAGCCCGACCGACAGCTCTTCCGGCAGGTAGCCCTCGAAGGTCGCCGCCACCACCTGACGGCAGCGCTCGCGCCCGTCCTGGGTGAGGTGCCCGTAGCGATCGACCGTGATCTTGATGGACCGGTGCCCCAGCCACCGGGACACCTGGTGAATGGACACTCCATTCGTCAAGGTCACGGTCGCCCATTTGTGCCTAAGGACATGTGGCGTGTAGTCCGGAATCCCCAACCGCTTGATGGCCCGATCCCAAGAAGCGTGCACAAGCCCGGGATATGTCATCCCGCCCTGCTGGTTGAGAATGGGGACCCGGTCGGCGAAGGCAGTGAAGAATTCCGGCACCGGAACGTCGCGCCATTCACCCTCTTTCCGGTGCTTCAAGGGCGCGTATCGCGCCACACAGAGTCCGTCCTCATCCAGATACCGAACGACCTGACGCCGCAACCGCAACAGTCCGTCCTGAAAATCCTCGGGAAAGACCCCCAACGACTCGCCGATACGCAGACCGCCGCAAGCCATCAGCCACACCGCAGGCTCCAAGCGCGGTCCGATGGCGTGCGCGATGGCCTTGATCTCTTCGAGGCTCGGAAGGCTGCGCTCGTCGATCGTGTTCGGCTTGGCCCCGCCCTTCGCCCACCGCGCGTACAGCTCCTCCACATCGGCTGCCGTCACCTGAGCGATCGTCTTGCGCCCCAGGTGCGGCAGGACGTGAAGCCGCAGGATGCGCTCGTACGACTCCCAGGTGCCGCCCGACAGGAGTACTCCGTTGAGGCAGTCCTCGGTATAGCGGCGCAGGGAAACCTTGCCGGCGTTCGGGCCTATATACGTGTTCTCGCGCTTGTCGTTCTCCACCTTGGTGGCGAAGTCCACCGCGTCCTTCTTGCGGTCGAACGCCTTCTTGCGCTGCCGGGCACTGCGCCCGCCGGGCTCCCGGTAGCGGACAACCCAGCGCTTTCCAGGTGAACCAGCTCCCTTGTCCAGGACCGTATGGTGCCGCTGGCCGACTGGTCGCCGCAGAGCCGGGAGCCTTTGCATGAGGTGGTGAGAGGCGGGTGGATGCGCCTGCGCCCGCACGTCACGTTGCCATCTGCTGATGGGCTCGCCATGGGCGGGGCACCCTTCACCCGTGAGGAACTGGGCCGGTGTGTGCACCCGGAAATCCAGACGGCGATGTGGCCTCGTCCTGCTGGGAGGACAGCGAAGTGCTGGACGCGATGTGATCACATTGCGGGGCCCCAGGGCCCTGAATGAGGTCCCGATACAACTGGCGCGCTACGGCTGTCGGCCCGCGTAGCCGCTGTGTGCCTTTGACGGCTGCCCACACGATGCCCGCCAGGCCATCCAATTACTCCCGGAGGCCGGCGACTTCGTCGCTGCCTCGTGGTCTTCTTGGCGACGAAGCTCGGCAGCATCACCGGCGTTCGTAAGCCGGACGCGGGTCCGGACGCCGTCCTTTGTGGCTTCGCCCCGGGCGACCAGCAGGCCAGCTGTGGGCGCTGTGAAACTGGCTGCCTCTCCCGGGGCAGAGCAGTGAGACCTGAGGCGTCAGCCGAGTTCACGGGCCTCCATGTCATGCCGTACTGCAAGCTGCTGAACCGTGCGCACCAGCCGCTGCAACACCAGCAGGCTCGCCGGGTCGGCCCACTGGAGATCATCGAGAAGCAGCGCCAACGGCCCTTGTGCACACAGCTCATCGACCAGAGCGAGCATCGCCTCCACGGTGGCGAAGTCCACCGCCCCGGCCGACGCACCCTGCGCACCCGGCAGCCCGTAGCGGGCGTCGCCACGCAAGACCTCGGCGACCCGAGCCCGGGACACATCAGCCGAGGTTGCGTCCACGCCCAGACAGGCCGACATCAACGCGAACGGGAAGCGCTGTTCCAGCTCCTGCGCCGCTCCGTGCAGTACCCGCATCCCCGCACGCTCTGCCGCTACCGCCGCCAGCCCCAGCACAGCCGTCTTGCCCACACCGGGCTCGCCGACCACGAACGCCGCGTGCCCCGCACCCGATACCGCCGATGCCGCCAGTCCCTTCAATGTCGCCGTCTCGGCCTCACGGCCGACCAGACGGCCCATGAAATGCTCCATGTCTCACCTCAGTGCGTCGGCCGATGGGCGATGTAGTCACGGAGCGATTGCTGAGTCACGTTCGTCAGATGCAGGTGACCGGCGACCGGTCCCCAGCCGACACCGAAGTGCTGTACTTGAAGGAAGCCTGCGGCCTTCGTCTCCTCGCGGGTGAAGTACACGGCCTGCGGGTGTTTCAGGGGGAGTTGGGCGACTGTGGCCGTCCGGTGAGGCAGTCCGTCGAAATTGATATCTGCCAGCGAAACGACCTTCTGTCGCCGGCAGTGGTCGGTCAACTGCTGCTGGCTGCTCAGCGGCCAGGCGGCTCCTTCTGTCGGGGCATGCGTGTGTGGGAACATCGCCCTCTGGATCTCGGCCTTGACCAGGGGTGGTAGTCCGAGCAAGGACACCTGCCTGTCCAGGCGGCGAACAGGGGTCTGTCGGTTCACCCAGCGCCAAGACTCGCCCTCGGCCTGGTAGGAAACGGCGACAGGCTCTTCCCCTACCTTGTAGGTCCGTCCGTGTTCGAGGGCGGCCCCGCCGGGCATACCCTCCCGCTGGTCGAGAACCCGGTAGAGAACCACGTGCGGTCGGCACAACCGTAATGGATTTTGTGCCTGGCGCGGGCAGATCGGGGCCTGACATGGACCGAACGCCGGGAACGGCCGGCCGGAGGCGAGCCGAAAGTCCCTCAAAATTGTCGTGGTTCTCACCGGCCTCCTTCCTGACGCACCTAAGTGGCGAAGAGGCTTACCAAAGTCTGTGAAAGCGAACGCAGCGAGAGGAAACCCACTACCAACGAGCGGTCCGGTCAATCAGCTAGTGCTGTGACCGCATAGGTTCGCGGGGTGACGGTCGGAGCGGTGGGATGTGTGGTGACGTCCGTTGCGACCGCTGGAGGTGTGGTGTCCGAGCCTGTGCGGGTGCGCAGACTGTCCGATCAAGAAGGGCAGAAGCCGCAGCAGACCGTGCGCCGGGGCATTACCAGCTCGGTGCGCTACCGCCGGGCGATGATGCTGCTGGCGTCCGCCGGCGGAAACCGCGTCCCGGTAATCGCTCAGCTGGTCCAGGCCGACGAGGACACGGTGCGGGAGGTGATCCACCGGTTCAACGAGATCGGTCTGGCCTGCCTGGACCCTCAAGGGGCGGGAGGCCGTCCCCGCCTGCTCAGGATGACGACGAGACCTTCGTCAACGAGACAGCCATCACCCGCCCCACCAAGCTCGGTCAGCCCTTCACTACTCCTGCCTGGCACCGCCTGATGCTGCGGGGACCGCTTCCCGATCACCTTGCCGGTGGCAGTGTTCAGCGCGGCGAACAGGTCCACGGTGCCGTGCCGAACGGAGTCGAAACTGCGCCGCTGGGCGTGCCGGGGACCATCGGCAGCACCGGTGCGGTCTGCTCAAGTGCCTGGATCTGCGGCTTCTCGTCGACTGCGAACACCGCCGGGTTCGCCGGCGGGGCCCGGTCGAGACCGACCACGTCCCGGATCTTGTCGATCAGCTGCGGGCCCGGGGAGATCTCGAAGTCCTCGGTTCGCCACGGTTGCAGGCCGAACGCCCGCCAGATTGAGGTGCGACGGATCACCGAACTCACCTGAAGATGTATACGCGCCAGGCCAGGGTCGCGAGATTTCGCTTGCCCGCACCGTCCTGGCCTCGCAGCCGGGGGACCGGGATACCCGGCACCGGCAAGACCCACCCTGCGCACGCAGGCATACCTGAAGCGCCAGCCCCCGGGCGGATCCGGGCGCTGGCCTATCCACGGTCGGCGCGGGATCGTTGTGCCATGAACGATGAACTCCCCGATACCGACGAGTTGCGCCACGCGGTCCGCGAGCTGGCCGAGGCGTTGGAGACGATGCTGAACCTCCTGAAAGCCGACGCGATCCCCAGGACTCCCGAAGCGATGAGCCTGATCAGGAGGACCATCACCACGCTCGGCGAATCCGGCGACCAGCTCACGAATCCGGTCCCGGCCGGTGAGTTTCTCCCTCTGGCCGCCGCCATCAACACGATGACCGCCGCTGCGCGGGAGCAGATCCTTGACGACGCGGTCGCTGCCTCCCCCGTGCCGGACCACCCGTCGCTGTAGCCGGGGCGCCACAACGACTCCATAACGCTGACGACCGGAAAAGGTCGTCAGCGACCTCTCCTTCGCCCACATCTGGGACGCGTCATCCGTCGCGGCCCTGGACGCCAATGAGCCCAAGCACGCCCAGCGCGGCAAGAGCGTCGAGACCTTCGGCCTGAACGAGGTGGTCCTGCACCGGCTCGACGACGTCGGCCTGATCGAGATCGCGCCCGGGCTAACTGTTGCAGTCGGGGGATTCGAGCGCGTCGGCGCCTTGCCGGAGCATGCGCGTCGGCCGATCACCTGGCGCTGAGGGGCGCGTGGAAACTCTTCGCGGAGCTGAGGGACACCCGGCCGGTGGCTCTCCCGCAGGGAGGTGGCCGGGTCCGGTCGGCGGAGGAATGTCAGGCCGGCTGGGCGGAGGAGCTCATCACCGCGGTGGAAGCGGGGCCGGGGTCTCGGGAGCGTGGGGGTAGGTGGCTGTCCGGTTCTGGAAGGAGAGGATCTTCGGGTTCAGGACGACGCCGTCGCGGATCTCGATGGCGTTGCTGACCGTGGCGTCGGTCTCCCATACCGCGGGGCCGCTCATGACCTTGCGCAGGTAGGGCAGGAGCGCCTCGCTGATTTCCCAGGTGGCCGAGTTCCACAGGTGGGAGGGGCTGTGATCCACCGCGTAGTAGTGGCAGCCCGGCCCGACCGTGGGCATCGGGTCGCCGAAGGAGGTCGGTCGGGCCCATTCGAAGCCCATGCCTTCGTCGCAGGCGACGTCGATGAAGAAGGTTCCCGGCCGGAACAGGGCGAGTTCCTGGTCGGAGACGAACACGAGCGGCGCGTCGGTGTCCTGCCGGATGCAGTTGACGATGATGTCGAAACCGGCCAAGTACTCCGCGAGCGGCACGGGACCGGCCGCGCTGAGCGTCTGCAGACGTGACGGATCGCCTTCCTCCTCCTGGAAGTGGCCAATCACGACCGACGGCATCGGCGACGCCACCGCCGCTGCGGCGCGTTGAGTGAGCACCGTGACGTCTGAGACCCCCATGGCGCCCAGGCCCGTGACCGCTCCGCGCGCCGTGGCACCGAAGCTGATGACCACTGCCCGCAGGCGACGCCCATAGCTGCCGGTCAGCCCGCCGAGTTGCAGGGCGTGCAGCACCGAGGAGTAACCGGCGAGCTCGTTGTTCTTGTGGAACACATGGACGCTGAAGGCGCCCGTGGAGGTCCAGTGGTTCATGGCCTCCCAGGCGATCAGGGTCAGCCGTCGGTCGATGCCGATCTGAGTCATCTTCTCGTCCTGCACACAGTGCGGCCATCCCCACAGCACTTGGCCTTCGCGCAGCGCCTCAGCGTCTTCGTGCATGGGTTTGGGCAGCAGCAAAACGTCGCACTCGGCGAGGAGTTGCTCGCGGGAGCGCAGGCCGGCCACGAGGGGGCGCAGTGTGTCGTCGGCAACGCCGAACCGTTCGCCGTACCCCTGTTCGAGGAAGATCCTCTCGCGTATGTCGGGGGCGATCCGGCCGAGGTGACCGGGGTGCAACGGCAGCCGGAACTCGTTCTCCTTGCGGGAGGAGGCGAGTACACCGAGGCTCATCAGGCTCATGCGCTTCCTCATCATTTCGTTCTTGTCGTGCTGGTTGTGCTGGTTGTGCTGGTTGTGCTGGTTGTGGCTGCCGGGTTTCCGGGTCAGGAGTGGTCGGCCTGGTGCCTGCGTACGCGCTCGGCCAGCGGGAGGGGTGTCTCGTCCAGACCGTTGACCGACCCGCTCGCCATGCGTGCGCACGTCCCGTGGCAGGCGAGCAGTTGCCTGTCGTCGCGGTGGGAGACCACCACCGCCTCCGGGGCCGGCGCGCTCCGGTAGTCGGTGCCGCAGATGAGGCACGCCAATCCGGAGAGCATCTCGGCGGTCGGCTCGGGGCGGCCGCGGCGGCGGCCGGAGATCGCGTCCTGTGAATACATGCGTACCGCATCCTCTTGTATCGGTTCAGGGCGTGCATGAGGCGCCGGAATGTCTCTCGGACGCCCCGGGAACAAGGAAAAAATCCGCTACCGCGGGACGCGGAACGGGATACGGAACGGAATACGGAACGGGATACGGAGGACAGCGCGACAAGACGAGCCAGGGGGCATGGTGCGGCTCTTTTCCGGCCGGACGCGATGCGCTCCGGCCTTGCCGTTCCCCGAGGGCGACGCCGACACGGATGACGGCATGCGAGGTGCGCTCGGTGCCGCAACCGTACTCCCCTCCTGACCTGCAGCCGACCCGTGAGGGTGTCGCCGGACCCTTCCCCGACCGACCGGGAACGTTCTCGGCGCTCCGGACGTTGTAGCGAGTGGTTGTAGTTGAAGTCTGCGACGTGGAAGCGCCCGCGGAGTTCTGACAGCGGGTGCTTCGCCGTCTACGGGGTTTCCTTCGACGGCTGGTGACCAGCAGCCCGGGATCGCGCGAGTGCGCGTTCCCCGACCTCCTCGCCATCTCGAAGGAGACGTCACATGGCTCAAGGCAACCGTGAAGTGGCTCAACCCGGACAAGGGCTTCGGCTTCATCGACCCCGATGAGGGCGGCTCCGACATCTTCGTCCACCACTCGGCGATCGACACGGGTGGTTTCCGCTCCCTGGAGGAGAACCAGCGGGTGGAGTTCACCGCCAGCCAAGGCCCCAAGGGTAGGCAGGCCGACCAGGTCAGCGCGCTCTGAGGACACCCCATTCCGAGGCAGGCCCGCACCGCGGGCCCGCCTCGCGCTGCTTCCGAACGGGTGCCGTTTCCGGCGCCCGCCCTCGCGCCGGAACCAGCGCCCGTGCACGCCGAAAGGGCCACTGTGACCACTGACAGCAGCTACCGGGGCACCGGTCCGGCGGACCACGCCGAGATGACCGAACCCCCGCCCGCCGGCCGGGGCAGCGACTACGCCGCACTGTCCCGCGAGGTGAAGCAGAGCGGGCTGCTGAAGCGGCGGCCGGGCTACTACTCCGTCAAGGTCGGGGCCAACCTGCTCCTGCTGGCCGCCGGCTGGACCGCGTTCGCCCTGATCGGGCAGTCGTGGTGGCAGCTGGTGACCGCCGCCTTCCTCGCGGTGATGTTCACCCAGACCGGGTTCATCGGGCACGACGCCGGACACCACCAGATCGCCGCCTCCAAGCGCGTCAACAACCTGATCGGCCGTGTGCACGCCGACCTGCTGATCGGCCTCAGCTACGGCTGGTGGATCTCCAAGCACAACCGTCACCACTCCCACCCCAACCACGTAGACCGCGACCCCGACATCGCCGACGGCCCGATCGCCGTCACCCAGGACCAGGCCCGCGTCCGCCGCGGAGTGTATGCCTGGCTGGCCCGCCACCAGGCATGGCTGTTCTTCCCGATGCTGCTCCTGGAAGGACTCGCCCTGCACGTCGCCGGCGTACGGGCGCTGCTCGACCGCACCGGCACCGCAACCTCGCGGAGGACCAAGCTGGCCGAGGCGGGACTGCTGACGGCGCATCTCGGCGGCTATCTCGCCGCCGTGTTCCTGGTCCTGTCCCCCGTCCAGGCCGTGGTCTTCCTCGCCGTGCACCAAGGGCTGTTCGGGCTGTACATGGGGTGCTCGTTCGCCCCCAACCACAAGGGCATGCCCCTCTTCGCCAAGGACGACAAGATCGACTTCCTGCGTCGGCAGGTACTGACGTCACGCAACATCCGTGGCCACCGGTTCACCGACTTCGCGCTCGGCGGGCTGAACTACCAGATCGAACACCACCTGTTCCCCTCCATGCCGCGGCCCAGCCTGCGCCATGCCCAGGAACTCGTCCGCACGTTCTGCGTCCGGAACGGCATCGCCTACCACGAGACCGGACTCTTCAGCTCCTACGCCCAGGTCGTGCGGTATCTCCACGCGGTCGGCGGCCCCCTGCGCCCCGAACTGGAATACTGACCGCCGCTCCGCTGCCGTAGGCCACGATCACGTGCCCGCACCCTGACGCGGAGCTGGTACTTGCCGAGGATGTACGCGACGTGTGTCTTGACGGACATCGCGCCGGGGAAAACGGTTGCAGTCGAGGGGGACTTCGCTTCTGCCCACTCGGGCGCCTACGACAACCGTGGGCTCAGCTGGTCACTGCGCGCGCACCTGCCCGAACCAGCGCACGATCGCCGTCGTGGCCGCGACATTGGACCCCAGGTGACGGGAGCCGTGGTAATCGACAGGCCCGAGATCGACGATCGGGACGTCCACGCCGCTCTTGAGCAGCGCCTTGTGACATTCCGCGGTGTTGGCGGTGACAGCCTGCTCGTCCCCGGTCGCCATGTAGAGCCTGGTCGGTGTGCGGGGAATCCAGTTCCTGCATACGGCGTCGGTGGTGCGCAGCGCCGCCACGAGGGGCCCTGTCGGATGGGCGAGCAGCTCCCGGCCGTGCGCGGTCAGGAGGTCGTCGAGTGTGCCGGGGGTACCCCGCATCAGCTGTTCACCTGTGTGCGCCCCGTCGAAGAGAGCCTCGACCGTACGGTCGTACGGGGCCCGGAAGACCTCGCCAGGGCTGTCGTACAAGTGATGGAGCCGGTTGAACGTCACCAGGGTGTAAGCCGCGTACACCACACCGGACTTGGGCTCCAGCCGGCCCGCGAGCAGCGCGGGCAGCTCCGTGCCCCCGAAGTCGTATGCGCCACTGACCGGTGCCAGCGCGCCCAACCTGAACCAGCGGTCCTCGCCCGCCTGAAGGGCCCTGCCGAGCGCCAAGGCCGCCGACGCGCCCTGTGAGAATCCGGTGACCTGGACCGTGCGCTCCAGCACGTGCCCGGTACGCGGTGCGAAGGCGCGGGCCGCCCGCAACATGTCCAGGGATGCCGTGGACTCGGACGTGACGTCCATCCACGGATGCGGACCGGGTCCCTTGCCCATCCCCAGATAGTCGGGCGCGACACCCGCGGCCCCCGCCGACGCATGCGCGACAGCCGGCGCGGAAACGAACTCTCCTCGGCTCATGGACGGAGAATCGTCCTTGTGGCTCCCGGTGCCGTGTGCGAAGGAGACCGCCTGCAGCCGCCGCTCGCTGCTCAGTGGCAGCACGAACAGCCCGCTCGCGGTGGTGGGCCGCCCATGGGGATCGACCGTCCGGTACACCAGCCGGTAGGCGACCACTCCGTGCCGGACGATGCCGTCATCGAAACCGGCCCGGCCCAGTTCGGCGGCCACAGCCTGCGCGGACTCAAGCGTGTACAGCTTCTCGGCGGACACCAGCGTGCCCCGGCCGTGCTCCTCGTGCCCCACCTGGGCATGGGTGGTCGGCGCAGCGGCAGCGTCGGCCACGGCCGGACCTCCCAACAGCAGACCGCAGCAGAGCACCGACACGCTCACCCGAAAGCCGGCCCGATACCGGTGTGCGTTGCGCGATGACGTTGAACCGTAGACAACCACGGGTTCCTCCAAGTGAGGCTCGGCGAGGGCCCGTTCA
This sequence comes from Streptomyces inhibens, assembly GCF_003389455.1. Taxonomy (GTDB): domain Bacteria; phylum Actinomycetota; class Actinomycetes; order Streptomycetales; family Streptomycetaceae; genus Streptomyces; species Streptomyces inhibens. Next base: position 49,002 of record NZ_QUAC01000158.1, on the reverse strand, counting down.
GCCTCAGGCACCGCGATCTCTGACGCACTGGTGCAGTCCCCCGGGCCTTACGGAGGCCACCCCTACGTTCGCCCTGCGCGACCCCGTCAGGGCCCAAAAGGGGGTGAACTCGCAGGCCCGTCGTCCATGGACCGGGGCAAGCCGGGTTCCGAGATGCACATCCTGTCGGGCGCGAACGGACTGCCCCTGGTCGTCGACGTCTCGGCTGGGAACACACATGACAGCGAAGGGCTGAAGCCGATGATCGAGGGTCACCAAACGAGACGCGACCCTCACCGCGGCCGGTACTTCAAACCCGAGCGCCGCCTGCACGCCGACAAGGCGTATGACAGGCCCGACCTGCGGAAATGGCTGCGTGGTAAGCGGATTGGAGTGCGGATCACCCGCAAAGGCATCGAGTCCAGCGAACGGTTAGGAACGGTTAGGGCGGCGTACATGGGTGATCGAGCGCACCGTGTCGCGGCTGTCGGGCTACCGCAGACTCGGCCCCCGCTACGAACGCGGCCACCGCAACTCGCTGGCCTTTCTCGGACTCGCCGCCGCCATCTGCTGCTACAAGCGATACGTCCGCCTCACCCCATAGGACACGGTCCTGGTCGTCTGTAACCACCTCTGGTCAGCCTGATGCTGACCCAATGCAAGGAGTCGTCGCTCGCGGACCGACGGATGCTACGGGGATGCGTTCTCCGGCCGCCGGCCATTGCCCCTGCTCGATCCCGGGGGACCGTGCACCGATCGCGGAACGGGTCATTCTGGAATTGGTCGCATGACTGCGGCTTTCCTGATCTGTTGGCCGGCCGGCTATTGAACCGGGCTTCGCCCTCCGGGGCGCTCGGGCTCGCCCATCAGTGACGCTGCCGGGAGTGGAGATTTTGCTGCCTGCCTGCCTGCCTGCCTGTCTGCCTGCCTGCCTGTCGGGGTGGTGGCGGTGGCTTTCGCGGCCCCCCTTGCGGTGCTCGTCGCCCTTGTCGCTGCCGCCAGTCGGTGAAGGTAGTCCTTTATGTCTGCTATGGGGGTCGATATTCAGCCACCCCCCTGTAGAGGGCTGGTGAGGGCGTTGTCATGATGACGGCGTCATGCCTGTCACCGCCGCGCTGCGATATGTCCGGGCCGCGGTGTTCGCCGTGGTCTGCGTTGTGCTGTCCGCGGCGGGGCATGCCGTGATGTCCGGTCCTGCGTTGCCGGGGTGGGCGTTCGCGGCAGCTGCGGTGCCGGTGTTCGTGTGCGCTGGACTGGCTGCCGGTCGTGAGCGGTCCCTGCCGGCCATCGCCGGGGGGATGCTCGCCTGCCAGGGCGGGCTGCACCTGTTCTTCTCCTGGGCACAGGGGATCGCAGCACCCGTTCAGGCCACCAGCAAGGCTGCGGCCTGGGCGGATCTGCTGCTGTGCAGTCACTCCGGCTCGGCGCGTCCGACGCCCCTTCTCAGCCGATCGATGCACCAGATGGTGCGGCACGCGGGCTGGGACTGGCACAGCCCTCCGGCTCGCCGGCACGGCGCGCACATGGGGCTCGGCGGCCGTACCGCGGACGCCATGCCCACCATGCACCACATGGGCTTCGGCATGCTGGCGGCGCACGTTCTGGCGGGCCTGGTGTGCGCCTGGTGGCTGCACCGTGGCGAGCGCGCGGTGTTCGCACTGCTGGCGGCTCTGGCTGCCGCCACCGACCGGTCGCTGCACCGCCTGCTGCGTCTCTTCGTCGCGCGTGCCACGGTGCCGGTGGCACCCCCTGGACCCCTGCGTTTCCAGCGGCCCGTAACGGCCGGGCAACTGCACCTGGCGGTGGTCCGGCATGCGGTCGTCCGCCGTGGACCCCCGCTGTCCTTCTCGTACTGATCCCGCATGTCGTGCAGGCTCCGTAGCCCGGGGCCTGAGCTCCGCCGTGCCCTGCGCGGCGCACGCGGCAACCCGGAAGCGCCTCGCGTGCCCGCCCGCTGGGCGGTCGCCATTCCCCCCACGGCCCTCCGGATTCTTCCTGCCCTCACGTGCGGTCGGCGCTGCCCGGCCGCGCGGTACGACGAAAGACAGCCCGTAATGACGCACGCCCCGAGCCTGTCCGAGGACAGACCCGACACCCCGCCGGACAGCGGCAACGACCGCGCACGGCCCTCCCGCAACCAGCTGTACAAGACCCTGTGGCGCTGGCACTTCTACGCCGGCCTGCTGGTCACCCCGCTGCTGGTGCTGCTCGCCGTCACCGGCGGCATCTACCTGTTCAAGCCCGCCTACGAGGACTGGGTCTACAAGGACCTGCGCACCGTCCACGCCACGGAGCGCGCCAAGCCGGTGCCGCTGGCCGAGCAGGTGGACGCCGTGCGCAAGGCAAAGCCAGAGGCGACCATCCAGTCCGTAACGCCGCCGAGCGACCGCGAGCACAGCACGATGGTGACCCTCGCCGCGGACGGCGGAGGGCCGTGGGCGCCGACCGTGTCGGTGTACGTGAATCCGTACGACGGCAAGGTGCTGGGGTCCGTCGACAACGGCAAGACCTTTATGCACACCGTCCGCGAGCTCCACGGCAACTTGCTCAGCGGGACGCTCGGCGACCGCCTGATGGAGCTGACCGCGTCCTGGGCCGCGATCCTGACCTTCACCGGCCTGTACCTGTGGTGGCGGGCTCGCCCGCGCCGCGGCCGGACCGGACGGCGCGGCCTGCGCCGCTGGCACGCCACCGTCGGCGCGGCCGTCTCCGTCTTCCTGCTGCTGCTCATTGCCACCGGCCTGCCGTGGACCGGGATCTGGGGCGAGCAGCTGCAGAAGGTCATCACCGCTACGAAGCAGGGCACGCCGAGCGCGGAGGAGTACAAGGTCTCCTCGAAGGTCCCCACGACTGCCGACCACCTCACCTCCAACCCCGACACCTCCGTGCCCTGGGCGGCGGAGAAGGTCCAGGTTCCGGCTTCGAAGACTGCTGGCGGGAATGAAGGACATGAGGGGCACGCCGGCCACATGGGAGGCCATGGTGGAGGCGGCGCGGCGCCCGGCGGCCTGTCCATCGAGCGGGCCGTCGCCATCGCCCACCACGAGCGCGTGCCTGGCACCTTCCACCGTGACCCTGCCGCAGGGCCCGAAGGGCGTCTACACGATCTCCGGCAAGTCCGAGGCGGACCCCGCCAAGCAGCGCACCCTCTTCCTCGACCAGTACTCCGGCAAGGTGCTCGCCTCCTACGGCTGGCCCCAGTACGGCCTGCTGTCCAAGCTCGTCGAAGAAGGCATCGCCCTCCACCAGGGCGAACGCTTCGGCCTGCCCAACCTCCTGGTCGCCCTCGGCACCTGCCTCGCCGTCATCGGCATGGCCATCAGCGGCGTCGTGATGTGGTGGCGCCGCCGCCCGACCGGCAAGGGCCTGGGCGCACCCCGCCGCGCGCAGGACGCCCGGACCACCCGCGGCGTCGCGCTGATCATGCTGATCCTCGGCGTGGCCATGCCCCTTGCCGGGATCTCCATGCTGATCGTCCTCACCCTGGACCGGCTGCTGATCCGCCGGATCGCCCCGCTGCGCCGCTTCTTCGGCTGAGCAGCTGAGCAGCTGAGCAGCTGAGCCGCGTGCCGAGCGAGGAGTACGCCCCCACTCCGCGGTGCGTACTCCTCGTCCCGGCTGTGCCCTGGGTGTGGGCACAGCGAGGCACGGGTGGAAACAAAGGTTTTGCGAATGAGGACAAGGGACCGGTACGCACTACGGCCTGCATGGGACGATCCGGCCGTCATGCTTGCGTCCCCGGCGATGCGGATCCTGCGCGCTGCGGTGTTCGCCGCGGTGTGCCTCACGCTGTCCGCCGCGGGCCACCAGCTCGCGGCAGGCTCGGCGCCACCGGCGTGGGCCGACGCGACGGGGTTCCTCGCCGTCCTCGTTCTGGGCTACCTGCTCAGCACCCGGGAGCGGTCGCTGCTGGGGATCGGCGGCGCCATGCTCACCACCCAGGGCGGGCTGCACCTGGCCTTCGACGCTGCCCAGGCGCCGGCCCGGCGCCTTGCCGCGACCAGCGCGCCGATGGGCCTGCACGGGACGCGGATGATGGCGCACCCCCACCCGATGAGTGCCCACGCCGCCGCGGCACACCTGGCGGCGGCCCTGCTCGCGTCCTGGTGGCTGCGGCGGGGCGAAGCAGCGCTGTGGTCCTTGCTCCGCAGGGCCGTCACGCTGGTGCCGGGGCTGGTGGCGTGGTGGGGTGCTCGTGAGGGCCGGCTGCCCGCTCTTGCGTACGCGGTCGTACCCCACGGGCTGACAGCAGGGCAGCGGATTCTCCGCCAGGGACTGCTGCGCCACGCGGTGTCACGCCGCGGCCCACCCCTTCCGGACCCGTACCCAGCGCTCTTCGTGTGAGCCGTTCCCCGCAACGGTCTGCTCACCCATGCCTCCCCCCGGCGGCCGCTCACCGCCGCCGGCCGACCAGTACGGAGTCCCCGTGTCCCCGACACACACCACCCTCCGGCGCGCTCTGCGCCGCACCACCCTCGTCACCACCCTCGCCGCAGCCGGGCTGCTCACCGCCGCGGGTTCGGCCTTCGCGCACGTGACCGTCCACCCCGGCAGTTACCCGAAGGGCGCCGGCGACGGCACCCTCACCTTCCGGGTCCCGAACGAGGAGAACAACGCCGGCACCACAGAGGTTCAGGTCTTCCTGCCTACGGATCACCCCATCCCTTCGGTGCTCGTCACCCCTGAGCCCGGCTGGACCGCGCAGGTGAAGACCACCAGGCTGAAGAACCCGATCAAGACCGACGACGGCACCATCAACGAAGCCGTCTCGCAGATCACCTGGACCAAGGGCAGGATCCAGCCCGGCCAGTACCAGGACTTCAGCGTCGCCTTCGGCCAACTCCCCGGCGACGCCGACCAGTTGGCCTTCAAGACGCTGCAGACCTACTCCGACGGCAAGGTCGTGCGCTGGATCGAAGAGCCGAAGGCCGGTCAGGCGGAGCCGGAGAACCCGGCGCCGGTGCTGCACCTCACCAAGGCCGCAGACGAAGCCGCCACCTCGGCCTCCGCGGCGCCCAAGGCTGCCGCCGCCGGCGACTCGACCACGCGAGGCCTGGGCATCGCGGGCCTGATCGCGGGCGTCCTGGGCATCGGCACGGCCGCTGTCGCCCTCCACCGCAGCCGCTCCGCCCGCCCGTAACCAACCGGAAGCCAGGCAAGCCCTGGTGGGGCGGACGGAGTGCTACCGCCCCACCAGGGCTTCCGCGTGAGACCACTTCGCCGTCTCCGACCTGACAGTCGCCACCGGCATGAAGGATCCCGCCGTCTCCCAGGCGCTGGGCCTCCTACGGGCCGCCGGAGTCGTCGAGGGCGACAAAGACGGCCGGGGAGTGCGCTACCGCGTGGTCGATGATGCGAGTACGGAACTGCTGAAGCACCGCGTGCTTTAGCGGATCTGGACAACAACCGAGCCCGAGGCACCATGCCCCCTCCCGGGCGGGCGAACCCCCTGGCACGATGTCCAACATGACTGCCGGGTCGGTTTCACGTGCCGTGCGCGCCGCGATCTTCGCGGCTGTGTGCGTGACGACCGCAGCCCTGGGGCATGCGTTCATGTCCGTGCAGCCTTTGCCCTGGTGGGCTCTCGTCGCCGCATTCGGCGCTGCGGGCACGATGGCCTGGCGGCTGGCGGGGCAGGAACGCGGCGGGTTGGTCGTCACCGGTTCCACGGTCATGGCCCAACTCGGTCTGCACTCCTTGTTCGGCCTGGCGCAGTCGTGCCCAGGCAGTTCGGTCTCCGCGCCGACGCCGATGGACGGCACGCCGGAGATGAGCGGTATGGCGGGCATGGCTGCCGTACCCGTCGGCTCCGCAGCGCACCTTGGGCAAATGGCCGTGGTGCACGGCGACATGAGCGAGCTGCACCTGGCGCACTCCGGCCCTGGAACCCCCGGCATGACCCTTGCCCACGCGCTGGCCGCGCTGATGTGCGGCTTGTGGCTGTGGCGCGGCGAGGCGGCAGCGTTCCGGCTCGCCCGCACCGTGGCCGCGGTGTTGTTCGCGCCCCTGCTCCTGGTCCTGACGACGCAGCGCTGGGCCGGGCTGATGCCGTCCGCTCGCCCGGTGACCGGCGCCGGTCATGTCGTGCGTCCGGGTGGGGTGCGCCTGCACCACGTGCTCTCCCGCAGGGGCCCGCCGACGCATCTCGTCTGCTGCTGACCGCCCGTCCTGGGACTCTCCCGGCACCGCCCGGGATCCCCACTCCACCTTTCTGCAAGGCGCATCGAATCGGTGGCGGGCGGAGTACCGGCGTGTCCGCACGGCTGCCTTCCTCATGTCTCTGTGAGCGCAGCTGAGCACACGCCGGCCCTTGGCCCGCGGCCCTCCGGCCTGCCCGTACACGTATCCCCGTCGAGCGTCGCCCCGTGACGTCTGCACCGGCTTTCGTACGGGTACTCGGAGTGCCGCTCACCGACAGGGCCGTGCCATGTCTTGGTACGGCCCGTGCCCCCCAAAGGACATGTGGCGATGATTCCTGCCCTTGCTGGTCCGGCCCGTGGCAAGCGGACCACCGTGGATGACGAGCAGCTGACCGCCTTGGCCCTGGCCGCACGGGACGGTGACCCGGTCGCCGTCGAGCGCTTCATACGCGCCTCCCACCGTGATGTCTGGAGATTCGTGGCGCACCTGACCTGCGACACGAACAGCGCCGATGACCTCGCCCAGGAGACGTTTCTGCGTGCCCTCACCAGCCTGCCGGGATTTGCCGCGCGCTCCAGCGCCCGCACCTGGTTGCTGACCATCGCCCGCCGGGTGGTGATCGACCGCTACCGGTCCGCCGCCGCCCGTCCGCGCATCGCCGACGTCGACGACTGGCAGACGGTCGCGGAACGCCGCCAGCCCAGCGGGCTACCGGGATTCGACGACGGCCTGGCGCTGGGCGAGCTGCTCAACGCACTGGATGGCGAGCGGCGCCAGGCATTCGTTCTCACACAGTTGGTCGGGATGCCGTACGCGGATGCCGCTGCGGCCGTGGGCTGCCCCATCGGCACCGTCCGCTCCCGGGTGGCTCGCGCCCGCGCAGACCTCACCGGATGGCTGAAGTCTGCCGAGGCGTGCGCGCGACTCCCTGAGGTGGTCGCGGTGTAGGCCGTCCGATGCTCAGCCGGTGCCGTCCGTTCCGGTTCGGTTCCGGCGATCACGATGCGCCGGTACGCCGCCCATGGGGGAACCGCGTCCCGTAGCGCGGCGTACCGGCATTTTCCGAGCCGACGGCGTGGGTGAGCCAGCGGAACGGGTCTACGGCAAGGAGCCCTCAGTCGGTCCTCTGATCCACTGGGCGGACGTCCGCCGACCACTTCTTCTCGATCCGGCCGAACTTCCACACGGCGAGCGCGAGGATCCAGGTGGCGAAGAAGATGCCCACGATGGCGAAGCCGAGGACGTTGAGGTCCAGGCCGGCGATCCGGTCCCGTGGTCCTCGGCAACCCGGCGAACTACCACCGGGCCGTTCCGCTCACCTACGACCAGTTCCGCTACGCCTTCGCCAACGCCGTCAGCGAGGCGGAGGCCAAGGAGCTGTACGAGCGGTTCGCCGTGCCTGCGCCGGGCGAGCCGCTGTTCCAGGCGGCGTTGGCGAACATCAATCCGCCGCGAGGGGCTCGCGGTCGCGCCCCTGTGCCCGTACGTCGCGAAGTGGCAGGCACGTCACCCGAAGGAGGCACCTGCTGCCTCCGAGGAACTGCTCGGCGCGGCAACGACGGCCTTCGCCGCCGACCCGGTCAGGTGGTGGTGACCGGGAACCGCCCGCACTGATCCGGGCCTTCGAGGCACGGCGGTACGGGGGGCCTGTCCGAGAGGGGGCCGGGAGTCAGCCCGCTGTGGTGTTTTCCACGCGGGACAGGGCGACTTCGAGTACGACCAGCAGTGCGTCCCGGACCGAGCCCGTCTTGCGGGCGTCGAAGACGATCAGCGGTACGTGGTCGGAGACGTCCAGCGCCCACCGCACCTCGTCGAGGTTGTGGTGGACTTCGCCGTCGAACGCGTTGACGGCGACGGCGAACGGCATGCCCTTGTGCTCGAAGTAGTCCACTGCGGCGTAACAGTCGTCCAGGCGGCGGGTGTCCACGATCACCAGGCCGCCGAGAGCGCCCTCGACCACGTCGTCCCACATGAACCCGAACCGGTCCTGGCCCGGCGTGCCGAAGATGTAGAGCTTCAGCGTCGGGTCGATGGTGATGCAGCCGAAGTCCATGGCGACCGTGGTGGTGGTCTTGCCGGGGGTGTGTGAGAGATCGTCCACGCCGGCCGCGACCTCTGTGATGGCGGCCTCCGTGGTCAGTGGCCGGATCTCGGAGATCGAGCCCACGGCCGTGGTCTTGCCGACGCCGAAGCCGCCGGCGATGACCAACTTGACCGGTACCGGCGGCTGTTCAACCGCTGTCACGGAGTGTGTCCCGTGAGTCGGGGACGGCACGGAGACCATCAATAACCCTTCGCAGTACGGAGATGTCCTGGGTTGTCCTGGCGTTCGGGACATGGACCGCCAGATGCCCGGCGGTGCACAGGTCCTCCGCCAACACCCGGACCACGTTGAGGTGGAGGCGCAGCCGGGCGGCCAGTTCCGCCACCGACTGCGGCCGTCGGCAGGCGGCGACGATGTCGTGTTGTTCGAAGGCGAGCGAGCCCAGGACGGAGAGCCCGGACGAGGTCGCCACGATCTGGGTCTCGACCGGGAGCGGCGGGCCGGCGCCGCCCCCCGCCACCCGGCCGGCGGTCAGCAGGAAAGGCCGGATCGCCGGAGCGCGGCCGGCCGGCTCCGACGGACCCTGGGCTCTGCCCTCCCCCAAGCTCTCGGCTCCTCCCCCACTCTCGGCTCCGCTCGAGCGGGGGGACCCCCATGCGCCGGGGGGACCCCCACCCTCGTTCGGCCCTGGTTCACCGGCGGCCATCATGATCCTCTTCTCGGCGACTGCACCCCTGCCTCCGCGGTGTGGGACGGGTCAGCGGGCCGGTGCGGCGCCGGCGTTCTTCTTGAGCTCCAGCACCAGCTGGGGAGTGAGCGCGCTCCCGGCCCGGTTGGCGAAGAGGGTCATCTCGTAGGCGATGTTGCCGAGCTTCGCCTCCTTCGAGGTCACCACGCCGAGGACGGCGCCGCAGCCGATGGCCGACACCAGTACATGGCCGCCCTCCAGGTCGATGATGACCTTGTTGAGGCCGCCGAGGCCGTAGTTGCCGGACGCACCGGCGGCCAGACTCGTGATGCCCGACACGATCGCTGCGAGCCGCTCGGAGTCGGCCTGCTCGCGCAGTTGGGAGACGGCGATCAGCAGACCGTCGGAGGACACCGCGATGGCGTCGACGACACCGGCGGTCTGGGTGGCGAACCGGTCGAGCAGCCAGGTGAAGTCGGCCGCGGCGGCTGTCAGATCCATGGGCTCGTCCCGCTCGGAACTGCTCTTACCTGTCGGCGTGGTCACTGCCCGACTCCTTCCGGGGTTGCTGGTGTGGTGATGGGGCTGAATCCCTCGGGGCAGGAGCACTCTCTTGCTCTGCCCTGTGTACGGCGGCCTCGAATTCGTCGAGTTCCGAACGGACCGCGTCGGCGTCGACAGGTCGGCGCACGGCCTGGGTCTCCCGGTCGGCGGCCTGGGTGGTCATATCGAGCGTCGCACCCCGTACCCGCCGTCGCAGCGGCCGGGCGGACTGTGCCGGCCGCGGCTCGACCGCGGGGGCGGTCTGTTCCGCGTCCGTGCGGTACGGGAGGCGCCGGGGGAGGTCGCCCGTCCGCTGTTCGGGCGTGGTGCCGGGGGTCCGCACCGGCAGGGGCGTGGCGGAGGCCGGCGCGGGCTCGGGTGCGGGCGCGGTGGACTCCTGCTCGGGCGTTGCCGGGTGCTCTGGCGCGGCCTCGGCCACGTCCGCGACCGCTGCCGGGGACGGTGTCGCGGCGGGGCTCACGGCCAGCAGCAGCGCGGAGGGGAGCCAGACGGTGCCGGTGACCCCGCCGCCCGGTGTGCGGCTCAGGGTGACCCGGATGCCCGAGCGCCGGGCGAGGTTCCCGACCACGAACAGGCCGAGGACCTTGGTCGGTACGAGGTCGAGCCGTTCCCGGCGGACCAGCCGGGAGTTCTCCTCGTCGAGGCGTTCCGTGCTCATCCCGAGGCCGTGGTCGATGACCTCGATCAGGGCACCACCGTCCGAGGTGACGTCGGTGCCGGGCCGGACGACCACTTCGACGGGCGTGTCGGAGGGGGAGAACGAGACCGCGTTCTCCAGCAGTTCGGCGAGCATCAGCGTCAGATCGTCGACGATGTCGGGCGCGACGGTGACCTCGGTCTCGGACCGCAGGGACACCCGCTGATACCCCTCGATCTGGCCGAGCCCCGCCCGTATGACGTTGACCAGGGTGGTCGGCCGGGACTCCACCTCGGGGTCCCGGATTCCGGCGAGCAGCATCAGACTGTCGGCGTTGCGCTGGAGGCGCACGGCGATGTGGTCGATGCGGTACATCCGCTCCAGGACGCCGGCGTCGGTCTCCTCGCGTTCCACCGCGTCGATCAGCATCAGCTGGCGTGAGGTGAGGTTGCTGACACGGCGTCCGACGTTGCCGAACATCTCGGCGACGTTGCGGCGGCTGAGCACCTGCCGCTCCAGCAGCGCCGCGGCGGTGACCTGCACTTGGTTGAACGCCTCGGCCAGGTGGCCGATCTCGTCGCGGACGGGAACGGGGATCGGCCGCGCCTGCAGCGGGGTGCGCTCCGGCGACTCGTCGTCCTCGACCCTGGCGAGCTCCTCGCCGGCCACGTCGACCACCTGCTGGGCGGCGCCGGTCAGGGCCGCCAGGGGACGTACGACCGAGCGCCGGACCAGGACGGAGAAGGTCAGCCAGGAGGCGAAGCCGAGCAGGGCGAGGCCGAGCATCGCCAGCGCGTTGTCCAGGGCGCCTTGGGAGAGACCGTCGGCCCGGGCGGCGATCTGATCGATCAGCGACCGGGTGATGTCGAGGCGGGCCGCGGCCTGCCGGGTTCCGGCGGTGATCGCCTTGCGCAGCTGTTCCGGGGTCTGGCCCTGCAGGGAGCCCGGATCGATCTGGAGCTCCGCGAACTGGGCCTCGATGCCGTTCTCCTCGGCATCTCGCTCGATCCCGCTCAGGCGCAGGACCTGGTCCGGGTCGGCGATCCTGCTGAACCGTTCCGTCTGCTCCTCGTAGAGCTCGTGAGCGCCGACCGCCCGGGTGTACTCGGTGAGCGCGTTGGCATCCCGGGTCTGGGCGGAGAACACCCCGCTCTCGAAGGCCGCGTGGGCGGCGTCGGCGCGCAGTACCGTGTCGAGGAGATGGGTGACCGAGGACGACGAGGTGCCGTCGAAGCGGTCGAGGCCGATGCCGTCGATCAGGTAGCCGACCGCGGCAGCGTACGCGGGATCGATGCCGGCGGCCGGAACCGAGCCCCGTTCGACCTTGTCGCGCAGCACGGCAAGGCCCCGGATGTACTCAAGGGCCCGCGCCTCCTCCTTCGGCAGGCCCGCCCCGAACGCGGAACGCACGGCGGTGACCTGCTCATCGGTGTCCCGCTGCGTCCCGCGGTAGGCGGCGGTCGACGGCAGGGCGGCGCCGGGCCGGGCCGACTCCTGCTCCACGGACAGCAGGAGCGCCTGCCGGTGTTCGGCCTGCACGTCGTTGATCAGCCTGGTGACCTGCTCGCTGTCGCGCACCAGCTCCGCGGTCCGGTCGGCGTCCCGGGCCTTCTCCACCTGGGTGTTGACGCCGATGCCCAGAAGCACGCCGACGACGGCGACGGGCGCGATCACCAGAACGTTGAGTTTCCGGCGGAACGGCCATCGGTCCAGGAGGGCGCCCGCCTGCTGACGGAACCGCGGCCTCGACGGTGAACGCCGGGACGGGTCCGGTTCGTGTGGCGGGTCCACTGTGTCCACAGACACCCAGGCCTCCTTACGACGTGCTCCTGAGCGGTGACCGAGGGGTTGTTGTTGCCGACCGCCGACGACGGGGGATCGTGACGCTTGCGTAGTTCGCCCGAAAATGCGAGCGAAAGGATTGCGCCACATGCCCAACCGGCCGCGAACATTACCGCTTGTGCACGCGCATGCAACACACGACCATCAACGGCCAAGCGGTATTCAACTCTTTGTCACTTTTGGCCCGTTACCCCGTTGTGGTGTGCCATGCCGGCCGATGGGCCGGTGTCCGTAGGGGAGCAGGGCGCGGACGGCTCGTTCCGCATCGGGCCCGGCGTCGGTGGCATACGCCGTACCTCCCGGAGGTGGCTGCGCCGCGGAGCATCGCCACCCGTAATCTGTCTCCCCCCACCCCAACCCGTATCCTCATCCTGCCCTGCGAGGAGACCCGTGCACCCCACCCGCAAGGCGGTCGTGACAGCCGCCGCACTCCTGGTCATGGCCACCGCCGTCGGCTGTGAACCCGGCGCCGGAGCCACCGCATCCCACGGGAGCTCCTCCAAGCCCGGATGCCCCGCCGCCCTTTCCAGGGCCAAGCAAGCCGTCAAGAAGGCCGAGGAGGTCAACGCCCCCTGGAGGGGCCCCACCACCGGACCCAAGGCAGTCCACGGCAAGACCATCGTCTACATCGCCCAGACCCTGACCAACCCCGGCGTCGCCGGAGTCGCCCAAGGTGTCCAGGAAGCCGCCGAGATCGTCGGATGGCACGCCCGCACCCTCAACGGCCAGGGCACGCCCGACGGTCAGCGGGCCGCCTTCAAGCAGGCCTTGCGCCTCAAGCCGGACGGCATCGTCATCAGCGGTTTCGATCCCGGGATAGCCGCAGCGGACGTCAAAAAGGCCAATTCGGCGGGAATTTCGCTGATCGGCTGGCACGCCGCCGCAACTCCCGGCCCCAGTAAAGATCCGCAACTCTTCAGCAACATCACCTCCCGGGTCGAGGACGTCGCGAAGATCAGCGCCGACTGGATCATCGCCCGGTCCAACGGCCGCGCGGGCGTCGTCCTGTTCACCGACGCCTCGGTACCCTTCGCGAAGCACAAGTCCGATCTGATCAAGAAGGAACTCGCCACCTGCTCCGGCACCAAGCTGCTGAGCTACACCAACATCCCCATTCCCCAAGTCAACAGCCGCTCCATCGGGGAAGTCCGCTCCCTGCTGTCCCGTTTCGGCCGCAAGTGGACCTATTCCGCCGCCATCAACGACCTGTACTTCGGCCACGCCGCCCCCGCCCTGCGCGCCGCGGGCAAGGACGGCGCCGGCGCCCCGTTCAACATCGGTGCCGGTGACGGCGACCCGTCGGCCTTCCAGCGCGTCAACGGCAAGGATTTCCAGGCCGCCACGGTGCCCGAGCCCCTCTCCGAACAGGGCTGGCAGATCGTCGACGAGTTCAACCGCGCCTTCACCGGCGCCCCGGACAGCGGGTACGTCGCCCCCGTCCACATCGCCACCGCCGCCAACAGCGGCGGCGCACTGTCCTGGGACTCCGAGGGCTACCGCCAGGCTTACCGCAAGATCTGGGGCGATTGACGTGCTCTCCCGGCGGGGCCGGGCCGGCACCGGCGTGCGGGCCTCGGCCGCGTAGCGCCTTCAAGCTCGCCTAGGACGCGCGCAGTGCGTCGACGGCGATGCGGGCGGCCGTGCCGATGACGGCGTCGGCCGCGGGGAGGGTGGCGGCGGTGTTGGCGGTGCGGGTGAAGACGGCGACGGCGTAGCGGCCGCCGTCGGGGTACTCGATGACGCCGACTTCGTTGCGTACGGTCGGCAGGGTGCCGGTCTTGCCCGCGACGTGGACATCGTCGAAGGGGAAGCCGGAAGCCATGCGGTGCGGCCAGACCTGCAGGCCGAGGATGCGACGGATGGCGGCGCCGTGCTCGGGGGTGCAGGCTTCGTCGCGCCAGACGGCGCCGAGCAGGCGGGTCATATCGCGCGGGGTGCTGCGGTTGGTGCGGGCCGGGTCGAGGGCCCTGAGCCGGGTGATGACGTGCGGGTCGGTCAGTGCCTGGGCGCCGCCGGGGCCGGCGTCCTCCCGGATGGTGGCGAAGAGTTCGCCGAAGGTGTGGACGGCGTGCGTGCGGGTGAGGCCGAGGCGGGTCATGGCGCGGTTGACGGCGTCGAGGCCGACGTGCCGCAGCAGGAGGTCGGCGGCGGCGTTGTCGCTCACCGCCATCATCAGGTAGGCGACATCGCGCACGGATATGCGGACGGGGTCGAGCATGGCGGCCAGCCCGGTGGGGCCCGCGGTGCGGCCGGCCGGCGGGCACTCGATCTGTTCGCCGAGGTCCAGACTCCCCGAAGCGGCCAGCTCGTGGAGTGTGACGAGCAGGCAGAGTTTGTGGACGCTGGCGGTGCAGACCGGCTGGTCCGCACCGGCGTCGATCTGCGCGCCGGAGTCGATGTCGAGGGCGTGCAGCCAGCCGGTGCCACCGGCTTCGGCGAAGGCCGCGTGAATGCGGGCGGCGGTGTCGGTCACAGCCAGTACTCCGATGCCGGGCGAAGGTGCAGCGGCCCTGCGGGCGCCTCGCCCCGCGCGCCGGCGGTCGTCCGCAGCGCGTGCGTGGCCACTTCGGCGAAGGCGTTGACGGCGGCGTCGCCGCGGCCCTTCGGCCAGGCTACGGAGTGCCGCCAGGCCAGTGGGGCACCGGCGAGCGGACGCCATACGACGCCGGAGCCGGCGTCCGCGTTCCGGTCGCGGACGTCCGCGGGCTGGGCGTCGTACGGGCCGAGGGCCACGGCCCCGGCGGACAGGACCAGGCCGCGGACGAAACTGGCGCCCTGGCCGTGCCGGACGGCGGCGGGGGTGTAGCCGTTGCGGGCGCAGGTGGTCAGCAGGTCGTCGTACAGCGCCGGAGCGCTGTTCCGGGGGAAGAGGATCAGGTCGTACCCGGTGAGCGACGCGAGCGGCACCTCGTCGAGCACGGCCGCGGCGGCGCTGCGCGGCAGCAGCACCCCCAACTCGCGGCGCAGAACCGGGCCCAGTTCCAGACCGGAGACGTCACAGGGGTGGTGGATGACCCCTACGTCCAGGTCGTGGGAGGCGAACCGGGCGAGCTGCTGAGCGGTGGACAGCTCGTGCAGCTCCAGTTCCGGGCCGGCATGGCGCCGCGGAAAGTCCGCCAGCACCGCGGCTACGGTCTCGCCGGCGATATCGGGTGACAGGGCGGCGCGCAGCAAGCCGGTCTCGCCGTCCCGTATGCGGCGCGCGGTGGCCATGAACGCCTCGGATCGGGCGAGCAGTTCACGGGCCTCCGCCAGCAGCAGCGTCCCGGACTCGGTGATCGTCACCTGTCGGCTGGTGCGCTCGAACAGCCGGACGCCCAGCTCCCGCTCCAGCCGCTGGATGCGCTGCGACAGCGGCGGCTGGGCCATGCCCAGATGAGCCGCGGCACGGCCGAAGTGTGACTGTTCTGCAACAGCCACGAAGCACTCCAGATGCCGAACCAGGTCCATGAACAGCAATCATATCGACAATTGATCGATTCGAGATCGATATGCATCTTGGACAGATACCGGGAGGCATTGCTCTCCTCAGGACATGGATTCCTTCGCCCCCTCTCGCCGCGGCCGCACCGTGCGTGCCTGGTGCCACGCGCTGCTGCTCGGCCTAGCACTCGCCGGCTGCGGTACGACAACCGAGCCGCCCACCGCCACGGCCGGCGGCTCCGCGGCTCCGACCGCAGCGGCCGAACCCCAAAAGCAGCTGCGGGTGGACGGCCGTACGCGGGGGTACCAGCTGCACCGGCCCGCCGCGAACGGCAGCAAGCCCCGGCCCCTGATCATCGCCTTCCACGGCCGCGGCTCCACCGCCTCGTATCTGCGCGAGCAGAGCCGCCTGGACGAGGACGCCAGGGCGCGCGGCATGCTGATCGCCTATCCCGAGGGACTGGACAAGCTGTGGGGCGCCGGCACCCGGGCCACCGAGCAGCGGCCGGATCCGGACCTCGACGTACGGTTCACCAAGGCGCTGATCGACGAACTCGTGCGCAAGGAGCGGGCCGATCCCGAGCGGGTCTACGTCGTCGGGTTCTCCAACGGCGGCTCGATGGCGCTGCGCGTGGCGGCCCAGCACCCCGAACTGCTGGCGGGAGCGGCCGCGGTGTCCGGCGAGCTCCCCACGGGAGCCGCCGCGGTCAAGCCCACCGGACCGGTGCCCGCCATGATCATTTACGGGGCCGACGACCCGGTGCGCCCGCTCGCCGGAATGCCCAGCCCCGCCCCCGCGCCCGCCGGTGAAGAACCGGTCACACCGACCATGTCGGCCAGGGACAGCGCCGGGGCGTTCGCGGCCGCGGGCGGGGCGGGCAAACCGGCCACGGAGGCCGAAGCGGGCTACGACCGCACCGTGTGGCGCCTCAAAAACCCGGGAGCCACCGTTCAGCTCCTCGTCATGCACGACGCGGGACACACCTGGCCGGGCTCGCGCATCACTCCGCCCAAGGGCTTCGGGCGCACCAGCACCGCACTGAACGCGACCAGCACGATCCTCGATTTCTTCCGCCTCTGAGCAGCGACAAGACCGACGGATCAGACCGACCGACAAGACCGACGGACAAGACCGACGGACCAGACCTACAAGACCGACCGACAAGACCGACCGACAAGACCGACCGACAAGACCGACGGACCAGACCTACAAGACCGACAAGACAAGGACCTCCCGATGCCGAAATCCGCGTACGCCACCACTCGCCGTCGCAAGCCGCGCACCATGGTTTTGGCCGTCACCTCGGTGGCCGTGGTGAGCGCGGTCGCCGTGGGCGGGACGTACGCGGCCGGTCTCGGTCCCTTCGCCCGTGGCGCCGCAGGCCCCGATCCCGCGGCCCTGGCCCAGGCGCGCGCGTTCCTCGCCGACTGGGCCGCCGGGCGCCTGCCGAACGCGGCCGGCCGCACCACCAGACCTGCTACGGCGCAGGGCGTGCTGCGCAACTTCACCGCCGGCCTCGACATCGGCAAACCGACGCTCACCGCGGCGGCGCCCACGGAGGCCGAAGGCGACACTGTCAGCGTCCCCTTCACCGCCAAGATGCCCATAACCGACCTGGGCACCTGGACGTACACGTCGAAACTGCCGCTCCGCAAACAGGGTGACGGCAGCTGGAAGGTGGACTGGACGCTGTCACTGGTCCACCCGCGTCTGAGCGGAGCCAAGAAGTTCCACCTCGAACGCGAGGACACGGACGCCCCCGAGGTCACCGACCGGAAGGGGGTGGCCCTCTCCGGCGACACGTTCCCCTCCCTGAGCCCCGTCCTGGCCCAGATCGACGACGGCAGGGGCGGCACCGGCCCGCGCGGTGCGATCCAGCTCGTCGACCGGGCCACCGGAAAGGTCGAGCGCACGGAAGCCACCTTCGGGAAGAAAACCGGCCGGCCGTCCGACCAGCCGTCCGACCGGCCCGTCCGTACGACCCTCGATGCCACCTGGCAGGCCGCCGCGGAGAAGGCCCTCGCCTCCGGTGCCCACGGCAAGAACGCCTCGCTCGTCGCGCTCCGGATCGACAACGGCGAGATCCTGGCCATGGCCAACTCCCCGTCGTCCGGCTTCAACCGCGCCGTCTCCGGTACCTATGCACCCGGCTCCACCTGGAAGATCGTCACCAGCAGCGCCCTGCTGCTCAAGGGCGCCGTCGCACCCGCCGACATCGTGGACTGTCCCAAGTACCTCACGGTGGGGAAGGAGTTCCACAACGTGGAGACCTCCGAACACCGCAACGCCACCTTCCTGAAGGACTTCACCGAGTCCTGCAACACCGCGTTCATCAGCCTGCGCGGCAAGCTCGGTGACCAGGAACTGGGTGCCGTCGCCAGCATGTACTTCGGCGTCGGCCAGGAGTGGCACGTCGGCATCCCCTCGTACGACGGGTCGGTGCCGGCGCCGCATGACGAGACCGAGAAGGCCGCCTCGATGATCGGGCAGGGCAGGGTCCAGGCCAACCCGCTGATCATGGCGTCGGTCACCGCCACCGCGGTCTCCGGCACCTTTCACCAGCCCTCGATCACCCGCGGGAACAGGAACACGACCACCACCACCCCGCTCCCGCAGAAGGTCGTCACACAACTGCGCGCGATGATGCGCGCCACCGTCACCGACGGCACGGCGAGGGTCCTGTCCGACCTGCCCGGCGGCGTCGGCGCGAAGACCGGCACCGCCGAGGTCGCGGAGGGAGAACCCAACAACGGCTGGCTCGCCGCCCATCGCGGCAACGTCGCCGTGGCCTGCGTCGTCGAGCAGGGGGTCACCGGCGGTGGCTCCGCCGGGCCCGTCGTCCGCAACCTGCTGGCCGCCGTCCCCACCGACCCCTCTTGAACGGGAGACGCCGAGGCACCGCGCAAAACCGGCGGCGAACCCCTCAGTACAGGGTGGCTACCGGTGGAACTGCGGGTGCCATACGTCGCGTACGTCTCCGCTGTCGTCGGTGACGGCGATGTCGGGCCAGCGGTCGAAGGCCGAGCAGGGGTGGGAGATGCCGAGGTCGACGGTGTCGCCCACATCCAGGCCCTGCGTGTCGGTGAGGACCAGGTGGTGGTCGTAGATCTGGGCCGCGGTGGCCTGTGCCGCGGGGCGCGGGGCGCCGGCCGCCGTGTATGCGGCAAGGAGGACGGGCAGGCCGGCGTCGTAGGGGAGTTCGCGTTTCCCGGCGTTGATGACGGCGGTGCCGGGCTCGGGGGTGGAGAGTACGGCGGCCCGGACGGTGAGGGCCGGGCGCAGGCCGGGCAGGGGTGAGACCTGTGCGTAGGTGCCGTGGTCGTGGGTGACATAGCAGCCCGAGCGCAGCACCGGCACCAGGGGCAGGTCGCGGAACCGGCGTGCGAGGTCCGCCACGGTGTCGGCGACGCGGTCGGGGAAGGCGGAGCCGCCCATGCTGAAGACCGGCCGCGGGGTCCGGTACAGCGGGGCGAGGGAGGCGAAGGCGTCGGCCGTCGTACGGCAGTGGGCGTCGACCGCGGCGAGCGTGGCGGCGTCCCGGCGGTTGGGCCGCACCCCCTCATACCCGGCGACACCGGCCAGCAGCAGTCCGTCTCCCGTCTTCGCCACGGCTGCCCCCAGCTCGTACGCCTCCTCGGCACCGCGCACTCCGGTACGGCCGCCCGGCACGCCGACGTCGACCAGCATCCGGAGGGGGTTGTCGGCGCCGTTCAAGGCCGCACGGGCGTACTGGAGCCCGGCCACGGAGTCGACGAGGCAGTAGAGCTCCAGGTCAGGTGTGGCGTCGAGGCGCTGTCGCAGGAGCGCCAGGTCGGCGGGGTGCACGACCTGGTTGGCGATGAGGATCCGGCGTACGCCCCAGCTCAGCGCGGTGTCGGCCTGGCGGGCGGTGGCCACCGTCACGCCCCATGCCCCGGCGGTCAGCTGCCGCTCGACCACGGGGCGGGTCATCGTGGTCTTGATGTGGGGGCACAGTTCGAGGCGGTGCGCGCGGCACCAGTCCGCCATGAGGTGCACATTGTGCTCCAACGCGCCCAGATGGAGGCGGAGTTCGGGCAGCGCGCGGACTTGGTCGTGGGCAGGGGAAGCGGGAGCGGAGTCCATCTGTCCTCAAGGAGTTCTCGGCAGTACGCCCGACGAGCGGACGCCCGCGTCGGCGTCTTCTATAGAAGACGGACAGTAGAGGATATGAGACATTCGGGCAAACGATATAGTGGATGGGATGTCCTGTTTACTCGACACGGGGAAAGAGGTGAGGGCGCGTGGCGAAGGACGGCGTTCAGGGCGCGGCACCCGAAGCGGGCGAGGGAATCGGCCGGCACCTGCGCCGCGAACGTCAGGCGCGGGGGTTGACCCTGGAACAGCTCGCCGAGAAGACCGGGCTGTCCCGGAGCTATCTCAGCAACGTCGAGCGGGACGTGAACAGCCCGACGATCAACACGCTGCGCACCATCGTGAACGCCCTCGGCACCACCCTCAGCCGGCTGCTGCACGCCGTCGACCGCGAGCAGCGCGTCCTGACCCGTCCCGACCAGCGCGTCGAGCTGACCCGGGCAGGTGTGGACGGGGTCACCTACACCCTCCTCAACCCCGAGCACGGCGGCAGGCTGGAGATGATGCTGCTGGAGGTGGCCCCGGGAGCCTCCTCCGGGGACCGGCCGCACAGCCACACCGGCGAGGAGGTCGGCGTCCTGCTCAGCGGCGAACTGGACTACTGGGTCGACGGCGTCCCCTACCGCCTGGGCCCCGGCGACTGCGTCAGCTTCCCCTCCGCCACCCCGCACCGCTACAGCAACCCCGGTGACGTCCCGGCCGTCTGCGTCTGGGCCGAAACCCCGCCGAGTTTCTGATCCTTGAGGTGCCTGCGGTGCCTGCGGTGCCTCAGAGGCCTATTGCCGGATCTGGCCGGCGATCTCGCGGGCGAAGGCCGAGACGCGGGTGTAGACGCCAGGCGTGGGCGTGGTGGCGTTGCTGTTGGCCAGCCAGCTCACGATCCCGATCAGCTTTCCGCCCGCGACCAGTGGACCGCCGCTGTCGCCCTCGGCGTGGTGGGCGCCGGTGACCGGATCGTTGGCGCAGGCGTGCATCCTGGGGTCGAAGTCGCCCCCGGGATTGAGTCGCCGGCACGTCCTGTCGGGGAGCATGCGCAGGTTCGCCGATCGCAGGCTGTTGGCCTCGCGGTTCTCGTAGTCCAGCAAGCCCCAGCCGTAGACCCGTGCGCCGGTGCCCGGGCGGTACAAGCCGGTGTCGGCGGCGGTGGCGATGGGCAGCGGCGTGTACTTCGCGGGCATGGGCGTATCGAGGGTGAGGACGGCGACGTCGTTCTCCAGATGGCGGCCGAACCGCGGGTGGATCCAGACCTTGGTCACCTTGCGCAGGGTGCCGTCATGGCGGCGCAGGTCGGTGCGGCCCGCGAGGACGCCCAGATCGGTGGGCGCTTCGGTCACCACGCAGTGGGCGGCGGTGACGACCTTCGTGCGGGTGACCAGCGTGCCGCCGCAGAACTGGCCCGAACGCGGGTAGGTGTCGGTCTGCCGCCACAGGTTGACCGCGACCGTCCATGGTGCCTGCGCCGTGCTCGTTTTCCGTCCGCCGACGATGGCGTGGGCGGCGGGGGCCGGCAGCACGGCGAAGCCGATGGCAACGAGCGCCATGAGACAGGCGAGGGCGGGCATACGCGCGTACGTGTGCCGTCGAGTCATCGTGATTCTCCCTGGCTGTCCAGCTATCCGGCTATCTGGCTCTGGAGGAGCGCGTAGTAGGAGGCGGTCTTGACGGCGACGCCCGGGTAGAGGCGGTTGGTGCAGCTGCCGCCGCCGCTGATGACACCGACGAGCCGCCCCTTGACGACGACCGGTCCTCCGCTGTCCCCGTAGCAGGCGTTGACACCGCCGGCCGGGTAGCCCAGGCACATCGTGTAGCGCTTCTGGTAGCGACGGCTGCCGTACGCGGTGATGCACTGCTCGTCGCCACGGTTGGGGATCAGTGCGGTCTGCAACGGCGGCACGCGGTCATCGTCGTCGCGGCCGGTCGTGGACCCCCATCCCAGGACCCTGTTGGGTGTGCCCTCCTCGTACAGCTTCTGCTGCGCCGGAGTGGCGAGAGGCAGAGTGCGGTAGGGCATGGGGGCGTTGAGGGTGAGGACGGCGAGGTCGTGCGCGTAAGTGGCGCCGTTCCCTTCGGTGTTGGCCTTGGGGTGGATCCACGCCTTCGTGACCTTGCGGACCGTGCCCTCGCCGGTCTTCCGGAGATCCTCCCGGCCGGCGACCACGCGGAGCTGATCGACGGTGGCCGGATTCACGCAGTGGGACGCGGTCAGCACCTTGTTCGGCGCGACGAGCGTGCCCCCGCACTCCGGAAGCTTCACGTCGTCCGACGACGTCAGGGCCACTGTCCAGGGGTACTTCTTGATGTCGGCGCGGTCTCCTCCGACGACCGCGGCGGCGGGTGGGGCGGCTGAGACGACCAGCGCTGCCCCGGCCAACGCCGCGCCCACCAGGGCACCGTGGCGTGTTCTCGCTGTGTTCATTGCTCCTCCGTGGCGTCCGGGCAATGTCACCCAGGGAGAGGCTGTGCAACGCCGCACGGTTGTCTGCGACATGGCAACTCTTGCGGGCGTGTTGCGCTGCTTGCCGTGTGTCCGCCGGTGAGGCACCTGTTAGGCGTCGTGAAGCGGAATTGTCGCCGCGCGTTTCGCTGCCGGCCTTGTGGCGCCGACAGCGTTCCTGCGCATGAAACCAATCCGCGCAGCAGCCAGAGCCGGTCTTGTGCTGCTGTTCTTCGTCCTGGGCTTCGGTGTGCAGCCCGCGTCGGCGCATGTGTCGCCGCACCACGCCGAACTCGTCGTATCCACCAAGGAGAACGTCACCAGCGGGAGGCTGATCGTCCACCGCGACGTGGTCTCGCCCGACAAGGCGGGCGCTTGGGCGTCGCGCCTTCTGACCGCCTCCTGTCCGGCCACCGGCTCCGGTGTCGCCGGCGACAGCGGTGGAGTCCCCGGGGGTGTGGTGGTCGAGCTGGCGTGGAGTTGCCATGTCGACAAACTCGACCTGACCTCGATGCTGACGGAGGGCGGACTGACCCAGGCCGTCGTCGAGTTCGACGGCAATACGGTCGATGCGACCGCGGCGGCCCCGGTCGTCGATGCCCGGGGCGCCCATGAGGGCCCCGCGAGCACTGCCTTCCCGTGGCGCACCGCGGGGCTCGGCGCGGCCCTTGCCGTCGTGGCGCTGCTGGCACTCCGCTGGGCGCTCCGGCGCCGTTCGCAGTACCGGCCCAATCCGCACCCGCACCCGCGGCAGTCGCAGCCGTCGGTGCGCAGCACCCGTCGGCGCCGTAAACAGCTGATTGCGGCCGGTGCCGCTGTCGTGGCGGGTCTGATGCCGTACGCCACCGCCGGTACCTCGTTTGCCGCCGACGAGACGGCCGCGGCTGCGGCGAACAGCGACCCGGTGTCCGTCCAGGGCACGGTCTTCAAGGACGTCAACCGCAATGGCGTACGGGACGGGGGCGAGGCGCCCCTGCCCGGCGTCGATGTCACCGACGGTGCGGTCTGGACGACGACCGGCGCCGACGGCTCGTACACCCTGCGGATGGACCCGAGCCGACGGGAGACCGACCTCGTCAGCGTGGTTTCCCCCAACGGCTATACCCCTGCCTTGCGCAAGGACTACATCCCGCAGTTCTTCCACACGGTGCCCGACGGCGACGGTCCGCATACCGGCATCGACTTCGCCCTCGTGCCGGACAGGAATGCCGCCAACCCCACCGAGAAGTGGGTGATGGACTCCGACGTCGAGGTGTCCAACACCTCGGACGAGGCGGCGCGCAGGACGCTGCCGCAGTGGACCGGCCAGGTCGAGGCGATGTCCGAGGTCGACGGCGCGACGATGGCCATCGCGACCGGCGATCTGACCGTCACCGACTACGCCCAGGAACCGCGCCGTCAGGCCGGCTACGACATCCTGCGCAAGGGCCTGACCGACGGAAAACTCGGTATGCCCTTCTATCCGACGGTCGGTAACCACGACGTAGGCGGCACCGCCACCTCCCAGGGCTACGGCGGCAGCATGGAGTACTACCGCCGCAATCTCGGTCCCGAGTGGTACAGCTTCGACCGCAACGGCCGTCACATCGTCGTCCTTGAGGACAACTACGACGCAAGCGGCCTCAAGCCGCAACTGGAGTGGCTGCGAGAGGACCTCAGGCGCCACGCGGCCGGCAAGCAGGTGCTCCTCTTCGCCCACCGGTCACTGTTCACCCAGTGGGGACCGGGCGCCGGCATGCAGCCGACCATCGACGAACTCGCGAAGTACGACGTGCGGATGTTCGCCGCCGGCCACAACCAGCAGGCCGAGTACCGCCGTGGCGCCTTCGACCGCTCGGTCGAGATCAACAACCAGGGCACGTACGGCATCGACGGCTCCCACCCGGACTACAAGATCCTGAGCTTCAAGGACATCACCGACAACCCGCGCACCCGGCGCAACGAAGACACCGGCTATGTGAGAGGTACCCACCGGCAGTTCGACGTCGATGACGATGCGGCACTGGTCAGCCCCGCGCCAGGCAGTGTCCACGCAGCCGGCGCCGCCATCCCCGTCGAGCTGTACGCCGAGGA
Source organism: Streptomyces inhibens (assembly GCF_003389455.1). Taxonomy (GTDB): domain Bacteria; phylum Actinomycetota; class Actinomycetes; order Streptomycetales; family Streptomycetaceae; genus Streptomyces; species Streptomyces inhibens. The sequence goes on along the minus strand of NZ_QUAC01000158.1, from coordinate 25,063 downwards.
CGACGGCCGCACACCGGCCACCGCAACCCTCACCATCCGCGACAGCCAAGGCCGTACGGTACGGCGCGAGAGCGGCCTGAAGTTCGGCGCCCGCAACGACCGGACGGGCAAAGAGAACTGTTACACGCCGCCCGGCGGCAAACCGGAGCCCTGCCCCGACGCCCGGATCTCCTGGACCCGCGTCAGCGACCGGATCGGCGGACTGCGGCCGGGAACGTACACGGCGCAGATGACCGCCGTCGACACCAAGGGCACGGCATGGCCCACCCTCAAGAACCCCTTCAAGGTCGTGCCCGACAAGGAGCTGACGAAGCCGAAGAGCGGCCAGGACTGGACCCGTCAGGGCCGAGACGAAGCGGGACGCGGCGCGAGTGCGGACAACCCGGGCAGCGCTCTCGATCTGCGCTGGGCTGCGAGCACCGGTGAGCAGTTCAACCTCGATGGATCGGTGATCGCCGACGGCAGGGTGATCGTCTCCTCCCGGGCGTTCGACTCCCCGTACAGCATGATGCTCGCCTACGACCTCACCTCCGGCCGCGAGATCTGGCGCACCTACCTGGACGGCGACGCCGAGTCGGCGCCCACCCTCCACCACGGGAAGGTCTATCTGACCACCGCCGTCGGCCGGATCTACGCTCTCGACGCCGGGGACGGCCATGTCGTGTGGCAGACGATCGAGAACGAGGAACGGCACGGCGACACCGTGCGCCGCTACGGCCGGGCCGGCGGTCCCGTCAGCGTCTTCGACGTCAACGGCACGGACCGTACCGTCGCCGTCTACCAGGACTGGAACAAGATCCAGTGCCGTGACGCCAAGAGCGGTGACCTGCTGGGCGGCTTCGACGCAGCGACCAACTGGGGCCAGTTCCACAGCACGGCCGTCCGCCGGCCCGGCTCCAACACCGCCTACCTGCACACGGACTCCAGCAACACGCTGGTCGCCATGGACCTCGCAAGCTGTAGCCAGCTATGGGTCCAGAACACTGACGGCGGCATCGACAGCCACTCCTCACCGGCCCTCACCGACCCGGCCGAAGGTGACCCCCAGCTGGTGACGATGACCCAGAGCGGTGCCCGCGGGCACGACCTCAAGACCGGCGCGGTCCTGTGGCACTCCGCGGTGGGCGGTGACAGCACCTGCGAACCCGGCCGCGCCCCGCTCACCAGCCCCGCCATCTGGGGCAACGTCGCCTACATCGCAAGCCGTGACGGAGTCATCCGGGCCTACGACACCACCGCGGCCGAACCGGGCAAGCCACTGTGGGAGACCCCCGTCGGCCATCTGCCCGGGGAGAGCCCCCTGGACGACAAGTGGCGGGTGGCCATGGGGTGCACCAGCGCAGGGAAGGGCTCCCCGGCGATGCATGCTGTGGTGACCAAGGACCGCCTGTACGCGGGCACATGGGACGGGCGTCTGATCGTCCTGGACCGCGCCACCGGCAAACGGCTGGCCGAGTACAACCTCGGCGGCGGAGTGGCCTCGGCACTGTCCCTCAGCGGCGACTGGGTATTCGCCCTCACCGACGACGGGACGATCCACGCGCTGGCGGCCAGGCGCTGATCGGTAACCGACCGGTACATCTCTCCCGCCCTGCGGGTGCCTCCCCGACAAGGGAGGCACCCGCGGGGCACTCCTGATCGGAACGCCACTGTGCACACCCTCAGCCGCGTCTGCTCCAAGGCGGCCCGCCCCGTCCTCGTCGGCGTACTCACGACGCTGGCGCTGCTCGGTCTCGCGGGCACGGCGGACGCACACCCCTTCGGTACGCCGCCCGCCGCCCGGATCAAGGCTCACGGCAAGGCCGTCGAGGTCATCTGGTCGGCCGCGAAGGACGACCTGGCCGTACTCCGCAAGGAAGCCCACGCTGCCGACGAGTCCGAAGCGCGATACCTCGGCTCGCACATCCGGCTGAGCCAGGACGGCCGGCCCTGCCCACTGGATCACGCAGACACCACGCACCTCGTCCAGGACGGCGCCCGCCTCCGCTACCTCTGCCCCCGACAGGTGACCACGCTCGCCGTGACCATCACCGCACTCAACGACGTCGACCCGAAATACCGCACCATCTCCGTCACACCGTCGGGCAGCGGCGGTCTGCACACGGCCAAAGAGCCGACCCGTACGCTCACGCTCGCCCCGTCGGGCAGTGGCAACTCCGGTGCGGTGGCCGGGCCGCAGGGGCCGTTCAGCGTCTGGACGACAGACCTGTCCGGACTGCTCGCACACCGCGTCGTACTGCCCGTGGCACTCCTCGTCGCGGCGGCGGTGGGAGCCTTCCACGCCTGCGCCCCCGGACATGGGAAGACGCTCGCAGCCGGCTTCCTCATAGGCGGCCGGGGGAGAGCACGGGACGCGGTATGGCTCGGCGTCATCGTCGCCGTGATGCACACCGCATCCGTCGCCGCACTCGCCGTCGCATGGTGGCTCGCCGCGGACAACGCACCGGACATCGCAGCACTGACCGGCTGGCTACAACTGATCGCCGCGCTGGTCGTGGTCGCGGTCGGGCTCGGGCTGCTACGACGGCATCTGAGCAACCAACGGCATACGCACGGCCGTGGCCACAGCCACAGCCACGGTCACCACCACAGTCACGGCCGCGATCACAGCCACTCCCACCCCCACCCCCACCCCCTCCCCGGCACATCCCTGCTCACCTGGCGCGGCATCGCGCTCCTCGGCACGTCCGGCGGACTGCTGCCCTCCCCGTCAGCGTTCCTCGTCCTCCTCAGCGGACTGCTCACGGGCCGGGTGGGCGCCGCGGTGCTGATGGTGGCGGCGTTCGGACTCGGGATGGCGCTGACCCTGACCGGCGTCGGCCTCGCCGTGCTCCGGGGACGCGACGCGCTACTGACCCGCGCCACCAACTCACCGAAACTGCGCGCATGGACCGTACGAGCGCCGGTCATCGCCGCCTCGACCGTTGTGCTCGGCGGCGGCCTGGCCTCCGTACTCGCCCTCACGCGCGTTCTGGCTTCCTAGTCCTCGCGTGGCCGCTGGGGGGTGAACGGCCGCCCGAGGGCCGGGGGTTACCCCTACTTTGCAAGGGCCCGCTGTCCGGATGGTTCAGTGGATCTTGAGCGCGCAGGCTGAACGGGTCCGGATTTCCGAGGCACCGGCAGGGTGCACAAGGAGGGGTTCCCGTGCTCGATCGTTCTCATCAGGTTCCGCGTGTTCGCGTCTCGTCGTCCTGGCGGCGGCGGGGGATCGCGATGGCGGCGGTGATGGCCGCCGCCCTGGCCGTGGGCGGCACACTGCCCTCGTCCGCGGCGCAGGCCCGTGGCTCCGATGATGTCGTGCAGCAGGGTCTGGACCGCCTGGTGCACAAGGACAAGTACCCCGCCGCTCTGGCTGCCACCGTCGGCCGTGACGGGCGCACCCGTAACTACACTTCCGGCGTCGCAGACTTGAGGACCGGGGCGAAGGTGCCGGTCGACGGGCAGGTGCGGGCGGGGAGCAACACCAAGACGTTCACCGCCGTGGTCGTCCTGCAACTGGTCGGTGAAGGCAAGGTCGCTCTCGACGCCCCCATCGAGCGGTATCTGCCGAACCTGGTGCGGGGCGAGGGCATCGATGGCCGCCGCATCACGATACGTCAGCTGCTCCAGCACACCAGTGGACTGCCCAACTACACCAACTTCCTGGGGGACTTGACCGGCAAGGGCCGCCACACCTACGTCCAGCCCCGCACCCTGCTCGACGTGGGGCTGGCGCACAAGGCGCTGTTCGCTCCCGGGACCAGCTGGTCGTACAGCAACACCAACTACGTCCTGGCCGGCCTGCTCATCGAGAAGGTCACCAGCCGCCCGCTGGCCGAGCAGATCACCAAGCGGGTCATCGACCGGATCGGGCTGCGCCACACCTACTTCCCCGGTGTGGGCGACGAGCGCATCCGGGAAGCCCACCCCCAGGGCTACTTCGCGGCGAAGCCCGGAGGGCCGCTGGAGAACATCACGGAGATGGACCCCTCCTGGGGATGGGCCGCCGGGCAGGTGATCTCCACCCCGAGCGACCTGAACCGCTTCTTCGCCGCCCTGTTCGACGGCAAGCTGCTGCGGCCCGCGCAGCTCGCCCAGCTGCGCACCACCGTCAAGGTCCCCGAAAATGCCGGTATGGGGCCCGGCGTCCGGTACGGGCTGGGTGTGAGCAGCACGCCGCTGAGCTGTGGCGGCCTGATGTGGGGGCATGGCGGTGACATCCACGGCTACGCCACGCGCCCCGGTGTCACCGATGACGGCCGCGCCGTCACGGTCGCCGTCACCGCCGACGCAGGACCGCCCACCAAGCAGGGCCCCGTCGATGTCGAGGCCGTCCTCGACACCGCCCTGTGCAAGAAGTGACGGCCGGCGCTCCGTGGTGACCGTGCGGCATCGGCGGCCCTACCGGCTCCTGGCGGGCTCCGCAATGCCTGCTTGTGAGCATCCGGGGGTCGAGGGCGCCGGTGCCGCCCCGGGCGGAAAACGGTGCGGGATACCCCCACTCGCGGAGCCGGGGGATATCCCCACCCGCGGAGCCGGGGGCTACCCCCACCTCGAAGAGCCCGGCTGACTCCATGGTCGGCAAATAGCCCCCCGCTTAGTGTCGACAAGGTAGTTGACCAGCGAAGAAAGGGACACGATGGCCTGGCGCCGCGACCGCATGGACACCGAGCGGGATGGGGGTGGGCCCCCTGCAATCGAGCTGCGCGCCGTCACGCGCGCTCATGGACGGGGCGCCTCGGCCGTCCGGGCGCTGAGCGGGGTGGACCTGGCGCTGGCCCGGGGCAGCTTCACCGCGGTGATGGGCCCGTCGGGGTCGGGGAAGAGCACGTTCTTGCAGTGTGCGGCCGGTCTGGACCGGCCGACCTCGGGGCAGGTGCTGCTCGGAGGGGAGGAGATCACTCAACTGAGCGAGAACCGGCTGACGAAGCTGCGGCGCTCGCGCATCGGGTTCGTCTTCCAGTCCTTCAACCTCCTGCCCTCCCTGACCGTGCTGCAGAACGTCCTGCTGCCACAGCGGCTCGCGGGCGAGCGGCAGGACCGGCGGCGGGCGCAGCAGCTGCTGGCCGAGGTCGGGCTCGCAGAGCACGGGAGCAGGCGTCCGGGACAGTTGTCGGGCGGGCAGCAGCAGCGGGTGGCGATCGCCCGCGCGCTGATCACACAGCCGGAGGTGGTGTTCGCGGACGAGCCGACCGGCGCCCTGGACACCCGGTCCGCCGGGGAGGTCCTGGGTCTGCTGCGCCGTGCGGTCGACGCGATGGGTGCCACGGTCGTCATGGTCACCCATGACCCGGTGGCTGCGTCCCATGCGGACCAGGTGCTCTTCCTGGCCGAAGGGGCGCTGGTGGGGAATCTGTGGCGCCCTGATCCGCAGTCGGTGGCCGACCGGATGATGGCACTGACCGCTGCGGCCGGCGGGTTCGCCGGGGTGGCGGCGTGATGAACGGTCTTGCGCGGGCGTCCGTGCGCTTTCGGCCCGCGTCCTTCGTGGGCAGCTTTATTGCGCTGCTGCTGGGGGCGGCGATCATCACCGCCTGCGGGGCCCTGCTGCAGACCGGCATCACCGCGCATGTGGAGCCCGTGCGCTATGCGGATTCCCCGGTGGTGGTCTCCGGTGATCCCTACGCCCGGATCAGTTACCAGGGGAGCGAGGGAACGGAGTCGAAACAGAGCGCTCTGCCGGAACGCAGCCGCGTCGAGAGCGCACTGACGGCACGGATCGCCGCCCGCCCCGGAGTGGCCGCGGCCGTGCCGGACCTGTCCTTCCCCGTACAGGCGGAGAAGAAGTCAGGCGCACTGCCCGTGCTGACCGGACGGAACTTCTCAGCAGCCGCCCTCACCGCTCCCGGCTCCTCCGCTCCGGCCGAGGGACATGCACCCAGGGCCGGGGAGGTCGTACTGGAGGAGGCCGCCGCCCGCGCCGCCCACCTTGCGCCGGGCGACCGCGTCTCGCTGGCCGCCCCGGGCGGAAGCGGGAACTACGTGATCTCCGGGCTGGCCGCCGCGCAGGCCGACGGCCCGAGTGTGTGGTTCGCGGACGGTGTGGCCGAGCGGCTCTCCGGGCACCCGGGGACGGTGGACGCCATCGCCGTCAAGCCGCGCGACGGCATCACCACCTCCGCCCTGGCCGGGCAGGTCCGCCAGGCCGTGGACGGCCGCGCCGAGGTCGCCACCGGTGACGCGCGCGGGGCCGTCGAGGAGCCCGCTCTGGCCGAAGGCAGGACGGTCCTGATCGGGCTGGGCGGCTCCTTCGGCGGCATCGCCGCGATGACCGCCATCTTCGTCGTCATCGGCACGATCGCTCTGGCCATCGGTCAGCGTGCCCGCGAATTCGCCATGCTGCGCGCGGTCGGCGCGACCCCCGGGCAGATCCGTCGCACCATCGCCACCGAGGCGGTGATCCTCGCACCCGCCGCTGCGGCCCTGGGGGTGCTGCCGGGCCTGGCACTGGCCCGCTGGTGGTTCGGCGAACTCGTCGACCGCGGTGCCGTACCCGGGCAAGTGTCCCTGGACATCGGTGTGTTGCCGATGCTGGCCGCGGTGGGGACCAGCGTGCTGGCCGCGCTGACGGCCGGCTGGGTGGCCGCGCGCCGGCCCGCCAAGCTCCGCCCCAGTCAGGCGCTCGGGGAAGCCGCCGTGGAGCCCGCCCGGCCCGGCGTGACCCGGATCGTGATGGGCCTGGCCGCCCTCGCCGGCGGTGGTGCCCTGGCCGGTCTCGCCGCCCGACTCAACGGCAGCGACGCCGCCAACACCGCCCTCGGCGTGGTCATGTGCTTCCTGCTCGCCGTCGCCCTGCTGGGCCCCCTGCTGGCCCGCCTGTGCACGAGCGTCCTCGGCCTGCCCCTGCGGGCAAGCGCCGCCGGAGCCGCCGGCTCTTTGGCCGCCGACAACACCCGCGCCCAAGCACGCCGCCTGGCCTCCGCCATCACCCCGATCGTCATGGTCACCGCCTTCTGCGGAACGCTGATCTTCATACAGAGCACCATCCGCCACGCCTCCGCCCAGAACGTCAAGGTCGCAGCCGTCGCCGACCATGTGCTCGGCTCGACCGGCCCCGGCCTGCCCGCAGCCACCGCCGAACGAGCAGCCCGGGTACCGGGAGTGGAGTCCGCGACCGGAGTGCTGCGTACGGGGGCCGTCTACCGGTCCGGCAACGAGCTGTCCTCGACGACGGTCCTGGGCATCTCCGGTGACCCGGCCAAACTGCCCAAGGTGCTCGATCTCGGCGTGAACAGCGGGTCATTGAGCGCACTCGGGTCCTCCAGGGACACGGTCGCGCTGGACACCTCGCTCGCCGAAAGCCTCGGCGTGAAGACCGGCGACCGCGTCCCCCTGTGGCTGGGCGACGGCACCAAGGTCCGGCCCACCGTGGTCGCCACGTACGAACGCGGCCTCGGGGTGGGACAGGTCCTGATGCCCCGCGCCGCCGTCGCCCGGCACGTGAGCGCCGCCCTGGACGGCCAGGTCCTGGTCTCCGCCGCCCCCGGCGCCGACCCCAAGACCGTGGCCCGGCAGCTGGCCGCACTCTCCCCGCAGGCCACCGTCACCGACGCGGCCGGATACGGCGTCCAAGCCGACCGGAATCAGGAGCTCAGCTCCTGGGCCAACACCGTCATGGCCGCTGTCCTCGGCGGATTCGCCGCCATCGCGGCCGCCAACACCCTCGTGATGACCGTCCTCGACCGCCGCCGCGAAGTCGGCCTGCTCCGCCTCTCCGGCACCACCCACCGCCAAGTGCGCGGCATGATGCGCTGGGAAGCGCTCCTCGTCGCCGCATCCGGCCTCCTCCTCGGCAGCGCCATCGCCTGGACCACCCTCGTCCCCATCGCCCGCGGCCTCACCGGAGCCGCCCCCTACATCCCCACCGGCACCGCACTGCAACTGGCCGCGGGAGCCGTCCTCCTCGCCCTCGCCGCCACCGGCCTGCCCACCCGCGCACTGCTGCGCACCCGACCGATCGAAGCCGGCACGGCACGGCAGTGACGCCACCCACCGGCACCGCAGCCGAGGAGAGAAGAACCGTGCGCGGCGCACTTCACATCAAGCTCTGCGACGACTCGGCTCCCGCCCGAATTCGCAGGGGATCCTCGTATCAAGGCGCGCATCGCGGAATGCGAGGCCGAGCGCGCCGAACGGGTTCGTTCCCAGGGGCCGTCAGTCGTCCTGCTCGGCATCGAGGCCGAGTTCGCGGGTGAGGGCGTCCTCGACCCAGGTCTGCATGGTGCGGCGGGGCAGCGCACCCGCGTAAGTGATCGTCTGTACCGCGAATCCGTCGAGCAGCGCGGTCAGCCGCCATGCCGCGCCCTCCGGGTCGGCGCAGTCGAATTCGCCCGCCGCCGCGCCCTGTGCGATGACCTCGGCGAGCGCCGCCTTCCACTGCCGGTCGAGGTCCTGGGCCACCTCGCGCAGTACGGGCTCCCGCAGCGAGGCGGCCCAGCCCTCGATCCACAGCTTCCAGCCCTTGGCCTGCCCGGTGGGGGAGTACCAGCGAAGGGCGGCACGCAGCCGGCGCAGCGCGCTGCCGCGCCTGCCCAGAATCGACTGGAGATGGGCCAGGTCGGCCTCCGCCGCGTACTGGAAGGCCGCCGCGACCAGCTTTTCCTTGGTCGCGAAGTGGTAGAGCACCAGCGCGTTGCTCACCTTGAGTTCGGCGGCGACATCGGATACGCGCAGGGCCGCCACACCACGCCGCTCGATCTGTCCGACGGCGGCGCGCAGCAGTTCCTCGCGCCGTTCCTCCACGCTCAACCGTACCCTCGCCACTCCGTCACCCTACTCAGAACCGGTCGCCAGGGCTGAAGCGCCGTCGCCGGATCCGCCGGCGAAACCTGGTGACGACCTCTTGACCGGGCCGTGCGGCGCCCCGCACAGTCTGCTCTTACTAACTGTTCGTTCAGTCAGTTTACGGAGGTCGAGCCCGTGACCCCAGCACCACCGTCCCCAGGAACCAACGCCCCCGACCTGTCCGCGGGATGGCGCGAACAGCGCTCCCGGCTCCGTAAGGAGCTGCGCAGGCTCGATGTCTTCTTCTTCCTGATCTGCACCCTGGTCGGACTGGACACCATCGGCTCGGTGGCCGCCGCCGGGCCGCAGGGGCTGACCTGGATGGCGGTCCTGGCGCTGGTCTTCTTCCTCCCCTACGGGCTGCTCGTCGCCGAACTCGGCTCGACCTTTCCCGTCCAGGGCGGGCCGTACGTCTGGACCCGGCTCGCCTTCGGACGGCTGACCGCCGGCATCAACCAGGTCCTGTACTGGCTCTCCAACCCCGTGTGGCTCGGCGGCAGTCTCTGCATCATCGCCCTGACCACCTGGGAGCAGTTCTTCACCCCGCTGCCGGGCCTGTGGAAGTACGCCGCCGGGCTGGCGTTCATCTGGGCGGGAGCGCTGGCCGTCGTGCAGTCCGTACGGGTCGGCAAGTGGGTGCCCATCGCCGGCGCCGTCGCCCGGATCGTGCTGCTCGGCGTCTTCCTCGTCTCCGTCGTCGTCTACGCCGGCCGGCACGGGGTACACGCCCTGCCGGCCGGTGAGTTCGCCCCCACCTACGCCGGGTTCCTCGCCCTCGTACCGGTCCTGATCTTCAACTATGTCGGATTCGAACTCCCCAGCACCGCCGCTGAGGAGATGACCAACCCCAAGCGCGATATCCCGCTGTCCATCCTCCGCTCCGGGCTGGCCTCGCTGCTGCTCTACGGAGGCCCGATCCTCGGCATCCTCTTCGTCCTTCCCGCCGAGCGGATCGGCAGCCTGGGCGGCTTCATCGACGCCTGCAAGGCGGTGTTCACCGTCTACGGCGGCCATATCGCGGCCGACGGCACGGTCACGCTCACCGGCTTCGGTGCCGTCCTCGGCAGCATCGCCGCCGCGGGCCTGATCATCGGCCTGCTCACCAGCGGCGTCACCTGGGCGATGGGCGCGCACCGGGCCCAGGCCGTGGCGTGCGCGGACGGCGCGGGCCCGGCCTGGCTGGGCACCTTCTCCGAGCGCCACGGCACTCCGGTCCGGGTCAATCTGCTCTCCGCGGTGCTCGCCTCCGTACTGCTGATCGTCGCGCTCCAACTGACCGACGGCGACGGGGAGAAGTACTTCGCGGCCGGCCTCGGGCTGACCATCAGCACCACCTTCATCTCCTACGTCGTCACCTTCCCGAGCCTGCTGGTGCTGCGCCGCAAGTACCCGGACACCCCGCGCCCGTACCGTGTGCCGGGCGGCCGGGCCGGTGCCCGGCTGATCACCTTCCTTGCGACCGGACTTGTCGCCTTCACCGTCGTGGTGCTGATCTGGCCCGGATTCGGCGTCGGCTGGTTCGGCACCGGAGGCTCGGCCGCCGACTCGCTGCCCGAGGCCTTCGCCGGCCAGCGGCTGCAGTACACCCTCAGCCAGGTCGTACCGCTGCTGCTCTTCCTCGTGGTGGGCCTGTGCTTCGCCCTGCTCGGGGCGCCGGCACGGCGGCGGATGCGGGCGGGGGCCGCAGCGGGCGAACTGCCCGACGGCGACGGGCGGCAGGCTTCCCCGACGGGCCGTGCGGTGCGTTCGACCGGCCGGTGACCCCGAGTCTGCGGGCGGCCGGCACCGACACACCACCGGTACGGGGTCCTGAGTACAGATACTCAGGACCCCGTACCGCTGCGGAGGGAAGCTGAGCGCATGACCACCGGGCCCACACCGCCGACACCCCCGCACCGCGGAGGGGAAAACGGGGAGCGCGGACGGGCGCCGGCCGCCGACTTCGGGCCGGCGGTCGGTCTGCTCGTGCTGGACGTGATCGTCGTGCTCGTCACGCTGCTCCCGGTGATGAACGAGGCCGGATACCACTTCTTCGACACCGCCGCGAACAGCGATTTCGACAGCACGAGCACGGTGCTCACGCTGATCATCCTGGGCGCCGTGGCCGGGCTGTCGGCGTGGCCACTGCTGCGCGGCCGGTTCTTCATCAGCGGCTGGCTGCAGATCCTGGTCGCCGGGGGCCTGTGGGGCTGGACGCTGTACGGCGCGGCGCAGGGCGGCGCGTGAGGCTCTGCCCCAACGGCAGAGGACCGCACGCCCGCCCTGCCGAACCGACCCCGCTCGGACGTCGAACGGCAAGCTAGGCCGTTGCCGTCGCACTCCGCCCGTACACCTGCTTGCCGAGCCACTGGCCGCCGTCCACGGTCAGGCACTCGCCCGTGAGGTACGAGGCTCCCTCGCCGAGCAGGAAGAGCGCGGCGTCGGCGATCTCCCGGGGTGCGGCGAACCGGCCGGCCGGGACGCTGTCCAGGACCTCCTGACGGGCCTGCGGGGTCGCCCACAGGGCCGCGCCCGCGCCCTCGGTCTCCGTCGGGCCGGGGGCGAGGCAGTTCAACCGGATGCCCAGCGGGGCGAGTTCGACCGCCAGGGTCCGGGTCATGGCCAGCACGCCGGCCTTGGCCGCCGCGGAGTGCACCGTGCCGGGGTGGCCGTGCCAGGCGTAGGTCGCGATCACCGACAGGATCGATCCCGGCGTGCCCTGCTCGCGGAGTCTGCGGGCGACGGCCCGGGTGCAGTGGAAGGACCCGTTGAGGACGATGTCGACGACGGCGCGCCAGCCGTTGGGGCTCAGATCGATACCGGACGCGACGAAGTTCCCCGCGGCGTTGTTGACCAGCCCGTCCAGCGCGCCGAAGCGCTCCACGGAGCGGGTGACCAGCGCGTCGACGGCCGCCGGGTCGCGTACGTCGGTGGGTACCGCGAGCGCCTGTGCGCCGTCCGCCTCCAGAAGGCGGACCGTCTCCGCGAGCCTGTCCGGGGTGCGCCCGGCGACGACGACGTGTGCCCCGGCCGCACCCAGGGCGAGCGCGATGGCGCGGCCGATGCCGCTGCCGCCGCCGGTCACGAGGTAGGTACGGCCGTCGAATCCGGAAGTGGCGGGGGTCATGAGTGGTGGCCTTTCGTGACGGGGGCCGACGGGACGGCGTGTGCGTCGAGGGCGAGGGCGCCGCCCGGGTGGACGAGCAGCGGGTTGATTTCGATGTCGGTCAACTCGGGGTGATCGAGGGCCACGTGACCGAGGGTGACCAGGGCCGTGGCCGCGGCGTCCAGATCGACGGGCGGCGCGCCGCGCCAGCCGGTCAGCAGCGGGGCGCCGCGCAGCGAGAGCAGCAGCCGGCGGGCGCGGTCCACGGTGAGCGGCGCCAGGGCGAGCGCGGTGTCGGCGAGCAGCTCGGCGGTCACCCCGCCCAGACCGGCCAGCACCACGGGGCCGAAGGCCGGGTCACGCCGTACCCCGGCGATCAGCTCGACCGCATGCGGCGGCGCGGCCATCGCCTCGACGGCGAAGGACGCGGCGCCGGTCGCCGCGCGTACGGCGCCGAACGCGGCGCACAGCGCGGCCTCGTCCCGCAGGCCGAGCACCACGCCGCCCGCCTCCGTCTTGTGGGCCAGGCCCATGGCCTTGAGGACCACGGGATATCCGGTGCGGCGGGCGGCGCGCGCGGCCTCGTCGGCGGTGCCGACGAACACCGCCGCGGGGAACTCCACCCCGTAGGAGCACAGCAGCGCGCGCATCGTTGCGTACGTACCGTCGGGCACGCGCGGGGCGGTGCGCCCGGCCGGTAGCGGCACCGGGGGCGGCTCGGGGGAACCCGCCCGCCAGCGGGCGGCGTTGGCGAGCGCCGTGGCCGTCTGCTCGATCCGTTCGTAGACCGGGACGCCGTGGTCGCGCAGCACGGCCAGGGCGGCGGTGTCACGGGCCATCGAGTGCACCACGAGGGGCCGGCCGTGCGCCGTGACAAGGGCGGCGAGCGCACCCGCGGTCGCGCACTCGTGGCGTTCCTGGGCGGGATTGGCCGTCGCATAGTCGCCGAAGTAGCCGGTCAGCACGGCCGCATCGGCGTCACCGCTCGCGAGCAGGGTCTCGCTGATCCGTACGTAGTTGGCGAGATCGGCCTCGCCGGCGCCGGCGAGGTCGACCGGATTGCCGGCGTGGGAGCCCGGCGGCAGATGGTCCGCGACGGCCGCCGCGGTGGCGAGGGAGAGGCTCGGTACGTCGAGGCCGCAGGCGGTCAGCGCGTCCGCGGCCAGGGCGCCCTGACCGCCACTGTCCCCGGCCACCGCCACCCGCCGCCCCCGTGGCAGCGCGGGCGCCAGCAACGCGACGGCCGTGTCGACGAGTTCGCCCGCGCCGTGCAGCAGCAGCGCGCCCGCGTCCCGGCACACCGCCGCCACCGTGGCATGCGCGCTGACCAGGGCGCCGGTGTGGGAGGCGGCGGCCCGTCCGGCGGCCTCGCTGCGGCCGGCGGTCAGCAGCAGCACCGGCTTTCCCGCGGCCCGCGCGGCGCCGAGCGTACGGGCCATCCGCCGCCCGTCCCGGAAGTCCTCCACATACGCCGCGATGACCCGGGTCGCCGGATGCGGGATCAGCGCCTCCAGGGCGTCGGCGGCGTCGATGTCAGACTGGTTGCCCAGGGAGACGAAACGGGAGATGCCCTGGCCCGCACGGGCGAGCAGCCGCGCCGTCTCCAGCGCGAGATTGCCGCTCTGGGACACCATGCCCACCTCCCCGCGCGGGAAGTCGCCCCAGGTCAGCCGCAGATCGCTGCCGGTGTCGACGACACCCATACAGTTGGGGCCGAGCAGCCGTCCCCCGTGCGCGGTGACCAGCGCCGCCAGCTCACGGTCCTCGGCCGCCGCACCGGCCCCCGAGGTGATGACGGTGAACCAGCGGGCCCCCGCGGCCACCCCGTCGACGACGACCTGACGGACGCCGGACGGCGGTACCGCGACAACGATGTGCTCAAGAGCACCGGGCAGCGCGTCCAGACCAGGGAGGAAGGGCACGCCCTGGAGGCTGCCGCCGCGCCGGTTGACGAGATGGACACTGCGGCGGTGCCGGCCGGTCAGCGCCCCGGCGGCGAGCCAGTAGCCCCACTTCTGCGGGTTGTCGGACGCCCCGACGACCGCGACGCTGCGCGGGTCGAACAGCGGCTCCCAGGGGCCGTCGGACGGCCGGCCGGTCACCGGTGGCTTCCGTAGCGTGCGGCGATCTCCGGCAGCCGGTCGGTGACCAGCGCATGCGCGGCCGCGCGCGGAGTGCTGCCGTCGGCCGCGGCGCGCGCCAGCATCCGGTCGATCAGCGCCCGCATCGAGCGGCGTATATGCGCGAAGGCCTCGTCCGCGTCCGCGCCGATGTCGCCGAAGAGCGTCCACCACCACCAGGCGTTGGTACCGGAGTTGACGACCACGTCCGGCAGTACGGTGATCCCGCGGGCGGCAAGCAGCGCCTCGGCCTTGGGCACCACCGGCATATTGGCCGCCTCCACGATCCAACGGGCGGTGATCCGCGCCTGGTTGGCGGCGGTCACGCAGTACGACACCGCCGCCGGGACGAGCACCTCGGCGTCCGCGGACAGCCAGGCCTCCGGGGGCAGTTCGACATCACCGGGACGCAGCGCCGTACGGTCCATCGCGCCGAACGCGTCCCGGCCGCGCAGCAGCGCCTCGACGTCCAGTCCGCCGGGGTTGGCGACGGTCCCCTTCACATCGGCGACGGCCACGATCCGCAGCCCCGCCCGCGCCAGGAACCGTGCGGTGGCGCCCCCCATCGTGCCCAGCCCCTGGAGGGCGACCCGGGTTCCGGCGTACGGGGTCCCGGCCCGGTCCAGCGTCGCCAGCACCGCCTCGGCGACCCCGCAGCCGCCGGCCAGCTCGTCCAGCCCGATGCCGTCGACCTCGACGGCGAAGGCGTCGGCGAGCCGCTGCCGGGCCGCGCGCTCGTCGTCCAGCAGCGGATAGACGGCCTGGATGGAGGAGACCAGACCGGCCTCGGCGGCCGCCTTGTCGACCAGGTCCTGGGTCAGCCCCAGGTCCTCCCCGGTCGTCCAGAACTGCTCGATGTACGGGCGCATCGCCCGCAGATAGCGGGTCAGTACGCCATAGGCCTCCGGGGCGTGCGGATCGCAGTCGATGCCGCCCTTGGCGCCGCCGAGCGGGATATAGCGGGCGTCTGGGTCGTAGTGCAGCGCCTCCTTCATGGTCATCCCGCGGGCGAGCCCGGTGACCTCTTCGAGGGTGCAGCCCGCGCGCATCCGCAGCCCGCCGCTGGACACCCCGCGTACCAGCCGGTCGATGACGAGGTGGCCGCGGTGGCCGGTGACCTGGTCGGTCCAGGTCAGGGAGATCAGCGGGGCGGTGCCGTTCGCACTCACAGGTCGGTCTCCTCGGTGGGGTGGGCCGGTTCGCGGTGGTCCGCCGGCTCGGGGACGGTGATCACGGTGGGGCCCGGCACGGTCAGGGCGGTGCGCAGGGCTTCGGCGAGCGCGGCGGGGGTGGTCGCGCGGGCGCCGTGTCCGCCGTACGCGCGGGCCAGTGCGCCCAGGTCGAGCGGCGGATGGTCGACGGCCACGGGGGCGTCGCCGCGGGCGGCCATCTCGTCGCGGATCTCCCCGTAGCCGCCGTTGTCGAAGACCACGACCGGCAGCGGCAGCGCCAGGCCGGCCGCGGTGGCCAGTTCCTGGACGGTGAACTGGAATCCGCCGTCCCCGCTGAGCGCGACGACCGGCCGCTCGGGGGCGCCCGCTTTGGCGCCGATGGCGGCGGGCAACGCATAGCCCAGGGTGCCGAATCCGGTGGGGTGGAGGTAGCGGCCGGGCGGGTCGACGGGCAGGTGCGGCAGCGCGCCGTAGTAGCAGCACTGCGCGCTGTCGGAGGTCAGCACGGCCCCGGGCGGGAGGACGGACCGGATCGCGGCGAGGAACGGCAGCCGGCGCCCGTCGCGCCCGCCGGCCGTCCCCGCGTCGGCCTCGGCGCGCAGCGCGGCGGCGTCCACGGGGGCGGGGGCGGTGGTGGAGCCGTCCTCGTCCCGCACGCGGGGCAGTTCGTCCAACAGCGCCCGCAGCGTCTCCCGCGCCTCGCCGACCAGCGCAATGTCCGCGGGCAGCACCGCGTACATCTGCGCCGGGTCGATATCGACCCGGATCAGGGTGCCGGTGAGCGCGGGCGGGGCGGACCACAGGTCGGACTCGGCGAGTTCGGTGCCGACGGCGAGGACGGCGTCGCTGCCGGCCAGCCACTTCTGCACGGCCGGGGTGTGCAGCCGGACGCCGAGCGCGCGCGGATGGGACTCCGGGAAGGCCCCCTTGCCGTTCGCGGTCGTCGCCACCGCCGCGCCCAGCCGCTCGGCCAGTGCCAGCGCCTCGGCCCCCGCCCCGTGGGCGCCGCCGCCGAGCACCAGAGCGGGACGGCGCGCCCGGCGCAGCGCCTCGGCCGCCTCCCGGAGCGCCTCCGGCCGTGGGCGGACCGGCAGATGCGGTGGCGCCACTCGGGGCGCGCCAGCCGGTTCGGCGGCCGTCAGCAGATCGAGCGGTACCTCGATATGGACGGGGCGGGGCCGCTGCGTACGGAACAGTGTGAAGGCGCGGGCGACGGCCGCACCGATCTCCTCGACCGAGGAGACCCGATGGCTGAAGGCGGTGATATGCCGGAACGCCTCGGTCTGGCTGGGCATTTCGTGCAGCATCCCGGTGGCCAGTCGAGGGTGGCGCAGCGGCATACCGGGGGAGACGACCAGCAGCGGAACGCTGTCGGAGTACGCCTGGCCGACCGCGGCCGCGATGTTCAGCAGGGCGGGCCCGGTGGTGGTGATCGCGACTCCGGGGCGGCCGGTGGCACGGGCGTAGCCGTCGGCGGCATAGCCGGCGCCCTGCTCGTGGCGGGGCGCGAGGTGCCGGATGCCGTACGGCGCGAGATGGCGGTAGATCTCCAGGTTGTGGGTGCCGGGGATGCCGAAGGCGAGGTCGGTGCCATGGGCGGCCAGCGCCCGGACGAGCGCCTCCCCGCCGGTGAGCACCGAGGAGCCCGTCCCGGTGCCGCATCCCCTCACAGTCCCCGCCCGATGACGAGCCGCATGATGTCCGAGGTGCCTTCCTCGATCTCCTCCAGCCGGGCGTCGCGCATCCACTGCTCGACCGGGTACTCGCGCGAGTACCCCCAGCCGCCGAGCGTCTGCACCGCGGCCCAGGTGCAGTAGGCGGCGGTCTCCGAGGCCGTCAGCTTCGCCATCGCGGCCTCGGTCGTCGCCTCCAGACCGGCGTCCAGCCGCTTGGCGGCGCGCCAGGTCATCAGCCGGGCCTGTTCCAGCCGCGTCCGCATGTCCGCGAGACGGAAGGCGACGGCCTGGTGCTCGATGATCGGCTTGCCGAACTGGGTGCGCGTACGGGCGTACTCGACGGCGTACTCGTACGCGGCCCGGGCCACGCCCGTCGCGGCGGCGCCCAGCACCGTGCGGGAGATGTCGAAGGTGCGCATCAGACCGCGGAACCCCTGGCCTTCGTCGCCCAGGCGCTGCTCGGCGGGCACAAAGGCGTCCTCGAAGAAGATCTCCCGGCAGACGATGGCCCGCTGGCCCATCTTGCGCATCGGCTCGCCGAAGGTGACGCCTTCGGTGTCCTTGCGGAGCAGAAACGCCGTCACGCCCCGGGAGCGCAGGGCGGGGTCGGTCTTGGCGAAGACGACGTACTGCTCGGCCTCGCCCGCGTTGGAGATCCAGGCCTTCTGGCCGCTCAGCAGATAGCCGCCGTCGACGGGGGTCGCGGTGGTGGTGATGCCTGCGGCGTCCGAGCCGGCACCCGGCTCGGTGGTGGCAAGCGCGGTCATCGGGGTGCCGGGCCCGGCGAGCGGGGTGAGCCAGGTGTGCTGCTGCTCCTTGGTGCCGAGGGCGAGCACCGGGTCGGCGAAGAACCCGTTGGAGCAGAGCAGATTGCCGATGCCGAGGTCGCCGACGCACAGCTCCTCCTGGACCAGGACCTGGCTGAAGACATCGGTGAAGCCGCCGCCTCCGTACTCCTCGGGGAGCATGAATCCGGTGATGCCGACCTCGGCGGCGGAGCGCCACAGGTCCCACGGGGTGACGGTGTCCGCCTCGTCGACGGCGCGGGCCCGCGGGCGGATCTCGTCGCGGGCGAAGGCACGGGCGAGGTCGATGATGTCGGACTGTTCGGGGGTGAGCGGGACCAGTTCGGTGGGGAGCGCGGACATGGTGCCTCCAGGCGGGCGGCGGCGCGGGAAATAACTGAACCGCGAGTCAGTATCTGGAGCGGTCGGCGGCCGTGTCAACGGATCTGTTGCTGAATTGTGGTTCAGTAATCGGCGGGCTGCCGGCCGGTCACGTCACCGAGAACCCACCGTCCACGAACACCGTCTGCCCGGTCACATACGCCGCCCCCGGACCGGCCAGGAACACCGCCGCGCCCGCGAAGTCGTCCAGTTCGCCGTTGCGCCCGGCCATCGTCCGGCGCGCCATCGCCTCGGTGCGCCCGGCGTCGGCGAACACGGCCTCGTTCAGCGGGGTACGCACGAAGCCGGGCGCCAGCGCATTGACGCTCACGCCGTGCCGCGACCAGGCCTCCGCCTGGGAGCGGGCCAGCGCCGCCAGCCCCGCCTTGGACACCCCGTACGCACCGCTGTTGCCGAACGCCCGGACCGCCTGCTGCGAGGCGATATGGATGATCCGCCCCCAGCCGCGCTCCGCCATACCGGGCCCGAAGCGCTGCCCGAGCAGAAACGGCGCTTCCAGGTTGACGGCCATCGTGCGATCCCAGTCGGGCGTGGTCAGATCGCCCATCGGTGGACGGGGGTTGACCCCGGCGGCATTGACGAGGATGTCGGGCTCGCCGTGCCGCCGCACCATCTCCTCGGCTCCCTGGCCTACCGCGTCCCGGTCGCCCAGGTCGGCAGCGAGCCAGTCCGCCGTACAGCCCGCCGCACGCAGCTCCGCGGTGGCCGCCCGCAGTGGCTCCGCGCGCCGGGCCAGCAGCACCACCTCGGCCCCGGCGCGGCCCAGCGCCTCGGCGATGGCCCGGCCGATACCGGAACTGCCCCCGGTGACCAGGGCGGTGCGGCCGGCGAGGGAGAAGAGCGCGTCGAGATAGGCGGTGGTGGTCATGGCGTGCAATGCCTCCTGGCGTGCGGCCCGTGCGGGATCGATACCGGGCGTCCGCCGCGACGATCACGCATCATCCCGGCGCCCGGCAACCCGCCGCACGACCTGGAGCAGATACTCCTTGCGATGGAGCGGATCACGGTCCGTACGCGGCCGGGTCGGGATCGCGCCCCGGACCGGCTGATACCGGTCGAAGCCACACTCCATTACGCCCTCGCCGCGGGTCACACCGGAGGCACCAGCGCCCGCCCGGTCTGCGCCGCCGGCTCGCCGCGCAGCCGCCGGTAGGAGAGGGTCGATGTGTCTTCGGCGTACGCAGCGGGCGCGCTCGGCGGGCAACCGGTTTTTCCCGGTCGGATCGGGTCGGAACGGGTTCCTCCGGTTTTGCCCGGGGCGGGCCCCTGTCGAACGGAGGTCGCTCACGAGATATCTTGATGTCGAGCAATGTTGCAGACGTGGAGCGGAGCACCCGGTGACTGACTCGACCATCATCTACACCCACACTGACGAGGCCCCGGCCCTGGCGACGTATTCGTTCTTGCCTGTGGTCCAGGCATACGCGTCGACGGCCGGCGTCAGCGTGGAGACCCGTGACATCTCCCTGGCCGGGCGCATCATCGCGAGCTTCCCCGAGCGTCTCGAGGAGGGCCAGCGCATCGACGACGCCCTCGCCGAGCTCGGTGAGCTGGCCAAGACCCCCGAGGCCAACATCATCAAGCTGCCGAACATCTCGGCGTCGATCCCGCAGCTCAAGGCCGCGATCGCCGAGCTGCAGGAGCAGGGCTACGCGCTGCCGGACTACCCGGACGACCCGAAGACCGACGAGGAGCGCGACATCCGCGCCCGCTACGACAAGGTCAAGGGCAGCGCCGTCAACCCGGTGCTGCGCGAGGGCAACTCCGACCGCCGCGCCCCGGCGTCGGTGAAGAACTACGCCAAGGCGCACCCGCACCGTATGGGCGAGTGGTCGGCCGGCTCGAAGACCAACGTCGCGCACATGGACAACGACGACTTCCGCTCCACCGAGAAGTCCGCGGTCATCGCCCGGCCCGGCTCGCTGCGCATCGAGCTCTCCGGCGACGACGGCAGCACCACCGTCCTGCGCGAGTCGGTCCCCGTCCTGGAGGGCGAGGTCGTCGACGCATCCGTCATGCGCGTCGCCGTGCTGCGTGAGTTCCTCACCGCGCAGGTCGCCCGCGCCAAGGCCGA
This sequence comes from Streptomyces inhibens, assembly GCF_003389455.1. Lineage (GTDB taxonomy): Bacteria > Actinomycetota > Actinomycetes > Streptomycetales > Streptomycetaceae > Streptomyces > Streptomyces inhibens. The sequence goes on along the minus strand of NZ_QUAC01000158.1, from coordinate 4,986 downwards.
GGGCGTGCTGTTCTCGGTGCACCTGAAGGCCACGATGATGAAGGTCTCCGACCCGATCATCTTCGGCCACGTGGTGCGGGCCTTCTTCCCGAAGACCTTCGCCGAGCACGGCGAGACCCTCGCCGCCGCCGGCCTGACCCCGAACGACGGTCTCGGCGGCATCCTCAAGGGCCTGGAGTCGCTGCCCGAGGGCGCGAAGATCAAGGCGTCCTTCGAGGCCGAGCTCGCCGAGGGCCCCGACCTGGCGATGGTCGACTCCGACCGCGGCATCACCAACCTGCACGTACCGAGCGATGTCATCGTCGACGCCTCCATGCCGGCCATGATCCGCACCTCCGGCCACATGTGGGGCCCCGACGGCCAGGAGCACGACACCCTCGCGGTGCTCCCCGACAGCAGCTACGCCGGCATCTACCAGGTCGTCCTCGACGACTGCCGCGCGCACGGCGCCTACGACCCCTCGACCATGGGCTCGGTGCCGAACGTCGGCCTGATGGCGCAGAAGGCCGAGGAGTACGGCAGCCACGACAAGACCTTCGAGATCCCCACCACGGGCACCGTGCGGGTCCTCGACGACAACGGCAACGTCGTGCTCGAGCAGGCCGTGGGCGCCGGCGACATCTTCCGGATGTGCCAGACCAAGGACCTGCCGATCCGCGACTGGGTCAAGCTCGCCGTCACCCGCGCCCGCGCGACCGGCGACCCGGCGGTGTTCTGGCTCGACGAGGACCGCGCGCACGACGCGCAGCTGATCCAGAAGGTCAAGGCGTACCTCGCCGAGCACGACACCGACGGCCTGCAGATCGAGATCATGGCCCCGGTGCACGCGATCAAGTTCTCCCTCGACCGCATCCGCCGCGGCGAGGACACGATCTCGGTCACCGGCAACGTGCTGCGCGACTACCTGACCGACCTGTTCCCGATCCTGGAGCTCGGCACCAGCGCCAAGATGCTCTCGGTCGTCCCGCTGATGAACGGCGGCGGCCTGTTCGAGACCGGCGCCGGCGGCTCCGCACCCAAGCACGTCCAGCAGCTCGTCAAGGAGGACTACCTCCGCTGGGACAGCCTGGGTGAGTTCCTCGCGCTCGCGGTCAGCTTCGAGCACCTCGCCCAGAAGACGGGCAACGCGCGCGCCCAGGTGCTCGCCGACACCCTCGACCGGGCGACCGGCGCCTTCCTCAACGAGAACAGGTCGCCCAGCCGCAAGCTGGGTGGCATCGACAACCGCGGCAGCCACTTCTACCTCGCGCTGTACTGGGCGCAGGAGCTGGCGAAGCAGACCGACGATGTCAAGCTTGCCGAGGCGTTCGCCCCGCTCGCCAAGGCGCTCGCCGAGCAGGAGCAGACCATCGTCGACGAGCTGATCGCGGTCCAGGGCTCGCCGGTCGACATCGGCGGCTACTACCGGCCCGACGCCGAGAAGGCCTCGGCCGTCATGCGTCCGTCGAAGACCTTCAACCAGGCCCTCGCGACCCTCGCCTGACGCGTCAGCGCACCAACCCCGTTCCGCCCCGGCCGGCACTTCGCCCGGCCGGGGCGGCTTCGTTTCCGCCGCCGGGCGGACTTCGCGACACTGCGCGAGCGGGCGGCCGCCGTCGGAGGTAGCGTCGGTCCGGCAGCGCACGTACGACATCTCACGGGGGTATCGATGGAACTCGCCCAGATCCGCCTGCTGGTCACCGACTTCCGCGGCTGTTACCGCTTCTACCAGGATGTCCTGGGGCTGAAGCCGCAGTTCGAGGCCGAGGACGGCCCGTATGCGAAGTTCAGCTGTGATGGCGGCTCCGCGGGTATCGCGTTGCAGGGGCGCGCACAGATGGGCCAGGTCCTCGGTGAGCTGTCGGCGGCGCCGGCCGGATACCGGTCCCTTGTCGTCCTGCGGGTCGACGACCTCGACAGTTACTGCGCGGAGATCACCGCGCGCGGCGCCGTCCTCGCCCACGGCCCGGCCCCGATGACGGACCGGATGCGGGTCGCCCACCTCAAGGACCCCGAAGGCAACCTCGTCGAGCTCCAGCAATGGCTGGCTCTGCGGGCGGCGGACTGACCCCGCCCGGCGCCCGAACCCTCAGCCCACGAGGTCCAGCACCGGGCGCAGGCCGTCCGGGCGCCGGTCCACCGGCAGATGGTCCACCCACATGAAGGCGCAGCCCAGCGCCGTGGCCCCGCCGTCCGCCGTGCGGTCGTCGCCCACCATCAGCACGGCGGACGGATCCAGCCCCAACTCCCGGCAGGCGACGGCGAAGAGCCGCGGGTCCGGCTTCTGGATGCCCTGCTCGTAGGACAGCACACAGCAGTCCACATAGCGGTCCAGACCGTGCGCCCGCAGCACCGGCCGCAGATCCCAGCCGATATTGCTCAGTACGCCGATCCGGGTGCCGCGCCGGTGCAGTTCCGCCAGCACCCCGGCGGCGTCCGGGTAGGGGTGCCAGGCGTCCGCCGTCATATGGCGGTCGTAGAGCGCGTCGTACAACTCCGGCCGGGGGAGCGGGACTTGGCGGGCCAGGCCGGTGTACACCGCGCGGTGGTGGCGGGCGTCGCGGTCGCGGATCTCCCACAGGCCGGCCAGGCCGGCGGGGATCTCGACGGGCGAGGAGCCGCCGGGCAACGCGCCGGCCCGTTCCAGCTCGGCCGCCCGGCGGGCGATCTCCGCCTCGTCCATGTCCGTGCCGGACGCGGACAGGGCCGCGCGCAGCCAGGACTCGGCGGACTCGATCCGCAGCAGGGTCCCGGAGAAGTCGAAGAGCACACCCTCGATCGTGGTCATGACGGCCATCCTGCCCCGCGCACGGCGCCGGGCCGATCCGTCCGCGGTAAGGGCTGTCCCGTAATCCCTGGCGGGCGCACGACGACAGCTACGGCACTCCCCCAGCTAACGCTGGGAGGTGCCCCCACGCCGCGTTGTCGGAATATCCGGATACGCCCAGTATCCGGACGTCCCTCCGCCTTGCGATGCAGCTCGGCATCCAGGGCACGAAGGCAAGAGCCGAGACGGAGCGAGCGCAGCGAGTGCAGTGCATCTGACGCCGTGCGCTGCTCCACCAGGGATTACGGGACAGCCCTTACACAGCCGTGGTACGCCGCTGCCGCCCCGGCCACCAGGGCGCCGCCCAGCAGCCAGCCGCCGACGACGTCCGACGGCCAGTGCACGCCCAGATACACCCGGGTGAAGCCGACGCCGACGACCGAGACCACGACCACCGTACGGGCCGTCCACCGCCACAACGGGCGCGCCCCGTGCAGCCGCAGCAGCCAGAGCACCAGGGCGCCCGCGACCAGCACCGACATCGCGTGCCCCGAGGGGAACGCCGCGTAGTGCGCGGAGTCCACCGGATCCGGCCAGACGGGGCGCGCCCGGCCCACCACCGCCTTCAGCCCCTGTTGCAGCCCCGTACCGGCGAGCGCGGTGGCCGCCACCCAGACACCGAGCAGCCGCGCACCCCGCCGTACGAGCAGACCGACCGCCGCCGCGAGCACCACGCGCATCGTCCACGGATCCCACACCCAGTCGGTGAGCACCCGGTTGAGGCGGGTCCAGCCGGGCGCGGCGACCGCCGTACGGTGCAGCGCGCCGGTCACGGCCGCGTCCAGGGACAGCAACGGGCCCCAGCGCAGGACGACCAGGGTGAGCAGCAGGGTGAAGAGAGCGGCGAGGAGCAGCGCCCGGCGCAGCGCGGGGGGAGCGGGCGCGAAGGCGAAGGGGCCGTCGCCCACGGTGGACGTCCGGACGGTGGGGCGCGGCGTCGGCGGCATGGGACGATCCTCGCCGATACCGGGCGCCACGGGCGAGGCCGCGCCCTACGTCAGCGCGCTCAGCCCGGGGATGAACGTCACCAGCAGCGGCACCGCGGGCACCAGCGCCGCGTACGCCGTCATCCGCAGCCGGCGGCCCGGCGTGAAGCGCGGCGCGGGGGACAGCAGCCGGTCCACCCGCTGTGGTACCTGGGCGAGTTGGGCGGGGCAGGGGCCGAACACCCCGCGGTCCTCGTTGAGTTCGACCAGTGCCAGGGCGATGGTCAGCCGGCCGAAGCGGCGCGAGGCCACATCGTCGGCGGCGAGTTCGACCAGCCGGTGCACCTGGTCGCGGAACGCGGCGAACACCGGGATCTGCGGAAAGCCGACGGCCAGCGCCGAGGCGCAGTACAGCAGCAGATCGTGCCGGGCCCGCACATGGCCCTGCTCATGGGCGATCAGCGCATCGAGCTGACGGCCTTTCAGCCGTCGCAACGCCGAGGTGGTGATGACCAGTTGGGGCGAGGAGTGCTGTAGCCACCACGCCCCCGGGCGGTCGCCCTCCAGGACGACCAGCCGCTCCCCGAGGGGCTCCTCACCGGGCAACAGCGGGGAGCGCAGCAGCAGATCCGCCCGGCGCTGCCGGCGGCGGGCCCGCGCCGCCCGTACCTCGCGGGTCAGTGTGACGGCCGTCCATGCGCCGCCGCCCGCCAGGAGGAGGGCCAGTACGCCGGCCCAAGGCCCGTATCCCTTGAGGGCGTACGCCTCGACGACCACCCGTGGGGCGAACCTGAACACCGGACTGCGGACGGCCTCCCAGGCGGCGGCCGCGCTCAGTGACATCGCGAGCACACAGCACAGCAGAACGCCGGCGACCACGCACTGCCACACCCACAGTGCGAGCACCGGTTCACGGTCGGGCCAGTCGGAACGGGCCATCAGCCGCGGCGCCGTTGCCGCGGCCAGCACGCCGAGAATCATCAGCGCGAGGGGGACCATCATGGCGTCAGCCTATGAGCGGACGACTACTCGTTGGTACGGCCGCGCGACGGAAGTGATGTACGCCACCCTGGTCCGAGGTGTGTGTCGCGGACCCCGTGCGAGCTAGCCCGCCGGCCGCCGCGAGGGCCTCCGCGCAGCTCACAGCGCCAGCAGCATCGCCAGCATGCCGATGCCCATCGTCACCCGGCAGGCCCGCAGCACCCCGGCCGGCCCGGCACCCGCCGCCGCCGCCGGCCCGCCCGCCACCGGCCC
>NZ_QUAC01000144.1 GCF_003389455.1 Streptomyces inhibens | reverse complement strand
GGCGCGGTGTCGTACGGTGCCGCCCGCTCCGGCAGGTGTGCGGACCGCCCGGCGGCGGGGGCGGCGGGAGCGGCCCCGCCGAGCGCCACCCCGGCGCCGATCGCTCCGGCGGTTCCCAACAGCGCGCGTCGTGACGGTCGGCTCACGTGTGCCCCCACTGCTCGGTGGTAACAACAGACCCGTGCGGAGGGCACGCTAATGGTCGGTCAGCCGCGGTCCAAGTAGGCCAGGACCGCCAGCACCCGCCGGTTGTCGTCGTCCGACGGCGGCAGCTCCAGCTTCCCGAAGATGTTGGAGGTGTGCTTGGCGACCGCCCGCTCCGTGATGACCAGCCGGCTCGCGATCGCCGTATTGGACCGGCCCTGCGCCACCAGCTCCATCACCTCCACCTCGCGCGGTGTCAGCCGCGCCATCGGCCGGTCCCGTGAACGCCGCGACAGCAGCTGCGAGATGACCTGCGGATCCATTGCCGTACCGCCGGCCGCCACCCGGCGCACCGCATCCACGAACTGCTCGGCGTCGAAGACCCGGTCCTTGAGCAGATAGCCCACCCCGCCGCTGCCGTCCGCCAGCAGCTCGCGCGCGTACAGCTGCTCCACATGCTGGGAGAGCACCAGCACCGGCAGCCCCGGCCGGGCCTTCCGGGCGGCCAGCGCACACTGCAGCCCCTCGTCGGTGAACGACGGCGGCAGCCGCACATCGACCACCGCGACATCCGGCTCCCGCTCCGCCAGCGCCCGGGTCAGCTCGGGACCGCTCTCCACCGCCGCGACGATCTCGAAGTCGTACGCCTCCAGCATCCGGACCAGCCCGTCCCGCAGCAGGAAGAGGTCTTCGGCGAGCACTACGCGCACGGAATCTCCATCGTCACCAGCGTCGGGCCGCCTGCGGGGGAGCTGACGGCGAGGATGCCGTCGAATGTACCGAGCCGGCGGTCGATACCGCGCAGCCCCGAGCCGTCCGTGCCCGCACCGCCCGCGGCCACCGGCCGCAGCACGGCGCCGCCCCGCCCGTTGTCCCACACCGTGATCCGCAGCCGGCCCCCGAGATGCTGGATGTCGACCTGGACCCGGTCGGCGCCCGCATGCTTCGCCGCATTCGTCAGCACCTCGCTGACCGCGAAGTACGCCGCCGACTCCACCGGCGCCTCCAGCCGCCGCGCCAGCTCCACCTCCACCTCGACCGGGACCGCCATCCGCAGCGCGAGCGCCCGTACGGCATCGCCCAGACCGCGCTCGGCCAGCACCGGCGGATGGATCCCGCGGACCAGATCGCGCAGCTCGGTCAGCGCCTCGGCGGAGGACTCACGGGCCCGCACGAGCATCTCCCTGGCCCGGGCCGGGTCCTTCTCCAGCAGCGCCTCGATCGTGCCCAGGCTCATGCCCATCGCCACCAGCCGGGCCTGCGCGCCGTCGTGCAGATCCCGCTCGATCCGGCGCAGCTCGGCGGCCGAGGCGTCCACCGCGTCGTGCCGGGTCTCGGTCAGCCGCGCCACCCGCTCGGTCAGATCGGCCTTGGGTGGTGTCAAGAACGCCGCGGCGAGCAGGAAATGGGCCCGCAGCAGCGCCGGATTCCCGTACCACGCCAGGGCCAGCAGACCGGCACCGAGCACCGGCGCCGCGACCAGCATCGCCGGCTGGTCGGTGGGCAGAAATCCCAGGCCGATGATCTCGCCGCCCAGACCGGTCAGCCACTCCAGGAACGGCAGCAGCACAAACCCCGCCCCGTACCCGATCAGCGAGGGCGGCAGCAGCGCCAGCAGCATGCCGGCCGACGCGTCCACCGGCAGCCACAGCAGCTCCCGCCAGGTCGCCGGATCCCGCAGCAGCACCGCGCAGCGCCGCGCCCGGCCGACCGGGCCGTGGCCGAGACCGGCGGGGAAGGGACGGTACGCGGCGGGGATGCGCACCCCGGCCAGGTCGTACCCCCACACCCGGCGCAGATGCGCATACCCGCGGGCCCAGGACAGCACCAGCGGAGTCGTGAGGATCCCCACCCCGACGACCATCAGCCCCATCGACACCACGATGAGCACGAACAACGCGACCGAACCCGCCTCCACGGCCACCGCGAGCCCCAGTCCCCGGACCGCGGCGACCAGTGTTCTGCGGACCCTCATCCGTTCGCTCCCTGGGCTTCACGCGCCCGGCCGTCGGACACGGGAACAGTCTGCCGCGTAGAGAAGGGCCAGGTCATGGGGTTACGCCCCCGGCAGGGGTGTACCCAGCACCACCGCGGAGCAGCGCACCGGCTGCCCCGCGCGGCCCGCCGGTCCCCGCAGTCCCCCACCCCGTCGCATTGCACGCCTCGCACAGCCTCCCCACTCCCCATGGAGGGCTCCCATGAGCATGGCATCGACCGCGTCCGCCGCCGTCCCCGGCACCGCCCCGGCCGCCGCACCCGTGCCCGCTTCCGCTCCCGCACCCACCGACCCCGGATACACCGCGGAGATCGCCGACACCCGCGAGCAGATCCGCGCCGCCCAGCGGCTGCGCCACCAGGTCTTCGCCGAGGAGATGGGCGCGACCCTGCACTCCCCGCTGGCCGGCCACGACATCGACGCCGTCGACGACCTCGCCGACCACCTGGTGGTCACCCACACCGCCACCGGCGAGGTGGTCGGCACCTACCGGCTGCTGCCGCCCGGCCGCAGCCCGCGGCTGTACTCCGACGGCGAGTTCGACCTCGGCGCCCTGGCGGCGCTGCGCCCCTCCCTCATCGAGGCCGGCCGCTCCTGTGTCCACCCCGACCACCGCAGCGGCGCGGTGATGACCCAGATGTGGGCCGCGCTCGCCCGCTACACCCTGCTCTCCGGCCACCGCTACCTCGCCGGCTGTGCCTCCGTCCCGCTCGCCGACGGCGGCACCGCCGCCACCCACGCCTGGGAACTGGGCCGCACCCGCTACGCCGCCCCGCCCGAGCTACAGGTCACCCCGCACCACCCCTGGCACTCGGCCGTCCCCGCCCCCGAGCGCCCCAGCCTCGCCGAGCTGCCCCCGCTGCTCCGCGGCTATCTGCGCATCGGCGCCTTCATCTGCGGCGCACCCGCCCACGACCCCGAGTTCGATGTCGCCGACTTCTTCGTCGTCCTGGACATGGAGCGGCTGGGCGACCGCTACCGGCGCTACTTCCTGGGGGAGCGGTGAACGGCCCCTGGGACGTCTGGTCCGACTGCACCCCGGGCTGCGCGACCCATGCGCTGCCGCGGGTGCCGGCGACCGAAATCGCCCGGCGCGGCGCCGTGTTCGCCCACAAGGTGCGCCGCGCGCTGACGGACGGCGGACGGATGGCCGATCCGGTACGGCTGCGCGCTCACGCCGCGGGGCTGCTCTCCGCGCTCGGCATACGCGTCGAGGGCGCGGCCTCGCTCACCGCCGAAGGCGGCCCCGGCACCCTGATCGTCGTCAACCACATCTCCTGGCTCGACATCCCCGCCCTGCTCGCCGTCGAACCGGTCACCCTGCTCGCCAAGCGCGAGGTCGGCGGCTGGCCGGTCGTCGGCGGCCTGGCCCGCCGCGCCGGTACATACTTCATCGACCGTACGAGCCCCCGCCAACTTCCCCACACCGTAAGGGAGTTGTCCGAACTGCTCGCCTCCGGGCGGTCGGTGGCGGTCTTCCCGCAGGCCACCACCTGGTGCACGCCCGATCAGGGCGTCTTCCGCCGGGCCACCTTCCAGGCCGCCATCGACGCGGGCGCCCCCGTCCGCCCGGTGACCCTGAACTACACCCAGCAGGGGCTGCCCAGCACCGTGGCCGCGTTCTGCGGCGAGGACACCTTTGCCGCCTCCCTGCGCCGGGTGCTCGCCGCCCGCGCGCTGACCGTCCGCGTCACCGCACATCCGGCGCTGACGGCGGCGGACGCCGGCCTGGACCGGAGGGCGCTGGCGGCGCTGGCGGCCGGGGCGGTGCTGGGCGGCCGGCAGAGGACGGGAGCGGCGGTACGTGGCGCGCAGGTTGCGGCCGTATCACTGCGGGATGCGTCACAGCCGGCTGCGCCCGTGCGGGACACCCCGGCCCATGTTTGAGCAGCTGGACCAGCTCACCGAGCCGCTCCAGGGCATGCTGGGCTCGCCCTGGCTGTGGCTGATCGTCCTGCTGGTGTCCGCTCTCGATGCGCTGCTGCCGTTCATGCCGAGCGAGACCACCGTCGTCCTGGTCGCGGTGCTCATCGGCCCCGATCTGCCGCTGCTCGCCCTGCTGGCGGGCGTCGCGGCGGCCGGGGCGCTGGCCGGTGACTGCCTTGGCTACACCGTGGGGCGCTACGCGGGCCCGCGGGCGATCGGACGGCTGCTGCGCGGCGAACGCGGCCGGGCCCGGCACACCAGGGCCCGCACGATGGTCGAACGGCACGCCGCGCTGCTCGTCATCGCCGGCCGCTTCGTGCCCGGAGGGCGGGTGGTCGCCGCGCTGTCGACCGGCAGCGTCCGCTTCCCGTTCCGCCGCTTCGCCGTGCTGGACGCGATCGGCGCGGGCACCTGGGCGCTGTGCAGTGCGGCGCTCGGCGGTCTGGGCGGCGCGGCGCTCAGCGATTCCCCGGCCAAGGGGATGCTGCTGGTCTCCGGGATCGGGCTGGTGGTGGCGGGGTGCGCGGGATATCTGTACCGGAGAGGAGATCCGGGCCGGCGGGGTGACCCGGACCGGCGCAGTGACCCGGACCGGCGCGGTGACCCGGATCGCGGCGGTGCCCCGGATCGGCGGCGGTCGTGCCGGCGCACGATCGTCACCGGCCGGGCGGGGGAGCGGCTCCCCGCCCGGCCGGGCCCGCGGCAGGAGGGCGTCTGAGCCCGGGCCTCAGACGCTCGGCACGTACTTGTAGCCGACCCGCCGCACCGTCACGATCGACGACCGGTGCTCCGCGCCCAACTTGCGGCGCAGCCGGGCGACATGGACGTCGACGGTGCGGCCGTCGCCGACATGCCCGTACCCCCACACCGTGGTCACCAGCTGGTCGCGGGTGTGCACCCGGTGCGGATGGGCGACCAGATGGGCCAGCAGCTCGAATTCGAGGTACGTCAGGTCCAGCGGCCGGTCCTGGACCCGTGCGGTCCGCTGCTCGGGGTCGATCCGCACGATCTCGTCGCCGGTCGGCGCGGTCACGTCGGGCCGGTCGGCCGGCTGCTGGGCGGCGGCCTGCTCGGCCGGTACGAGGACGAGATAGCCGACCATCGGCGGCTGGCCGGGCAGCGCGGGCAGGCTGTGCTGAGGCGCCGGCAGCCAGGTCGCGCCGGAGTTCAGCAGCTCGGCGACCGATTGGAGACTGTGCCGCGATGGGAGCCCGGGGGAGCCTCCACTCGGGGCCGCGGCGGCCTCGTCGGGTGCCACGGCGCGCAGTCGGTGGCGGTGGGGGTGCGGGGTGGGGGTGGTGAGGGCGGAAACGGGAGCCGTCGCGGAACCGGCGGTCAGGGTACGGACGTTCGTCATCAGGAGTCAGCTCTTTCGCGCAGAGGGGCGTCGGGGACGTCGTGCGCGCGGGCAGGGCTGGGGACGCCGGTCAGCGGCGTCGGTGAGGCGTGTGCGGGCCCGCGCTCAGTGCGCGCGGCAACACAGACGGTCGAATGCGTGCGCCTGCCGGGACGGCCAGAAGGGCTCAAGGTCGCTGCGACCTGTCGCGGTGTCTGTAAGGCTGGCCATGGACCCCATTGAACCAGACGGTCGGTGATCTGTCCCTCGCCAGGGTGGCGCTGTGACGGGATTCCGCCGCGCCGCGGCCGGGCGGGCGCCGGGACCGGGGATGCTCCGGCCCCGACTCGGCTTTTGCGCAATGGAGTTGAGGGGCGGCCCGGCACCGGGCACGGTGGCCGGAATCCGATGCGCGGGCATGGTGCCGCCTATGCCGGCTTCGGCCTTGGACTCCGGTCGCCTCCCCTCCGCATTCCCGCGCCCATCGCCACCCCGAGCGTGAGCGCCGCCAGATGCCCGGCGTCGGTGAACGTCCGCCCGCGGCGCAGCACCGGCCGTATCCCCAGCGCCAGCAGACCGGCCGTCGCCGCGGCCCGCGCGCCGCGGTGGGGGACCGTCGCGGCGAGCGCGCCCAGCGTGGCGTAGAAGCCGTAGCTGGCCCCGACATCGACGGCCCGCGCGGTCGCGTCCGGAGGATGTGTGCACACCCGGCCGCGCAGGCCCGCGTAGACCAGCAGGCTGGCGCCTACATGGCCGGCCGCGAACACCCCTGCCGCGCGCGGTACGCCCCAGCGTGCCTCGGCCGTACCGAGGGTGGCGAGCAGCGCGGCGCCGTACGGCACCGGCAGCGGCTCCTCGACGAACGCCGAGCTGGTGGCCAGCGTGTGCCATCGGCCGGCCCGCAGATTGGTGACGTTGGTGGAGTGTGTACGCAGCAGTTCCGTGCGCCGAGGGCCGGGCAGCCGCGCGGTGGCGTACGCACCGAGCTGCAGGGCACCGACGTACAGCGGCGCGAGCCAGGGCACGGCGGTCGGCGTGGCCCGCGGCCGGGGTATCCGCCGCAGGGGCATCCGTCGCATCTCAGACCCCCATCGGCAGCCGTTTGCGCCAGTCCAGCGGGGCGACGTCGATGACCCGGTCCGGATCGCCGTCCCACTGCACCGGCAGGCCCGCCTCGGCGAGCGCCGCCACCACCGTCCGCCCGACCGCGGCACGCTCCTCGGACGAAGCCTCCCCGGAACCTTCCGCAGACCCCTCCCCGTCACCTTCCCCGGCATCCGCATAGGCGCCGTAGCGGACCGCCAGGCCGTGGCCCTCCGCGGCCGACTCGGTGTCCTGGTAGTGGAAGAAGACGAAACCCCGGTCGCCCTCGGCGCGTTCGGCTCCTATCTCGGCGAGCCCGCAGCTGCTGCAACAGCTGAAGTTCATCCGGGCGGTCAGCCCCCGGGCGTCCAGCGCGGCGAAGGCCCGCCCGACCCGGTCCGGGTCGGTCACCTCGGGCCACTTCGCCTGCTCGGCGAGCCGCTCCTCCCACAGGCCCGCGACGATCCGCCGCGCCTCGTCCAGCGAGACCTGGGTGTCCTCGGGGTCGAAGGAGTCACAGACGCCCTGCGCGACATCATGGAAATTCCAGAACCCGGAACGTATCCCCTTACGGGCCTGCTCCTCGGCCGCCGCGCGGGTCTTTGGAGTCAGGCCGGGCGTCGAGTACAGATCCGCCGGCCGCCAGTCGAGCGCCGTACGCCAGGCCTCTCCGCCGCGCGCCCAGTCCAGGAAGGTGGCGACGACCGCCTCGACGTCGTCGCTCTCCACGCCGAAGTGCCGCTCCGGTCCGCCGTCGCGGTACTCCACCCGGAACGGCCCGGAGCCGTCCCGCCAGGTCTGGAGGTACACATGGGTCTCGTCGGGGATCCGCTCGACGACCACGAAATGGTCGTCGTCGGCGCCGATCCGCCGCAGCAGCCCGGTGAGTTCGGCCTCGGTCGGGTGCGCATGGTCCGCCCCGGTCTCGGTCTTGACGTTGATCGCAAGCATGCCCCCAGGGTGCCAGCCGCCACTGACAATCACCCTGACCGGCCCGGCCGCCACGACCGCCTCTGCCACGACCGCCTCGACCGGCCCGGCCGCCACGACCGCCTCTGCCACGACCGCCCCGACCGGCCCGGCCCAGGTCCCGGCACGCGAAGGGGCCGGACCAACCGGCCCGGCCCCCTCACGCGTTGCTCCGTCCGCGTCAGACCTGCTCGCGCCGCGCCAGCTCCGTGCAGCAGGTGTCCGTGATCAGACGGGTGACCACATACGGGTCGACGTTGGCGTTCGGCCGCCGGTCCTCGATGTAGCCCTTCTTCTCCACCTCGACCTGCCAGGGGATACGCACCGAGGCACCGCGGTCCGAGACGCCGTAGGAGTACGCGTCCCACGGGGCGGTCTCGTGCGCACCGGTCAGACGGTCCTCGATGCCGGTGCCGTACTGGCGCACGTGCTCCAGCGGCTTGTCGCCCTCACCCAGCGCCTCACAGGCGGTGATGATCGCGTCGTAGCCCTCGCGCATCGCGCGGGTGGAGAAGTTGGTGTGCGCGCCCGCGCCGTTCCAGTCGCCCTTGGCCGGCTTGGCGTCCAGCGACGCGGTGACGCCGAACTCCTCCGCCACCCGGTGCAGCAGCCAGCGCGCCACCCACATGTGGTCCGAGACCTCCAGCGGAGCCAGGGCGCCCACCTGGAACTCCCACTGGCCGGGCATGACCTCGGCGTTGATGCCGGACAGGCCGAGACCGGCCGCCAGGCACAGGTCGAGGTGCTTCTCGACGATCTCCCGGCCGAAGATCGCGCCGGCGCCCACGCCGCAGTAGTAGTCGCCCTGCGGGGCCGGGAAGCCGCCGCCCTCGGGGAAGCCGAGCGGCCGGTCGCCCTTGAGGAAGGTGTACTCCTGCTCGATGCCGAAGATCGGCTCCTGCCCCGCGAACTTCTCCGCCACCGGGCGCAGCAGGGCGCGGGTGTTGGAGGAGTGCGGCGTGAGGTCGGTGTTGAGCACCTCGCACAGCACCAGCAGGTGGTCGCCGCCGCGGATCGGGTCCGGGCAGCTGAACACCGGCTCCAGGACGAGGTCCGAGGAGTGCCCCTCGGCCTGGTTGGTGCTGGACCCGTCGAAGCCCCAGCGAGGCAGCCTGGAGGTATCCGCCAGGATCTTGGTCTTGGAACGGAGCGTGGCGGTCGGCTGGGTGCCGTCGATCCAGATGTACTCGGCCTTGATGGTCACGGGGTCCTCTTATACGGGTAGGTGCGGGTACGCGTGCGGGCGTACCGGAGCACTCTCGCAACGAGCCGTTTCCCGTCCATTGCCCAAATGTGAACCGCAGGTTACTCAGCCGGACATCCCGCTATTCCGAAGGTTTTCGCGCCCATATGCCCAAGATTCCATGGGGCAATATGTCCGCCTTTGTGGCTGACGGTGTGGCGGAGGCCTCAGTGGTGCTGCTTCAGCAGCGCCTCGAACCCCAGATGGCGGACGCGGCGCACCAGCTCCTGGCCGCTGATCCCCATCGCCTCCGCGGTGCGCCCGACATGCCACTCGTGCGAGGCGAGCCGATGCAGCACATGGCCGCGCCTGACCTGCTTGTCGGAGAGCCGGAACGTCTTGAGGTAGGCGACCCGCCCCTTCCCGTCCGTGATCGCCTCCCCGATGTGCTGCGCGCGGTGCAGCGCGAACGGCGGCAGGAACCGCGACAGCCGGAACCGCCCCATCCGGTACACCTGCCGTACGTCATAGGACTCGTCGAGCAGCTCGCCCGCCATCAGGTCGGCATGCTGCGCCTCCCACTCCAGCTGCCGCCGCTCGGCGGCCGAGCGCAGCTGTGCGAGCGAGGTGATGTACTCCGCCGCGATCCGGGTCGTGAACTCCGGCACCGGCCCGCCGTACAGGGCGTACTGGTACATCAGCTCGCCGTACAGGTCCTGAAGGAGGGAGGGGTGCAGCGCCCGGTAGTCGTCCGGATGCGGCACCACAAAAGCGGCGGCCAGGGAGTCGGCGACGTACACCATCACCCCGCACTGCCCCGGATGGATCTCGAAGATCCGCAGCGCATCGTCGAGACCGGGCATCTGCTCGCCCCGGTACGCCCACTCCGCACGCGGTGAGAGCCCGTCGCGCACCGCACGCCGGGTCCACTCCTCCCATACGACGGACGGCCCGCCGAAGTGCAGCGCCAGGTAGCCGTCGAGCGCGAGATGGAGCGGCAGAAAACGCAGCCCGCCCGAAGCGCCGCCGGATGCTCGCCCCTTCCCGCGCTGCCTCTGGACGAGCTTGCGCGGAAGGTGCAGCGGCGCGCAGGTCACCGGGCCGCGCTCATCGCTCAACTGCGAGCCGTACGCGGCGGCGGGCGATCCGTCACCCGTCCAGTTCGCCACGAAACCATGCGGAATGTACGAGATGTAGGACGTATGTCCGCCGGCCCGCACCGCCGTCGGCCCGTCCTCGTAGAGCTCGCGATGCAGCCGCAGATCACTGATCGGCTCCGCGCGCACCAGAGGGACGAGCCGGACCGCACCCCACACCTGTGCCGGGCGGGCCCGCAGCCCGCTCAGATCCAGCCTGCTCATACCGCGCCCCGCTCCCCGTCCGTTTCCTCCCCCAGGAACTGCCGCACCCGGTCGTCCATATGGGCCCGCAGCTCGGCGAGCCCCGTACGCCCCTCCGCGAACCGGGCCAGCTGCACCAGCGCCGGCAGATCCTCCGCATTGCGCACCCCGGCCGTCGGCACCGAAGGGGACAGCCGCCGTACGGCGAAGTCCTCGGCGTCGTACACCGGGTTGAGATGCACGAGGGAGGTACGGCGCTCCGGATCGAGGCGGGCCCGCCACACCCGGAGCACCTCGCCGGCCAGCCCCGGCGGCGCGTTGTCCCAGCCGTCCGAGACGATCACCAGCCGCTCCGGCGCGTACTCCAGCGCGTCCAGCAGCCGCATCCCCAGCGGCGTCGGCCCGTAGGGGTGGGCCAGCAGCGCGTCCTGCCGCCCGGACGTCCACAGCGGCAGATACGACCCCGCCAGCGCCTCCAGGAGAAAGTGGCAGGCCAGCGCGGTCGCCAGCGGACGACGCGGCTTCTGCCGCGAACCGGTCGTGGAGAAACTGTCGTCCAGCACGGCCGCCACCCGGCCCCACGTCCCGGCCTGCGCACCCGCCGTACGCATCGCCGCGGCCCGCAGCGCACCGGTCAGCTCGGCGCGCCGCGCGGCCCGGTCGTCGAGCGGGAGCCCGAGGACGTACGAGGCGAGCCGGGTCAGCGGCATACCGGCGAGATCGATGGCCACCTCGGCGCGGTGCGTACGGGCCGACTCCTGCACCCGCAGCCGCTCCAGCCGCGTCATCCGCGGCGCGATGCGCTCCAGGAAGGCGCGGCGGCCGATCCCGTGCGTCGCCGCGAACCCCTCGGCGACGGTGAACGGCAGCTCGTAGAGGGCGCCCTGCTCGTAGTGCGCCCGCCGCCAGGCGTCCAGCAGGGGAGTGGTGAAGTGCTTGCGGCGGCCCGGCGCGAAGAGGAAATCGCCCAGCTCGCCGCCGCTGTCGCCACCGCCGTCGCCGCTCCGTTCGCCGGGCGGCAGATGGGCGTGGCGCGCCGCGCACTTGAGGCCGGCGCGGTACTTCACCGCGTCCAGCGCCGGGTCCGGGCGCGCGGCGAGCCAGTCGCGCATGATCGCGCGGGTCCGGCGGTTGTTGACCTTGGCGCTGCGCAGCGCACGGAAGAGGCGGTAGACGCGCGGTGCCGGCAGCCGCGCCAGCCGGGCCGCGATCAGCCGCCCCTCGGCGCGCCGCTCCTGCTCCGTCGCCTCGCCCGCCGTCTCCAGCAGCCGGCGCACGATCAGCGCCGCATTGTGGTCGTTGATGTCCAGCGCGAGCGAAGCGGCGTACAGCGGGCGGTAGTTGATGCGTACGTACGCATGCAGAAAGTCCAGCGACAGGTGCTGCTCGGGCTCGTCGGAACGGAATTC
Organism: Streptomyces inhibens; assembly: GCF_003389455.1. Classification (GTDB taxonomy): domain Bacteria; phylum Actinomycetota; class Actinomycetes; order Streptomycetales; family Streptomycetaceae; genus Streptomyces; species Streptomyces inhibens. Next base: position 3,479 of record NZ_QUAC01000144.1, on the reverse strand, counting down.
GCGCTGCCCGGTGGAGGTGATCGCGGCATTCACGAACAGCAGCACGTCCTCGGCCGCCACCAGCTCCGCGGAGCTCGCCACGCCATCCACCCCCCCCCGGTAGTCGGATGCCGGCCGGGGAATGGGGGCACGAGCAGCGAATCGTTGCTTAGCAGAGCAGGTCCGGAAGTCGCACCGGAGTCCCGCGGCCGGCCCCCGAAACGTAACACCGCGGGCGCGCGCCGGTCATACGGATTACGGGACGGGCCCCGGGGCGCACGGATCGCGGCGCGGGCGTGCCGAATCGGCCTCCCGTCCCGTGCCCCGCGAGAGACTGGCCGCATGACGATCGTGCGTATCGGACTCCTCGGCACCGGACCCTGGGCGCGAAGCGTCCACGCCCCCGCCCTCGCCGCTCACCCCGGCGTCGACCTCACCGGCATCTGGGGGCGCAGGCCCGAGGCGGCCGCCGCGCTGGCCCAGGTCCACCGCGCCCGCCCGTACGCCACCCCCGACGAGCTGTTCGCCGACTGCGACGCCGTCGCGATCGCCCTGCCGCCGTCCGTCCAGGCCCCGTTGGCGGCCCGGGCCGCCGAGGCCGGCTGCCACCTCCTCCTGGACAAGCCGGTCGCCACCTCCGTGCCCGAGGCGCGCGCCGTCACCGAGGCCGCCGAACGCGCGGGCGTCGCCTCCGTGGTCTTCTTCACCGCCCGTTTCGGGGAGCGGGAAGGCGAGTGGATCGCCGCCCAGGCCGCGGTCGGCGGCTGGTTCACCGCACACGCCGACTGGCTCGCCGCGGTCTTCGCCACCGGCAGCGGCAGCCCGTACGCCCACTCGCCCTGGCGCCGCGAGAAGGGCGCCCTGTGGGACATCGGACCGCACGCGCTGTCCGTGCTCCTCCCGATTCTCGGCGATGCGGAAGCGGTCAGCGCCGCCCGGGGGCCGGCCGACACGGTCCTGCTGACGATGCGCCACAGCGGCGGCGCGGCCAGCTCGGTGACGGTCGGCCTGACCGCCCCCGCCGCCGCGTCCGGCGTCGAGGTCACCCTCCGCGGCACCGCCGGCATCACCTCCCTGCCCCGCCGCGAGGACGGCCCCGGACCGGCCTACCACCGCGCCGTCGACGCCCTGCTCACCGCCGCCGAGACCGGTCTGCCGAACGCCTGCGACCTCCACTTCGGTCTGCGTGTCACCCAGATCCTGGCGGCGGCCGAGGAGACGCTGATGCCGCTCATGCCTCTGGGGTCATGAACACATGGCGATTTTGGTCGTGGAGGGCATGAGTGAACCCTCGTAGCGTCGTGGGCGTCAGCCGCCCCGGCACGCACCAAGGGAGCACCGCCGCCATGACAGCCACGACACCCGCCACCGGCTTCACCAGCTACGNCAGCCACGACACCCGCCACCGGCTTCACCAGCTACGTCGACATGATCCTCGCCGCCCTCGCCCGCGATCCGTCCCGCGCGGTGGTGACCACGGTGGCCGACGCCGTACCGGCCACGGCGGACGGGAGCGGCGGCGCCGGCGGCAGACCCGGCACCCACGCACCCACCGACGCACCCGCCGAAGTCACCGCCGGCGCCTTACTCGCCACCGTCCACCGCATGGCCGCGGTCCTCGCCGACCGCGGCATCGGCCGCGACCGGACCGTCTCCCTCCTCAGCGGCAACCGCCCCGAGGTGCTCGCGGCCCGCTACGCCGCCAACCTCCTCGGCGCCCGTGTGGTCTTCCTCTACGACGGGATGGCCCCCGAGACCCTGGCCCGGATCGTGGAGAGCGTGGAAACCGCCTTGCTCCTCGTCGACCCGGTCCTCCACGACACCGCGCGGGCCGTGCTCGAACACACCAAGGGCCCGCTCCCCGAGGTCATGACCTTCGGCCCGGCGCCGGCCGCCCTCGGCCCCGACCTGCTGGCCGCCTGCGCGGCCCTCCGTACCACCCCTGTCGTCCCGAGCGCCGCCCGCCCGGAGGACGACTGGTGCATCCGGCACACCGGGGGAACGACCGGCATCCCCAAGGGGGTCCGGATGGCGCACGCCCCGTACGCCGCGATGATCACCCAACAGGCGCCGGTCGCCGACGGCGCGAAGCCCCGCTTCCTCGCCTGCACCTCACTGGCCCACCTGGCGGGCATCCTCACCGATGTCACGCTCGCGGCCGGCGGCAGCGTCGTGCTGCACCAGGCCTTCGACCCCGCCGCCGTACTCGCGGCCATCGCCCACGACCGGATCACCCACCTCTGGCTGCTGCCCCCGCTCCTCTACCGCCTCCTGGACGACCCCACCCTCCCCACCACCGACCTCGGCTCCCTCACCAGCATCACCTACGGCGGCTGCGCGGCCTCCCCGTCCCGGCTGGTGCAGGCCACCAAGGCCTTCGGCCCGGTGCTGTACGGGATGTACGGCATGTCCGAGGCGATGGTGATCTCCGTGGCCCTCCCGGAGGACCACACCCCGACCGGCCCCGGCGGCCGGATCACCGTCGGCCGCGCGCTGCCCGGCGTGGAGCTCGCCGTCCGCGACGCGGACGGGCGGGACCTGCCGGCGGGGGAGCAGGGGGAGGTCCATGTACGCTCCGCCGGCGTGATGAAGGGCTACTGGAAGCAGCCCGAGCAGACCGCGCAGGTGCTGCCCGGGGACGGCTGGCTGCGCACCGGCGACGTCGGCTGCCTGGACGACGAGGGCCGGCTCTACCTCGTCGACCGGGTCAAGGACCTGATCATCGTCGTGGGCGGCCATGTCCACCCGGCGGAGGTCGAGGACCTGCTGCACACCCACCCTGCGGTCGCCCACTGCGCCGTCTACGGGGTGCGTACGGTCGACGAGGCGGAGGAGGTGCACGCCGCGGTCGTGCCCGCCCCGGGGTACGACGTGGACGCCGACGACCTCCGGGCCTTCGTCACCGAGCACAAGGGAGCCCTCTACGCCCCCACAGTCGTCCGTCTCCTCGACGCGATCCCGCTCACCCCGGTCGGCAAGCCCGACAAATCCCTCCTGCGGGCGATGACCGCGACGGCCTGAGGAGGGCCCGCCCGGGAGGCCGGCGAAAGGGGCCTCCCGGAGTGCCGGCCAGGGGGTCCAAATCCCCCCTGGCCAGGGGCTTTTGTCAGTGGTGGCCAGTAGAATGGGAACCAGTCAGTGAGGGTTCATCCACGCTCCAGGAGGTCCGCCGATGGCCGCTGCCACACTCATGACGAAGCCTCTCCCGGCCCACCCACTGCCCAAGAAGCCGCTGCCCGCCGGATGGCCGCGCGAACGGTACGAATCCCACAACCGCCGCCTGAAGGCCATGCGTCTGGCCATAGCCCTGCTCGACACCGGCGTCTACCGCCCCGAGCAGGCCCACAACCGCAAAATCCGCAGCACCGCGGCCGAAATAGGGGTCCACACCCCGTCCGACACGACCTGCCGCCTGGTGCGCGCCCTCATCTACGACAACTGCTGACCGCCCCGGGCGCACCGCCCCCGGCACCACAACAGGGCGGCCGGCCCCGGGACTT
>NZ_QUAC01000139.1 GCF_003389455.1 Streptomyces inhibens | reverse complement strand
GCCGGCGGCCCGGGCGCTGCGCGCGCGACGGCTCGCCGCCCGCGCCACCGGCGGATCCTGACGGCCTCTCAGATCGCCAGGACCGTCTTCCCCTGTGCCCGGCCGGTGCGGCTGGCCGCCAGGGCCTCCGGGGCCTGTTCCAGGGACACCTCGCGGCCCACCAGGACCGTCAGACGGCCCGCGTCGATGTGGCCCGCGAGGATCTCCAGAAGCTGCGGGGAGGGGCGGTTGACGAAGTTGAAGCCGCGCAGGTTGTGTTCGGTCAGGTCATCCGCGTCGGCCGAGCCGATGAGCGAGACGGCCGTGCCCCCGTCGCGTACGGTCCGGGTCAGCTCGCCGAACTCTTCGGGGCCGCCGGTCATGTCGATCAGCACATCCACACCGTCCGGATGGGCCGCGAGGACCTGGTCGGCGACCGGGCCCGCGGTGTGGTCGACGGTCTCCGCGGCGCCCAGGGTGCGCATCAGCTCCGCGTTGGACGCGCGCGCGGTGGCGATCACCTCGGCGCCGCGGCCGGCCGCCAGCTGCGTGGCGAAGGTGCCGACGCCGCCGGTCGCGCCGACGATCAGCACCCGCTTGCCCTCGCTGATCCGGGTCTCCTCGACCAGGTTGTACGCGGTCATGCCGGCCGTCGGCAGCGCCGCGGAGGTGGCGTAGGTGACGCTGCGGGCGGCGTGCGCGATCCGGCTCTCCTCGGCGACGGCAAGTTCGCAGTACGAACCGCCGCCCTGCTCCGGCCGCTGGAACTGGCCGAACACCGCGTCGCCGACGGTGAACCGCCGTACGCCGGTCCCGATCGCGAGCACCTCACCCGCCCCGTCCGTCCCCAGGACGAGCGGGAAGGCGGCCGGCACGGCATCCCCGAACATGCCATCGGCGATCTTCCAGTCGACGGGGTTGAGTCCGGCGGCGGACAGCCGCACCAGGACCTCACCGGGCCCTGGCTCGGGCTGTGGCAGATCCATGAGCTGCGGCTGTTCACCAAATGCGCTGACTGCTACGGCTCTCATCGTGGCGTTCCCTTCCACCCTTCCGACCGGTGGCCGAAGTGGATCGTAAGCACGCCGATGGGGCCGGAGGCGGCAGGAGCGGAGGCGGTGCGGCGGAAGCAACTCTTACGGCCCCCGTACCGGGCCGCCTCCAGCACCCGTTCGCCGGTGTCGCCCGTCGGCCGCGTCCGGTGCGGCAGCACGCCCGCACCGCCTGCGGAGCGGGTGTCGGCGACGGCCGGGCCGCCCGTACGGCCGGACAGCGACCGGCAGCGGGCCGCGTTCCGTTTCTCCCGCCGCAGGGCGCCGCTCGGCTCCACCGTGGTGAATTCCCAGGTCCGAGGGGCCGCGGCGGACGACGTTCACCTCGATGACAGGCGCGCCTCGGGTACATATGGCCCATGCGCGTTCTGGTGGTGGAGAACGAGGAATTCCTCGCGGACATGATCGGCGCGGGTCTGCGCCGCGAGGCGATCGCGGCGGATATCGCCCATGACGGCCGCGAGGCGCTGGCCAGGCTGCGGCTCGGCGCGTACGACGTGCTCGTCCTGGACCGCGATCTGCCCGGCCCGCAGGGCGACGAGATCTGCCGCCATATCGTCGAACAGGGGCTGCCGACCCGGGTGTTGGTGCTCACCGCGGCCGGCACGGTCCACGACCGGGCGGCGGGCTCCGGCCTGGGCGCAGACGACCATCTGACCAAGCCGTTCGCGTACGAGGAGCTGGTCGCCCGGGTCCTGGCGCTGGGCCGGCGGGCCCGCCCCGCCCTGCCGCCGGTCATCGAGCGGGCCGGTGTCACCGTCGACACCGCGCGCCGGCTGGCCGTACGCGACGGCCGGCCGCTGGCCCTGTCGCGGCAGGAGTTCGGGGTGCTGGAGGTGCTGCTGCGCGCCCAGGGCGCGGTGGTCAGCGGCGACGATCTGATCGAGGAGGTGTGGGAGGAGCACACCAGCTACCGCACCAATGCCGTCCGCGTCACGCTCAGCACGCTGCGCGCCAAGCTCGGCGATCCGCCGGTAATCGAGAGTGTGCCGGGCGCCGGGTACCGGGTGAGCGACGAGCCGGGGTCGGGCGCGGTCTGACGGTCCGTGGAGCGGCCCCACCCGATTGCCCGCTTGGCGGGACCCGTCACGGGCAGCGGGATTCAATGGCCAAATGATCCGGTTCGAGTCCGTCACCAAGCGCTACCCCGACGGGACCACCGCCGTCGACGATCTCTCCTTCGAGGTCGGCGAGGGTGAACTGGTGACCCTGGTCGGACCGTCCGGCTGCGGCAAGACCACGACCATGATGATGGTCAACCGGCTGATCGATCCCACACAGGGGAAGATCTTCGTCGAGGGCTCGGACATCGCCGGCGTCGACCCGGTCAAGCTGCGCCGCCGGATCGGTTACGTCATCCAGCAGACCGGCCTCTTCCCGCACCGCACCGTCCTCGACAACACCGCGACCGTGCCCGTTCTGACCGGCTGGAAGAAGGCCAAGGCGCGCGAGCGGGCTGCCGAACTCCTGGAACTGGTCGGCCTGGACCCGGCCGTCCACGGCTCGCGCTACCCCGAGCAGCTCTCCGGCGGTCAGCGCCAGCGGGTGGGGGTGGCCCGTGCGCTCGCCGCCGACCCTCCCGTGCTGTTGATGGACGAGCCGTTCGGCGCGGTCGACCCGGTGGTCCGCGACCGGCTCCAGACGGAGTTTCTGCGGCTGCAGGCCGCCATGCACAAGACGGTGCTGCTGGTCACCCATGACATCGAGGAGGCCATCCGGCTCGGCGACCGGATCGCGGTCTACGGGGCGGGCCGGATCGAGCAGTACGACACCCCCGCGAGCGTCCTCGGCGCCCCCGCCACCCCGTACGTCGCCGAATTCGTCGGCACCGACCGTGCGTTGAAACAGCTGTCGGTCACCGGCATCGACCGCGGCGACCTCGAACGCCCCCCGTTCGCCCGCCTCGGCGAACCGGCCGCGGAGGCGGCCAGCCGACTGCGGGCCGATGGTGCCCGCTGGGCCGTGGTGCTCGACGAGGAGGGCGAACTGCACGGCTGGGTGGGCATGGAGGAGTTGGCCGGCGCGCACGGCACGGTCGCCGGGCACGCGCGCCGTATGGAGGCCTGGGTACCGGTGAGCGGCACCCTCAAGGCGGCCTTCAGCGAGATGCTCAAACACGACGCCGGCTGGATCGCGGTCCTCGACGGCCGGCGCTTCCTGGGCGTACTCACCCCCACCAGGCTCCATGAGGCGCTGCGCCGCACCATCGACGCGGACGAGCGGGGCGTGCCGCGGGAACGGGCCGAGGTGGACTCGGTTCCTACCGGGTGAGTGCGCGCGGGTGTTTCACGTGAAACACCCGCGCGCTTGCTTCAGCTCCTGGGCAACAGCCCCTTCGAGGTGAGGTAGTGGCGCGCCACATCCGCCGGCAGCCGCCGCCAGCTGTCCACCTGCTCATTGAGGTTCGCCAGATCGGCGGTGGTCAGGACCGTGTTGAGGCGGTTGAGCGCGGCGGCCGGCCGTTCGCCGCCCGCACGGGCACGGTTGACGACGGGGAGGACGTAGTCGGCGTTCTGCAGCTTCTTGTCGTCGGCGAGCAGCACCAGACCGAACCGGTCGAGGGTGGCATCGGTGCTGGTGGTCAGCACCATCTGGTCCTGCCCGTTCTGCACGGCCTGCTTGGCGGGCGTGGTGCCGACGCCCTTCGGGTCGATGGCGGTGAGGTTGATCCCGTACGTCTTCTTCAGCCCCGGCGCGCAGAACGGCCGCTGGACACACTCATCGCCCGCCGCGAGACGCACCGGCAGTCTGGCACGGCCCAGGTCACTGAGGGTCTTGAGGTGGTGCTTACGGGCGTAGGCGGCGCTGACCGCGAAGGCGTTCTGGTCGACGGCCCGGCCGGCCCGGAGCACGGTCAGGCCGCGGGCGCCGGCCAGCCGGCGCAGCGCGCGCAGCGTCGCGTCGAGGTCGGGCGAGGCGACCGGGGGCGCCTTGGAGCCCTTGTTCTTGGCGTTGAGCCAGTCCGCGAAGGTGGCGGCGTACTCGGGGACGACATCGATCCGCCCGGCTTCCAGGGCGGGTTCGTACAGCTCACGGTTGCCGACCGTGAGGACATGGGTCCGGTAGCCGGCGTGCCGGAGCAGCGCCGCGTACATCTGGGCGAGCAGCTCGCTCTCGGTGAAGCCGGCCGAGCCGATGGCCAGATCGTGGCTGTCCCCGGGGGAGGCGGTGATCGCGGCACGGGTCTCCAGGGAGGGGCCGCTGGTGCAGGCCGTGAGACCCAGCAGCGTGAGGACCGCGACGGCCGTGGCGCCGGCTCTCACCCGGCCCGCCCCCGCGCCCACCCCGGCGCACACCGCTGCGCCAGTTCGAAGGCGGCCTCCATCAGCAGCGCGAACACCGCGACCAGCACCGCGCCGGCGACCACCTGCGGGGTGCTGGCCAGGTTGAACCCCGCGGTGATGATCCGGCCGAGCCCGCCGCCGCCGACCAGCGCGGCGAGCGTGGCGGTGGCTACGAGCTGGACCGCGGCGATCCGGATGCCGGTCAGCACGAGCGGAAAGGCGAGCGGTACCTCGACCCGCCACACCAGCTGCATCCCGGTCATCCCCATCCCCCGCGCCGCCCGCACCACGTCCTGGTCCACCTCGCGCATCCCCACGTACGCATTGGTCAGCAGCGGCGGGATGGCGAACAGCACCAGCGCGATGATGGTCGGCCACTGCCCGTACCGGCCGATGGGCGTGAGCAGAAGCAGCACGAGTACGGCGAAGGTCGGCACCGCGCGGCCCACGTTGGCGAGATTGACGGCCAGCGCGCCGCCGCGCCCGAGGTGTCCGAGGGTCAGCGCGATCGGCAGCGCGATCAGGGCGCTGATGACCAGGCAGGCGAAGGTCAGCACAACGTGCTGTTCAAGACGGTGCCAGACACCGTTCTCGCCCGCCCAGTTGGCGCCGGTGGTCAGCCATGTCCAGACCGCGGAGAGGGTGTTCATGTCCGCCGCCCGGGGGCCGCGACCAGCCGTTTCACCCCCGCGACCGCCCGGCCGCGCGGCCGGGCCTGCCGGCTCGCCCGCCGCCACGGGGTGAGCAGCCGTTCCGCGCCGAGCAACAGCAGATCGAGGACGACCGCGATGATCACGCACAGCACGGAGGCGGTGAGCACCTGCGCCTTGAAGAACGCATTCATACCGGCGTAGATGAGGTTGCCCAGCCCGCCGTACCCGACGATCGCGCCGACGGTGGTGAGCGCGACCGCCGAGACCGTGGCGATCCGCAGCCCGGCCATCGCGGCCGGTACGGCCAGCGGCAGCTCGACGGTCAGCAGTTGGCGCAGCGGCCCATAGCCCATGCCACGGGCGGCCTCCTTGGCCTCGGCGGGAACACCGTCCAGCCCCGCCAGAAGGTTCCGTACGAGCAGGGTGAGGGAGTAGAGGGCGAGGCCGACCACGACGAGGGTGGCGGACAGCCCGTAGAACGGCAGCAGCAGCGAGAACATCGCCAGTGACGGGATCGTGTAGATGACGGTGGTGATGCCGAGCACCGGCCCCACCGTCCAGCGTCTGCGCCGGGCCAGCAGCGCCAGCGGGACCGCGATCAGCAGCCCGAGCGCCACCGAGATCACCGTCAGCTGGATGTGCTGGGCGACCGCGTCCAGCAGGATCTGCCGGCGGGTGCTCAGGTAGTCGCCGCAGATCCAGTCGTTACGGGCCAGGCAGTCGTCCGGCGGCGGTGCGGTCACGGTACGAGTCCACCCCGGCGGGGGCGGGGTGTCGCGGCGGACGCGTCCGATCGGGGTGGACCGCGGACGGCCTCCGCCGGCGGCAGCTCCTCGCGCACTCCACGCGCACTTCTCGCGCAGTCCACGCCTGCGCACTCCACGTGCTCCGCGTACACACCCCACGTATACACGCAGTGTGTACTGCCTGTGTATAGTCCCTTGAGTCCGTTCGACCACTTCGCCCGAGGGTCGGCGCGGCGGGGCACGCCCCCGTACGCGTCGGCTTTGCCATGCCCGAAAGCGCAGCTCAAGGGCTCGTTGTCGACCGCCTACGTCCGAGGAGAGACCCGCATGCCGAAGCAGATTCCCGCGGCCCGCCGCACGTCCATAGCCGGGCTGCTGGCGGCCACCTCCCTGGTCCTGGCCCTCAGCGGTTGCGCCAGCTTCGACGTCACGGCACCGGCCGACGCCCGCGCCGACGCCTCGGCGGCGGAGGTGCAGACGAAGGACGCCAAGAACGCGAAGGGTTCGAAGGACGGCGACGCGCAGGTCGACTGCCGCAAGGCCAAGTGCGTCGCGCTCACCTTCGACGCGGGCCCCAGCGAGAACACCAACCGGCTGCTGGACATCCTCAAGGAGGAGAAGGTGCACGCGACCTTCTTCATGCTCGGCAAGAACCACATCGAAAAGCGCCCCGCCGAGGTGCGGCGGATCGACGCCGAGGGGCATGAGCTGGCCAACCACACCTGGTCGCACCAGATCCTGACCGAGATCAAGCCCGAAGAGGCCAAGCGGGAGCTGTCCCGCGTGCAGGAAGCGGTCCGCAAGATCACCGGCAAGACGCCCACGCTGATGCGCCCGCCGCAGGGCCGGACCGACGGAGAGGTCTCCGAGATCAGCAAGGATCTCGGCCTGGCACAGGTCCTGTGGAGCGTGACCGCCAAGGACTACGAGACCAATGACTCGGCCCTGATCACCAAGCGGGTGCTCGAACAGACCCAGCGGGACGGCATCATCCTGCTGCACGACATCTACAAGGGGACCGTGCCGGCCGTCCCGGGCATCCTCAAGGAGCTGAAGAAGCGCGGCTATACGGTCGTCACGGTGTCCCAGCTGCTCTCCCCGGCGAAGCCGGAGCCGGGGATGGCCTACCGGCCCGAAAAGCCGTGAGCCCGGCCCGCGGGGTGCGGGCC
>NZ_QUAC01000138.1 GCF_003389455.1 Streptomyces inhibens | reverse complement strand
CGGCGGGCGACCTCGGAGCCGGGCCCCCGGCCCGCGCAGCCGGGCCCCCGGCCCGCGCAGCCGGGCTCCCGGGCCGCCGCCGACGGTGTCAGGCCCCGCGCGGCACCACGGTCTTGAGGACGGACGGCAGCGGATACCAGTCGGCGGTCGCGAAACTGGCGTGCGCGGCGGCGAGTTGGTTGACCCGGGCCAGCGCCTCCGTCTCGGTCGGGTGGGTGGCGTCGATCGCCGGGGGAACGTTGTGTGCGTCGGTCATGATGAGGAGGTAGTGGCGGGTGTCGTACCAGGCGGTGTCGATACTGCCGTTCAGATACGTTGCCGCGTCACCGTCGAAGACCACGAACCAGGGGCGCAGCGCCGGGTCGGTGTAGCGGTCGCGGGGGTCGCCGGGGGCCGCGCCGTGCACCGCGGGGAAGGCCGTCGACTGTGCCAGCTTCCCTTGTGCGGCAAGGTTCTTGAGGTGGGTGGCGTACTCGACGTCGGTCCACAGCTTGTCGAACGGGTTGCTCTCCTCGACGGTGCCGGGTATCAGCTCGATCAGGAACTTCCCGGCCAGATCGGCGCGCGAGGGCCAGCCGCCGGCCCGCACCGCCTCGTCGGGTGTGGCGTGTCCCGCGGTGAGGTCGCCGGGGCCGTAGACGGCGTCGCCCAGCTTCTGCCGCACCAGCGCGTCGAACTCGGCGGGGCCGCGGCCGCCCTTGGCGTTGAAGCCGTCCTTCATCTCGACCTTGAACAGGATGGGCCGGTGGCCGGGGTGGGCGTCGTGCCAGGCCTTCATATCGGCGAGGCAGCCGGCGAAGTCCTGGTTACGGTCCTTGGTGCGCAGCTCCGACGCGTTCGCGGCGCCCTCGCAGTTGTTGCTGTTCCCCAGCGGGTTGCTGTGTGAGACCCGCCAGGACCTGCCCAGGCCGTTGGACCAGAGGTCGAGTTCGAGCAGCGCGGCGCCGGAGTCCAGCGCGTCCGCGAAGTAGCGGTACTTCTCCTTGTCGTAGGCGTTGTGGACGCCCACGGACGTACTGGTGCCGTATGTCATGGCGGCCGGTTCGGCGCCCGCCGGACCGGTCACCGCGATCACCGCCGCCGCCGCGACGGCGACCGTCCCCACACACCGCTTCCCGTTCATGTTCCCCGCTTCCCCTAGGTCCTCGGCCGCCGGGCCAGATGCCCGAACGCCCGCTCGTCCGGTCGGTCACCCGGTCGATCGGGCAGCAGCGTACGGGAGTTGGGTGCGAGGGAAACCATAAGGTCGATGGAACATAGAGAAACAAAGTAAACAGACCACGACGTTGGCCGATCAGGGGAGGACATATGACCGACAAGGACACCCTCGACAAGACATCGCGTACCGGACTGCGGCTGGCGGCGACCGTGCTCACGGGGACGGTGGCGCTCTATATCGCGCTCGTCGCCTTCGGCAATATCACCGACTTCGACACCAATCGGGAATTCGTCCGCCATGTCCTGGCCATGGACACCACGTTCAAGGACCAGGACCTGATGTGGCGGGCCATCACCTCACACTCGTTGCAGGACGCCGCCTATCTGGTGATCATCGCCTGGGAGACGGCGGCCGCGGCGATACTGGTCATGGCCACCGCACTGTGGACCATCGGCCTGCGCCGCGGCGACGTCACCCCTGCCCGGCGGATGAGCACCGCAGGGCTGCTGATGATCCTGCTGCTGTTCGGAGCGGGCTTCCTCGCGATAGGCGGCGAATGGTTCGCCATGTGGCAGTCCAAGACGTGGAACGGGCTGGACGCGGCGACCCGTAACGTCACGGTCGCCGGAATCGCGCTGCTGGTCGTCCATCTGCCGGGGAGGGACACAGAGCGGGCCGGCCGGCAATAGCGCGTGCAACGTCACCACTCGATCCGGTAGCCCGTCAGCCAGTTGTCGGCGCCCGCGCTGCCGCGCTCGGCCCGGTCCTGGGAGGACGGGCGGCCGGTGGTGCCCGACGCGGTGAGCTTGGCCATGCCGGCACTGGCCGCGACGACCTTCTCCACCCGTTCCCTGCGCAGCTCCTCGTACGCGGCGAAGGCGCTGTGCGGGTCGGGCCCGTCGCGCAGGCACTTGGCCAGGACGATGCTGTCCTCGATGGCCATGGACGCGCCCTGGGCGGCGTTGGGCGCGGCGGCGTGTGCGGCGTCGCCGAGGACGACCATGGTGTCGGTGTGCCAGGTCGGCGTGGTGGCGATGTCGTAGGCGTTGGAGGCGATGACGCGGTCGCCGGTGGCGCGGACGATGGCCGCGGCCGGGGTGTCGTCGTCCGCGAAGAGTTCGGCGACCCGCTCGCGCCAGGCGCCGGGGGTGACGGCCGGCGGCCGGGAGCGGTCCAGCTCGGTGCCGGGGACGTTGGCGAACCACCAGACCTCGCCGTCGGGCGCGAGGGTGCAGCCGAAGAACGCCCGCTTGCCGAAGATCATGGTGTAGGTGTCCGGCGCGAGCGGGGTGCCGGCGTCGCGGGTGTAGCCGCAGACGGTGTTCTGGCCGGTGTAGCGCGGGCGCGGCGCGGCCGGGTCGATAAGGGTACGGGTGACCGAGTGCAGGCCGTCCGCGCCGATGAGGAGGTCGCCCTCGGCGCGGCTGCCGTCGGCGAATGTCGCCACCACCCGCTTGCCGCCTGCACCGTGCACGGTCTCCGCGCCGACCAGCCGCTTCCCGTGCCGTACGGCTATCCCGCGGCGCGCCGCCTCGGTGTGCAGCACCTGGTAGAGCGTGGCCCGCCGCAGGGTGCGCGGGCCGAGGTCGGTGCCCTGTTCGGTGCCGGCGATGGGCCGCTCCCCCAGCCGTTCGCCGCCGTTGCCGAAGAACTCCACCCGCTGTGCGGGGAAGGAGTGGGCGACGACGGGGCCGTGTGCGTCGATCACCCGGAGCGCTTCGAGGCCGTTGGCGAAGACGACGAGAAAGGCGCCGACATCGTCCGCGCCGGTCGGGTACGCCTCGAAGATCTCCGCGTCGATGCCCGCCTTCTGGAGGGCCATCGCGCTCACCGCCCCCGCTATGCCGCCTCCAATGATCAGGGCTTTGGTCATGTCGTGAATCCCCCCGGGTCGGGTCCGCCGGCCGGATCGCGGCCGACGAGCCGTGCGGCCCCGGTGGCCGCACCACCCCACCTTGGCCCCGGCGGGCCGGAAGATCCAGCCCGCCGGGGAAAGGACCGGCCGGGCTCAGCCCGCCGCGTACACATCCTCGATGTAGCGGCCGGAGGCGGTCAGTTCGCGCAGCCAGGCCTCGGACTCCTGCGGTGAGGCGCCGGTGTGCGCGCCGTGCACCTCGCGGAACGCCGCCCGCACGCCGGGCGCCATCCGGCTGCCGTCGCCGCAGACGTAGACCCGCGCCCCGGCCTGGAGCAGCTCCCACACCTCGGCCGCCTCGGCGGCGATGCGGTGCTGGACGAAGCGGTGGCCGTGCTCGGGACGCGCGCTGAAGACGGGGCGCACCAAGAGGGCTCCGGCGGCCTCGGCGGCGGCGAACTCCGCGGCGTGCAGGAAGTCGGCGGTGGGATCGTCGCAGCCGAAGTAGAGCAGGGCGGGCGCGGTCCGGCCCGCCGCGACGCGGTCGGCGACGGCGCCGCGGAAGGGCGCGAGGCCGGTGCCGGCCGCGACCAGGATGACCGGGGTGTCGTCGGCCGGGTCGAGGCGGAAGGCCTCACGGCAGGGCTGGACACGGGCCAGGACGGTGTCGCCGGGCCGCAGGGTGTGCAGATGGGTCGAGCCGGTGCCGCCGGGCAGCAGCGAGACCATCAGATCGGCGTGCCGGGGGTCGGTGGCGGGCGAGGAGGACAGGGAGTAGTGCCGGGTGCGCAGCGGCGGCAGCAGCTCCAGGACCGTCGGCCAGGGCAGTGCGCCGCGCAGCGCCGGATGGGCCTCCAGCAGCTCGATCAGGGTGCGCGGGTCGTCCTCGGCGAGGGCTTCCAGGGCGTGGCGCTCGGGCGGGCAGGGGTTGTGCGCGGCGAGCACGGCGACCTGCCCGGGTGTCGGCCGTACGCCCAACTCCAGGTGATGGCTAAGGAGTTGACGAACAGTCAGCGGCCGGTCGATGGGCAGGGTGTCGCGACCGGGACGGCGGCCGGAGTGCAGTGCGAGGACGGTGTCCAGGTCGACGCCGAGGGCCTGGGCCGCCCGCTCGACCGCGGCCGGGGCGTTGGCCGGCAGCACCGCGAGATGGTCGGCGGTGCGGTAGCCGATACCGTCCGGCAGCGCGATCCGCAGGAACCGCTTGGGCCGCGGCCAGTCCTGCGCGGTGAGGTCATAGGCCTCGGTGACGGTCATCGGGGTGAGGCCGTGCCGGGCGGCGAGCGCATCGAGCGGGCCGCCGGTGATCTCGGTGACGGTGTACCCGGTGTCCTCGGCCTCCGGTGCGCTGGCGCCGATGCTCTCCGGGTCGCCGTAGCGCGTCAGCAGCTGGGTGCGCAGCTCCGCGGTGAACTCCTTGACGGTGCCGCTCAGATCGCCGGAGGCGTCGGCCTCGGCGCGCGGCAGCAGCCGCTGTGCGCCGAGCGCGTCGAGCCGGTCGTCGATGAGGGTCGGTATGTGCTGGTAGGTGGCGGCCCAGTTGCGGTCGCCGACACCGAGGACCGCGAACGGTACCTGTGCGGCGGCGCCGTCCTGCGCGGTGTTCAGCCAGCGGACGAAGGCGGCAGCGTCGTCGGTGGGCTGGCCGTTGTACGAGGCGGCGACGATGACCACGGGCCGGTCGGCGGGCAGTGCGCCGGCATACGCGTCGAGCGGCGCCACATCGGCGGCGAAGCCCAGGCCGGTGGCCTCGTCGGCGAGCCGCTCGGCGAACTCTCGGCAGGTGCCGTAGTTGCTGCCGTGCAACAGCAGCAGACCAGTGCCCTGAGGGACACGGGTCGGCAGCCCGTCGTCGGTCGCGATGTCGTCCTCGGTGCCGGCCGCGCTGCCGGGGAGTACGGCCAGCGCGGCACGGACCGCGGCCCGGTCGGCGGGCGTACGGGCGGCCAGGGTGAGCGTGAACCCGTCGGGCTTGAGGGTCAGCGTCTCCTTGATGCGCAGCCGGTAGTCGTCGTGGTCGATCAGGCGGTAGCGGTGCGCGAGAAGGGCGAGCAGCATGGTCGCCTCATGCAGCGCGAACTGCCGCCCGATGCAGGCGCGTTCACCGGTCCCGAACGGCTTGTACGCATGCGGCGAGCGGGCCGCCTCGGCCTCCGGGCTGAAGCGGGAGGGGTCGAACAGCTCGGGGTTGTCGCCCCAGGCCGGGTCGCGGTGCAGCATCGGGGTGAGCACCGTGACCAGCTCGCCGGCCTTGACCGGGTAGCGGCCGCCGATCACGGTGTCCTCGCGGGCCTGGCGGGTGAAGGCGGCGGCGGTCGGCCACAGCCGCAGCGCCTCGTTGAGGACCTGCCGGGTGAACGGCAGCCGGCCGATGTCCTCGAACGACGGGTCGGGGTCGGCCTGGTCGCCCCACAGTTCGTCGGCCTCGCGCTGGACCATGCGCAGCGCGACCGGGTCCTTGAGGAGGTAGTACAGGGCGAAGGAGAGCGCGCCCGAGGTGGTCTCGTGCCCGGCGATCAGGAAGGTGATGACCTGGTTGCGGATGTTGGCGAGGTCGAGGGTGGGGCCGGCGGCAGCCGCGGCGTCCCCCTGCTCCCTGGCGCCGAGCATCAGGCCCAGCAGATCGTCGTCGCCGCTCTCGCCGCTCGCCGTCCTGGCGGCGATGACCTCGTCGACGACGGAGGCGAGATGGTCCGCGTCGGCCCGGAACGCCGCGTCCTCGGCCGAGTGGTCGGCGTGCGGGTCACGGGCGAACTTCTTCCCGCTCCATTGCAGGCAGCGCACCATCGCCTCGACGAACGGGTGCGGGGTGTCGCCGCGGGAGAACGACTCGAAGTCGAAGCCGAAGCCGGCGAGTCCGATGGTGTCCAGCGTCATCCGGGTCATGTCGTCGGCGATGTGGAGGGACGTGCCGTCCACCACCCGCCGGTCCCAACTGGCCATCACCCGGCGGGCGACCTTGAGCATCGCCGGGTGGTACGTACGCATCGAGCCGAGGGCGAAGGCCGGCATCAGGACCTCGTGTGCCTTGGCCCAGTTCGGCTCGTCGTTGTAGGCGGTGAACAGACCGTCACCGGCAAACTCTCTGACGTTCTCCAGGACGACGGAAACGCCCTTGGCGAAGCGGCTTTCGTCGGCGACCTCGGTGACCAGGTCGAGCGAGGAGAGGAACAGCGTCTCGCGGTCGCCGAGCCTGCGCTTGTAGGCCGGGCCGTGGATCCGGGCGAGATCCATGGCCTGCTGCATGGGCGTGCTGGTGAGCCCGGCCGCCGTGATGTCGGCAACCGGAATGCCGTCATCGGCGGCGCGTTCGTCACTGTGGAGCGCGATGGTGTCGGTCATGTCTCCAGCGTGAGGGGCCCGGTGGGCAGCTCACGCACGGGCAACTGCATGATTGTGCAGTGGTTTTTCGCTGCCGGCTCTTGCGCGCGGACCGAAGAAGGGGCAATGGACAAGGGGACTGCCGATGACGCGTCGTATACGGACGCGCCGACGACACACGAGCCGCCCTGTGCGAGCGGACATGTCGACCCGGCCGGGCCGTACGCGGGCGGCCCGTGGCGCAACTACTTTCTGATCCTGCTGGACCGTACCCCCACACCGATCGCGGTGTGCCGGGCCGACGGTGAGGTGCTGATCGCCAATCCGGCGATGGCCGCACAGTGGGGCGTTGCCCCCGGGCAGCTGCGCGGCCGCAATCTGCTGGATCTGTTCAAGCCCCGGGCGAAGGAGCAGCTTCGGCGGATCGCCGAGGCGGTGCGGCTGGGGCACCGGTCGCGCTACCCGGTCGAGGTGCACTGGCGCGCCGGGTCCGACGGGGCCGAGCGGGAAGGGGAACTGACGGTGGATCCGGTGGGCGACCCCTCGGTGCAGCCGCCCGCTCTGCTGGCGCTGCTGCGGGTCCGCGAGACCGCCCCGCCGCCGCCCGCGCCGCGCGGCTCGGCGAGCCCGGTGGAGGCCCGGATCCTGGCACTGGCCGCCGGTGGCGCGACCACGGCGTCGATCGGTACGGCGCTGGGGCTCACCGTCGACGGGGTGAACTACCACCTCACCCGGCTGGCCCGCCGCTGGCGGGTGCAGGGCCGTACCGCGCTGGTCGCCAGGGCATATGTGCTGGGCGTGCTGGCGCCCGACAGCTGGCCGCCGGCCCCCGCCTGACGGCGCCGCGCGGCGGGCCCGCCGCGGGTCGGCAACGGATCCGCACCGGGTCCGCACCGGGTCAGCGGCGCGCGCCGGCGTGGCCCGGAGGTCCGGCAGCACGCATGTGCGGATAACCTCCGTGGTGTGGAGGAGAACGCAGCCGCGCAGTTCGAGCGCGGAACGGACGGCCCGAAGGTCATCGTCGTCGGCATCGACGGCTCCGACTCGTCCTGGCGCGCCGCCGCGTATGCGGCCGGTCTGGCCAGGCGGCAGGCCTCGAAGCTGGTCCTGGTCTATGTCCAGCCGGTGCTGCCGGCCGGGGCGACGATGGGCGCCCCCGTCATGGACGCCACGAACGAGGTCGCCGAGGAGCTGATGGCCGAGATCCGCAAGGCGACCGACCGGCTGCAGGGGATATACAACGTGCGCTGGGAGTTCCACACCCTGCGCGGCGACCCGTACAACGGCATGGTGCAAATGGCCGACGAGCTGAAGGCCGACGCGGTGGTGGTCGGCGCCTCGGAGTCGGCCGGGCACCGCATCATGGGCTCGGTCGCGGTACGCCTGGTCAAGGCCGGGCGGTGGCCGGTCACGGTCGTCCCCTAGAACGCCCCCGCCGGGTCACTCCGCTGGTGGGGTGCGCAGCCCTGAGGCACGGTGGGAGGTGGACGGGCGGAGCGCCGCCCCGGCCGAGGGAGACCACCGTGACCGACCGCACGTATCGCGTGACCGAGATCGTCGGTACGTCCCAGCAGAGCGTGGACGCCGCGATCAGGAATGGCATCAAGCGTGCCTCGCAGACCCTGCGCAACCTGGACTGGTTCGAGATCACCCAGGTCCGCGGGCACATCGTCGACGGCGAAATCGACCACTACCAGGTCGGTCTGAAGGTCGGGTTCCGGCTGGAGGACGCCGATTGACACCCGATTGAACCCCTCCCGTGTACGTCTCCCGGCGAGTCCCGGCGCTACTAGGGAGTCGCCTTCCTTAGTTGCGCCCAAGGGTCCATGATGATCCGCCGTCGGACCACGACCGAGCGTACGGAGGGATGACGCATGGGGCTGCGCGCGGGACAGGGCGTATTGCGCCGCAAACCGATCGAACACATTGAAGAGGCGGAAGGCACCGCAAGCCAGCAGCTCACCAGGGTGCTCGGGCTGTGGCAGCTGACGGCCATCGGCGTCGGCGGCATCATCGGCGCGGGCATCTTCACGCTGGCCGGCGCCGTCGCGAACGGGAAGGCCGGGCCCGCGGTCCTGGTCTCCTTCCTCATCGCCGGCATCGCGAGCGCCGCGGCCGCCTTCTCGTACGCCGAATTCGCCGGGCTGATCCCGAAGGCGGGCTCGGCCTACACCTACGGCTATGCGGTCCTCGGTGAGGTGGCGGGCTGGTTCATCGGCTGGGATCTGCTGCTGGAGTACACCGCGATCGTGGCGGTGGTCGCGATCGGCATCTCCGGCTATTTCGGCTTTCTGCTCGGCGAGATGGGCCTCGATCTGCCCGCCTGGATGCTGGGTGCGCCGGGGACCGGCCCGGGACACCGGGTGGACCTCTTCGCCGCGGTGCTGTGCCTGCTGATCGCCTATCTGCTGACGCTGGGCATCAAGAACGCCGCGCGCTTCGAGACGATCGTGGTGGCCCTGAAGGTCCTGGTGGTCATCGTCGTGATCGCGGTCGGCTTCTTCCACATCAAGAGCGCGAACTACACGCCGTTCTTCCCGTTCGGGGTGAGCGGCGCGTTCACCGGCGCGGCCACCGTCTTCTTCGCGGTGTTCGGCTATGACGCGATGAGTACCGCGGCCGAGGAGTCCAAGGACGCCCAGCGCCATATGCCGAAAGCGATCATGTATTCGCTGGCGATCTCGATGGTGCTCTACGTCCTGGCCTGCCTGGTGCTGACGGGTATGCAGAACTACAAGGACATCGACCCGGAGAGCGGCTTCTCGTCGGCGTTCAAGTCGGTGGGGCTGAGCGGGCTCGCGGATGTCATCGCGGTCGGCGCGATCATCGGCATCCTGACCGTCATGTTCACCTTCATGCTCGGGGTGACCCGGGTGTGGTTCTCGATGAGCCGGGACGGGCTGCTGCCGAAGTGGTTCGCCAGGACCAGCCCCAAGCACCATGTACCGACCCGGGTGACCTGGATCGTCGGCGTCGCGTCCGCGGTCATCGCGGGTTTTCTGCCGATCGGCGAGGCCGCCGAGCTGACGAACATCGGCATCCTGCTGGCGTTCGTGGTGGTCTGCGTCGCGGTGATCGTGCTCCGCTACAAGCGCCCCGAACTGCCGCGGACCTTCCGTACGCCGGGGATGCCGGTGGTGCCGGCGATCGGGGTGTGCTTCTCGATCTGGCTGATCACTTTCCTGGAATGGCAGACCTGGGTGCGGTTCGTGGTCTGGTTCCTGATCGGCATGGTCATCTACTTCTCGTACTCTTACCGCCACTCGAACCTGGCGCAGGCGGACGGCGAGACCTCCGACAGGGAGAACGGCCGCAAGCAGCCGTGAGCGGGGCCCGCTGACCGGGCGCGGCGAGGTGCGGGGACCGACGGGCGCGGGCCGGTCGGTCCCCGCTTTTGTCCGTCAGAAGACGAACGGTCCCGGGGACTGCGCCGAGGTGGCGTTGCAGGTGGCCGTGATCCCCAGCACCACGACCTTCAGGGACGTGGCCTCCAGGCTGTCGCCCGCGGCGACCGTGCCGCTGAGCGGACCGGTGGAGACCTGGCTGCCGGCCGGGATCGCCGGGTTGGCGCTGCCGGTGAACTCCGTCGTACCGGAGCCGTTCTTGGTGAGCGTCAGGGTGGACGTGACCGAGTTCGCTCCGATGTCTATGGGCGAGGTGATCGCCGATGTGGACAGGCTGATGGTGGCGGAGGTGCCGTCCTGGGTCGCGGTGAGCGTTGCCGTACCGGAGCCGTAGGAACCGCAGTCGAACGAGAGGGTGGCCGTGTCGGGTGTGGGTGCCACCGCGGTCGCGGCCGGCGCCATCGCGAGCGTGCCCGCGGCGGCGATGGCGACGCCGAGCGCCGTTCCGATGCCGAGTTTGCCTTGTCCGACGTGTCGCATGGGGGTACCGCCTTCGTGAGGGGGGTGCAGGCCCGTGACACCGGCCGTCGAGGGGTACGTGAGGGAACGACAGGCAGCACGCGGGGCCCGCGGTCGGACCCCGTGCCGACCACCGCCGGGATCTGATGGATGGTCAGCAACCTGAATCGCAGACCATTGAGGCACGGGCCCCTGAAGAGAGCAAGAGAGAACAAGGCAGACACCTCATGATTTTTGACGTGTCAGCGCCACATGCGGGCCCCTTAGGTTTTTCCCCGCCGCCCACCCCCCTTCGGGGGGTGGGCGGGTGTAGCGGGCGGGTTCAGAGGACGCGTGTAGTGGGCGGGGGGAGCGGCGGGGCAAGTAGGCGGGTTCAGCGGACGCGTGTAGTGGACGGGGGGAGCGGCGGGGCAAGTAGGCGCGTGAAGTAGGCGCGTGAAGCGGGCGCGTGAAGTAGGCGCGTGAAGTAGGCGGGTCAAGTGGGCGCGTGCATCGAGCGCGTGAAATAGGCGGGCGGAGCGGGCGAGTCAAGTAGGCGGGTTCAGCGGGCGCGTGGAGTAGGCGCGTGGAGTAGGCGGGTCCAGGGGACTCACCCGCCCGTCTGCGCCGCCACCAGGACCTCGCCGGCCGCCGTCCGGTAGTAGAGCACGGACCGCCCGGTCCGTCGGCGGCCGATCAGCCGGGCATCGAGCAGGACCTTGAGGTGGCGGCCCACCGACCCCAGGCCCTGGCCGGTCAGCGCCACCAGCTGCGTGGTGCTCTTGGGACTGCCGAGCAGGACCAGCACGCACGCCCGCGCGGGTCCCAGCAAGGCGCCCAGCGCCCCCGGCACCGGCGCCCGGCCCGCCTCCGCCAGCGCGCCCGAGCACGGATACACCACGGCGGAGCGGCGCTCGCCCGGCCTCCGGCCGGCAACACCCCCGCAGCGGGGCGGGTGAACGTCCCACGAGAGCCACGTCTGGTGCGGGGTGACGGGGACGAAGAGCAGCTGCGCGCCCGCTCCGGACAGCTCGCGCGGCGGATGGTCGTACGTGGTGATCTGCAGCCGGTTCGCGCCCAGCCAGCGCATCCCGGGGCGCATATCGGCGAGGGCCGCGGCCCAGCCGCCCCGGCTCAACTGGGCGGTGCGCGCGAGGACATCGGCCTCGATGATCCGCCGGCGCTGCGGCCAGTAGGGCAGCACCGCTGCCCGCCATACCCACTCCAGGAGGTCGGCGGTGCGCCCCGGCAGGTCGTCGGCGCGCCGCAGCGGGCCGGGGAGCGGGCGGCCGCCCAGGGATACCGTCAGGTCGGCGCGGGCGGTGGCGGGCGGCGTCTCGCGCAGACGGGCCAACTCCTGGTCGAGGGACGGGGTTTCAGCGGCCTCCGACGCCTGCCCGTCGCCGGTCGGCGTGGGGGTGAGGAAGGTGGCGTTCCAGCGGTGTCCCAGGGCGGCCCGGACGAGGAGCGCGGTGAGCGGGTCGCCTGCCAGCCGCTCCCGGTAGGCGGGCAGATGGGTGTCGAGCCAGGCACGCTCGCCCGGGTGCGCGGCCGTTCCCCGTTGGAGGGTCTTGAGGCCGGCGATGGCCTCGGCGAGAGGAGAGATCACGAAGCGGCTTCCGGCGAGGGTGTCCGCGCTGATCTCCCACCAGCCCATGTCCCCCGCCCGCCTCCGTACCCAGCGCTCACCTTTGTTTCGCCGACCCGCGAAACAGTAACTCCCGGGCGGAGCGGCCACCGAGACTCCGGGCTCATGCGCACCTACCGACAGCTCTTCCGTACACCGGAGTTCACCCCGTTCTTCCTGACCTCCTCCTTCCAGGTGGCGGCCCAGACGGTGAGCGGGCCGGCCCTGGGCACACAGATCTACGCGGCGACCGGCTCGCCGCTGCTCTCCGCCCTCGCCATGTTCGGCCCGTCGCTCGCCCAGGTGATCGGCGCGGCGACGCTGCTGTCGGCGGCCGACCGGCTGCCGCCGCGCGCCGCGCTGACCGGCCTGGCGCTGGTACTCGGCCTGGGCACCGCCGTCCAGGCCGTCCCGGGGCTGCCCGTTTGGGCGGCGTTCGCCGTCCTTCTGGGCCTGGGGACGGCGGGCTCGCTGGGCGGCGGGGTGCGCTACGGGCTGCTCGACGAGATCCTCGCGCGCGAGGGGTATCTGCTCGGCCGCTCGGTGCTCAACATGTCGGGCGGGGTCATGCAGATCGGCGGGTTCGCGGTGGGCGGTGTCCTGGTGAGCACCCTGTCGGCGCGCGGCACCCTGCTCGCGGGCGCCGCGCTCCACTGCGCCGCCGCGGCCGTCGCCCGGTACGGCCTCGGCCGCCGGCCCTCGCGCGCGACCGGGCGG
>NZ_QUAC01000141.1 GCF_003389455.1 Streptomyces inhibens | reverse complement strand
GGCGCCGGCGGGCAGCGCGATGACGGCGCGCAGCGCGCCGCGGCGCAGCAGGTCGGCGCGGATCCGGCGGCCGGAGCGGCGGGAGGCGGCGGCGGGCGGCATCAGGAGGACGGCGGTGCCGCCTTCGCGGAGCCGGGCCAGCGCGTGCTGGACCCAGGCCAGTTCGGATTCCGTACGGGCCGGGAAGCCGTACTCCCAGCGGGGGTCGTAGGCCAGTTCGTCGTGGCCCCAGTTGCGTTCGTTGAACGGCGGGTGGACCAGGACGGCGTCGGCGGTGAGCTGCGGGAAGGCGTCGGCGCGCAGGGTGTCGGCGGCGCGCACCCGGACCTGGGCGTCGGGGGTGTTCAGGGCGAGGCGGAGCGCGGTGAGCGCGGCGAGGTCGGGGTCGGCCTCCTGGCCGTGCAGGGTGACCGGGCCGCCGTCGGTGCCGTCGGCGGCGGACTGTTCACCGGCCCGCTCCTGTGCGGCGGTCAGCAGGCCGCCGGCGCCGCAGGCCGGATCGAGGACGGTGCCCAACGGGCCTGCCAGGGCGGCCAGTTCGGCCATCAGCGCGGCCGGCCCGGGTGGGGTCAGGGTGTACTGCCGGGGGTTGGCGTCCAGGTGGCGGCCGAGCAGGAAGGCGTACGCCTCGGGGGCGCCCTCCACGGCCGCGAGGTCGCCGGCGGCCCGTACCAGCGCGGCGGACGGAGCGAGCGCCTCGCGGGTCAGTCCGCGTACAGGGTGCTCCGGGCCGAGCCGGGAGGCGAGGACGGCGTCGAGCATCGCGGGCAGTACGCCGGTCAGTTCGGCGTCGTCGGCGGCGCCGCGCAGCTGCTGCCAGGCCGCCGGCCGTTCGCGGACCAGCAGCAGCACGGCGCCGGCCTGCCGTAGCGCGGCCGCGGCGCCCGCCGGGTGCCCGACGAGCTGCTGCCAGACCCGCTCGCGCGGCGGCACCTCGGCGAGTTTGCCCTGCTCACGCAGCCATTGCTCGATATCGCCGAGGGCGAAGGCGGGGCTGGTCTCGGTGCCGCCGACCGGCTTGGGGAAGTCCGCGTGCCGGCGCCGCCAGTTGCTGACGGCGGCCCGGCCGACGCCGGCGAGCCGGGCGATCCCGGCGGCGGTCACCTCGGTCGGGCGGCCGCCCGCGCCGGTATCCGCCGCCTTGGTGTCCGTCGCATTGTCCGGCGATGCGTTGTCCGGCACCTGGCTGACTCCCATCCCGTGACCCCCGACAGCTGTGTCGGCAAGCATACCCATGCACCCTCAACACCCACCTTCACAGCGTGAACTCATCGAGTTCACTCATTCATGTTGACTCGGTTCACAGCCTCTGTTGTTATTGACCCATCGCTTCGGCGGAAATCGATCCGAGTGCCCGGAAGGGGCCCCTTCGCATGTCTCAGCAGATGCACTACCAGCCCGCCCCCCAGGGGCCCACCGGCGCTCACGCCCCCCAGGCGGCCCGCAACGGGCTCGGCGTCGCCGCCCTGATCCTCGGCATCATCGGCGCGCTCAGCGGCATCCCGATGGTCCTGTTCTGGCTGGCCGGACCGCTGGGCATCCTCGCCCTGATCTTCGGCCTGGTGGGCCTCAGCCGCGCCAAGAAGGGCCAGGCCACGAACAAGGGCGTGGCCGTGACCGGCACGATCCTGGGTGGCCTCGCGATCATCCTTGCGATCGTCGGCATCATCGTCACCGTGCTGGCGGTCAACAAGGCGGTCGACGAGATCAACAAGCAGGTGGAGAGCTCCAGCGGCCAGCCGAAGGGCGGCTCGGGCCAGAGCGCCAAGGACCTCGGCCCGGGTGACACGGCGAAGTACAACAACGGCGTCGAGGTGACCGTCTCGAAGGCGACCCCGTACACCGTCGACCCGAGCACCCTCGTCAGCGGCCACACCGACGGCAACAAGGCCTACAAGCTCACCGTCACGATCAAGAACACCGGCAGCAAGCCGTTCGACAAGCCCCTCGTCCAGACCAAGGGCCGGGTCAACGGCAAGGAGGCCCCGGAGGTCGACGACGACAAGCACGGCATCCTGCACCACGATTTCGGCAACTCGATCCGCCCCGGCGCCACCGCCAACGTGGAGCTGGTCTTCGACGCGCCGCCCACCGCCAAGCAGCTCGACGTCGAGGTCACGCCGGACCTCCTGCTCGACGCCGTGAACTGGAAGCTGACCCTCTGAGCAAAGGGCTCCCCTCCCCCTCCGCACATGGCCGTCGGCCCGGCACCGCAACCTCGCGGTCCCGGGCCGACGGCCGTGTGTGCGGCGCTACTTCGCCGAGAACCGCGCCGGCGCCTCCGTGGGACTGCCACCGCCCGGCAGCCGCTCGCCCGGGCAGGAGTTCAGCACCCGCACCATCGCGTCCTTCTCGGCCCGCGTCACCCACAGCCGGTACTTCTTCTTCACCGCCACCTGGCGCGCGACGTACGTGCAGCGGTACGCCTTGTACGCGGGCAGCCAGGTCGCCGCGTCCCCGTCGCTCTTCCGACGGTTCGCCGACGCGTCGACCGCGATCAGATTCAGCGGGTCATTGGCCAGCGCCACCCGCTTACGCCCCGGCCACTGCCCCGCGCCCTTCTGCCAGGCGTCCGACAGCGCCACCACATGGTCGATATCGACCTTGCTGCGGCCGCGCCGGTAGCGCACCGACTCCCCTGTGTACGGGTCCTTCGGCAGCGTTCCGGACACGACGACGCAGTTGCCGCCGCGGAACGCCGTGCCCCGCAGATCCCGCTTGAGGATGTCGTCCCGCGTTCCGCAGCCGTTGCCGTCCGTGTCCGCCCAGGCCGAGCCGAACCGGTCCCGGGCGTAACCGGTCTTCGNAGCCGTTGCCGTCCGTGTCCGCCCAGGCCGAGCCGAACCGGTCCCGGGCGTAACCGGTCTTCGGGGCCCGGCCTTTGACGTCCAGCGAGGCGACGGCCCGCAGCGCGCTGCCCGGGCCCGCCTCCCCCGCGGGAACGGACGGGCTCTCCGCGGCGTCTGAACCACTGCCGCCCCAGGTGTCGTCCGGGGCACAGCCGGTGAGGATCAGCAGGGCGGCCAGCACGGTGGCGGCGGTCACGGGAAGCGCGGTCCGTATCAAAGCGGGCGTCCAATCCGGGAGCGTAGGGACGGGGTTGGGGCGGCTCCCCCGGCTGCCACCAGGGGCACCCCCACCCGTGCCGTTGAGGCTACGGGGGAGGCGGGCACACGGAGCGGCGGCCCGGCTCGCCGCTTCGAGTATCTTTTCGGCAGTTGAGAGTGAGGACCCGCATGGACACGGCCGCAGCAACGGCCGGTGCCGCCGGACGGAGTCCGGGGGAAGACGGCGGCACCGTGCCACCGCCCCGGGCCGCCCCGGCCGGCCCCGCGACCGCGACCACCGGCACACCGCCGGACCACCCCGGTGCCCTGCGGCGCACCGCCCGCCGACTGCGCGACCGCACGGTCCCGCTGCGCGCCCCGCACCTCGACCCGTACTGGACCGCCGCGTTCCTGTTCGTCGCGTACGCCCTGCTGGCCGTCTGCCGCTTCCGCTCGATGGGCAGTTCCTCCTGGGACCTGGGCATCTTCGAACAGGCCGTACGGGGCTACGCCCACTTCCAGGCGCCGATCGTCGACCTCAAGGGCCCCGGCACCAACATCCTCGGCGACCACTTCAGCCCGGTCCTGATCGTGCTCGCGCCCTTCTACCGGCTGTTCCCCTCACCCCTGACCCTGCTGATCGCCCAGGCCGCGCTGTTCGCGCTGTCCGCGATACCGGTCGCCCGCGCCGCCGCCCGCTACCTGGGCCGGCTCCCCGGCCTGGCCCTCGGCGCCGCGTACGGCCTGTCCTGGGGCGTACAGAAGGCCGTCGACTTCGACTTCCACGAGATCGCCTTCGCGCTGCCACTGATCGCCTTCGCACTGGAGGCCGTGCTGCGCGGACGCTGGACCGCGGCGGTGTGCTGGGCCGCGCCCCTGGTGCTGGTCAAGGAGGACCTGGGGGTCACCGCGGCCGCCATCGGCGCGCTCGCCCTGATCCGCACCCGCCGCGCCAGCCCCCTGAGCATCGGTCTGGTCGCGTTCGGCCTCAGCGCCACCGCCGTCACCCTCGGCGTGATCATCCCCGGCTTCAACGGCTCCGGCTCGTACGACTACTGGAGCAAATTCGGTGCCGACGGCGGCGGCGCCACCATCCCCCTCGACACCGCCCTGCGCACCACGCTCTGGGTCCTGCTGCCCACCACCGGTCTGCTCGCCCTGCGCTCCCCCCTCCTCCTGGTCGCGCTGCCCACCCTCGGCTGGCGGTTCCTCTCCCACGAGCCGCACTACTGGGGCATCGACTGGCACTACAACGCCGTTCTGATGCCGGTGGTCTTCCTCGCCCTGGTCGACGCCCTGCCGCAGGCCCGGGTCTCCACCCGCCCCTGGCTGCGCTCGTACGCCCACCATCTGCCGGCCGCCGTGCTGGCCGCCGCCCTCGCGCTGACCACCGCACTCCCCCTGGCCCGCCTCACCGAGGGCGCCACCTACCGCAAACCCGCCACCGTCACCGCCGCCGAGCGGCTGCTCGACCGGATACCCGACGGCGCGAGCGTGGAGTCCGACATCCGGCCGCTGAGCCGCCTCACCGGCCGCACCCGGGTCTTCTGGACCGGCGACACCGGCGGTCTCGCCCCCGACTACATAGCCGTGCAACTGCACGACAACCGCACCCCACGACAGGCCCTCACCGACGCCACCGCCCGCCACCCCAGATCCACCTACGTCATCCTCGGCGGCGCCGCAGACCTCCTCGTACTCCACCGGACATCCGCCCGCTGACCCTCACGGGCGCAGCCGAGCTTCTGCTGGTCTTTACCATCTCCCCACCGGGGCGGGGCCCCGTTCACTCACGGAAGGGGGCGGGGCCTCCGGGGTGGGTTTTCGGACGTAAAGCGAAGCAGTCCGAAAACCCAC
>NZ_QUAC01000135.1 GCF_003389455.1 Streptomyces inhibens | reverse complement strand
GGCCGCGGCCACCAGGCGGTCGGCGGCATCCGCGTCCGCGTTGTCGGCCGCCACCCCGTGGGCGCGCGCGCCGAGCGAGGCGGCCGCCGCGGCCGCGCTCTCCTCGGTGCGTCCGCTGATCACGACGTTGGCGCCGTCGGCGACCAGTTCACGGGCGGTGGCGAAACCGAGGCCGCGGGTCGCTCCGGTGACGATGTATGTCCGGTCGGTGAGTCCCAAATCCATGGCCCTAGTCTGCCCCTGCCCCGTCGAGCAGCCCGAAGGCGGTCCCCACCAGGCCGATATGGCTGAACGCCTGCGGGAAGTTGCCCAGCTGGCGCCGCGCGGCCGGGTCGTACTCCTCGGAGAGCAGCCCCACATCGTTGCGCAGCGCCAGCAGCCGCTCGAACAGCTCCCGGGCCTCGTCCCGCCGGCCGCTCAGCTGTAGCGCATCGACGAGCCAGAACGAGCAGGCCAGGAACGCGCCCTCGCTGCCCGGCAGCCCGTCGACCGAGCTGTCCTCGGTGCTGTAGCGGCGCAGCAGACCGTCGTGCGACAGCTCCCTGCGCACCGTGTCGATGGTGCCGACGACCCGCGGGTCGTCGGCCGGCAGAAAGCCGACACGGGGGATCAGCAGGGTCGCGGCGTCCAGTTCCGTGGAGCCGTAGAACTGGGTGAAGGTGCCGCGGTCGGCGTCGTACCCCTGCGCGCACACCTCCCGGTGGACCTCGTCGCGCATCGCCCGCCAGCGGTCGAGGTCCGCGCCGAGCTTCGGGTACGCCTCGATCGTCCGCACCGCCCGGTCGGCCGCGACCCAGGCCATGACCTTGGAGTGCACGAAGTGCCGGCGCGACCCGCGGATCTCCCACAGCCCCTCGTCGGGGTCGCGCCAGGTGGACTCCAGGTAGTCCACCAGCGCGCGCTGGATGCTCCAGGCGTGCGGCTCCGCCGGCAGCCCGGCCGTGCGCGCGATGTGGAAGGAGTCGATCACCTCGCCGTAGACATCGAGCTGCCGCTGTTCGACGGCGGCGTTGCCGATGCGTACGGGTGCGGAGTCGAGGTATCCGGCCAGCCACGGCAGCTCGGCCTCCGGCAGCCGTCGCTCACCGGCCAGCCCGTACATGATCTGCAGATCGTCGGGGGCGCCGGCCACCGCGCGCAGCAGCCAGTCCCGCCAGGCGCCGGCCTCTTCCAGATATCCGGCGGAGAGCAGGCAGTTCAGGGTGAGGCTGGCGTCGCGCAGCCAGCAGTAGCGGTAGTCCCAGTTGCGTACGCCGCCCAGCTCCTCGGGCAGCGAGGTGGTGGGCGCCGCGACGATACCGCCGGTGGGCGCGTAGGTGAGGGCCTTGAGGACGATCAGTGAGCGGATCACGGCCTCGCGGTACGGGCCGTTGTAGCGGCAGCGCGCGGACCATGCGTGCCAGTCCTCCAGGGTGTCCTGGAGCGCCTGGAACGGGTCGATCTGGATCGGCCGGGGCTCGTGCGAGGGGTGCCAGGTCAGGACGAACGCGGTGCGCTCGCCCTCGGCGACGGTGAAGTCCGAACGGGTGCTGAAGTCCTTGCCGTAGGTGCGGCCTTGGGCCGGGGTGCGCAGCCACACCGAGTCCGGCCCGGCGATCGCGACCCGGCAGCCCTCGGCGGCGCGCACCCAGGGCACCACCCGCCCGTAGTCGAACCGCAGCCGCAGCACCCCGCGCATCTCGACGCTGCCGCTGAGGCCCTCGACGATCCGTACGACATCGGGCGCGCGGTCGCGCTGCGGCATGAAGTCGGTGACCTGGACGCTGCCCGTGGGGGTCTCCCAGACGGTGTCGAGGATCAGCGAATCGCCACGGTAGGAGCGCCGCGCGCGGGCATCGGGGGACTGCGGTGCCAGCCCCCAGTGGCCGTTCTCCTTGGTGCCGAGGAGGGCGGCGAAGCAGGCGCCGGAATCGAAGCGGGGCAGGCACAGCCAGTCGATGGAGCCGTCGCGGCCGACGAGTGCGGCGGTCTGCAGATCGCCGATGAGCGCATAGTCCTCGATATGTGGGTGCACTCAGCGCCCCTTCCCGCCTGGTGGATGCGCTACGCGGGGGTGGCGGCTGTCCGGGCTACGGGCCCGCCGGGGCCGGCGTCGCGGCGTCGCCGGCCGCCTCGGTCTCCCCGGACCCGGCAACATCCGCGGTCTGCCCGCCGGCCTGCGCGTCCGGGGCGCTCGCCGCCTCCTGAGGACCCTCGGCTTCCTCGGCTTCCTTGGCCGCGGCCGCCGCACGGTCGCGGCGCTCACGGCGTACGAGGACGACCCAGCCGACCGGTACCGCCGCCGCGAACAGCCACCACTGGATCGCATACGCCATGTGCGGGCCGATGGAGTCATGGTCCGGCTCGGGGACCAGCTCCGGCGTGCCGCCGGACTGCTTGGGCGCGGTCTGCTCGATATAGCCGCCGAGCATCGGCCGGCCGACCCGCTTCGCCTGCTCCTTGCTGTTGATCAGCATGACCTGGCGGGCGGGCAGGCCCCGGGTGTCCTTGATGCCGCTGACGGCGGTGGTCTCGTCGGCCATCATCCGGCCGGTCACGGTGACCTTGCCCTTGGGGGCGGCCGGTACGTCCGGGAACTTGGTGAGGTCGTTGCCCGCCGAGATCCAGCCGCGGTTGACCAGCACGGCGTCGCCGTTGCCGAGGACCAGCGGGGTCAGGACGTAGTAGCCGATGCTCTGCTCGTCGGCGGCGGTCCGCTGGCGGACCACGACCTCGTGCGCGGTGTCGTAGGTGCCGGTGGCGGTGACCGTGCGCCACATGTCGTGGTGGGGCAGCACCCGGCCGACGGCGGTCAGCTCGGCGACCGGGACCGGCCGGGCGGCCAGGCTGCTCGCGATGAGCTGGTTCTGCGCCACCTTGTGCTCATGGCGGTGGAGCTGCCAGTAGCCCAGCTTGATCATGACGGGGATCAGCACAAGACCCACGAGGGTGACGATCACCCACTGCCGGGACAACAGGAAGCGGTACACGGCTTCGACGGTACCTGGGGCACCCCGGCCCCCGAGCGGCGGGTCCGGCCGCCGGGCCGCACCGATCGGGTGGACCGGCTCCCGGGACGTCTCCCGGATCCCCCGGTCAGACCCTGTCGACGATGCCCACTTTCCCGTCCGAGCGGGAGCAGTGCGCACCGCAGTACCACTTCCCGTCCGCCTCCACGCCCTGGCCGATGATCTGGCACCGGCAGTGCTCACAGATCGGCGCCATGCGGTGGATGGCGCAGGAGAAGCAGTCGAAGACATGCACCGCGCCCTGCGCGTGCACCTCGAACGTCATGCCGTATTCGTTTCCGCAGACCTCACAACGTGCCATGCGCCACAGGGTGCGGGCGGCGCCCGCGCGGGGCGAGGTGCCGGCGGGTGTGTTGGACGGGCTTCACCCGGAAGCAGGCGCCGTGGCTGCCGGCTCGACGTCCTGGAGCAGCTGCATGAACGCCGCCTCGTCGATCACGACCGTGCCGTACGAGGCGGCCTTGGCGGTCTTGGAGGTCGGCGCGTCGGGGTCATTGGTCACCAGCAGGCTGGTCAGCCGGGACACGCTCGTGGCGACATGCAGGCCGGCCTCGATGGCACGGTCCTCCAGCAGCTCACGGTCCACGGAGGTGTCGCCCGAGAAGGCGACCCGCATCCCCTGGACGAGCCGGCCACCCGCCTCATAGCGCCCCGGGTTGGGATACGGGCACGCCGGGCGCTTACGGGACGGCCGCCAGGAGGTGGGGCGGTACGACGAGGCGCTGGCGTGCTGGCGGGGCGCGGGGGTGTCCGACCACTCCGTCAGCGGCTGGCAGCTCAGCAGCGGCAGCCGCAGATTTTCCTGCGCGGCCCGCCGCAAACTGGGACGAAACGTCTCGGCGAGTACCCGGGCGTCGTCCAGCGCATGGTGGGCGCGCTCCTGCACCACGCCGTAATGGGCGGCGAGCGACTCCAGCTTGTGGTTGGGCAGCGGGAGCCGCAGCTCCTTGGAGAGTGCGATGGTGCACAGCCGCTGGCGCACCGGGGCGGTCGCCGCGGCGCGGGCGTACTCGCGGGCGATCATCGACCAGTCGAACATGGCGTTGTGCGCGACCAGCACCCGGTCCTCCAGCCGCTTGGACAGCTCCGGGACGATCTCGGGGAAGAGCGGGGCGTCGGCGAGCACCGCGCTCGTCAGACCGTGGATCCAGACCGGCCCCGGGTCCCGCTGCGGGTTGACGAGGGTGTACCAGTGGTCCTCGACCTCGCCCTGTGCGTCGAGTTGATACACGGCGGCGGAGATGATCCGGTCGTCGCGGGCCAGGCCGGTGGTCTCCACGTCGACCACCGCGTATCCCTGGGGATACGCGGTCGGCCAGGGAGCCGGCGGCGTCTGCGGGCCCGGCTGCTGCCCGATCTTCGGCGCGATCGGGTCGGCTGCTGGCATGCGGTCTTCGAGCATGGTCCCTGAGGATACGGGCCCCCACCGACAGCCACCGAACCGCCGCCGCGCGTGGTGCGCGGCCGGGCGCCCGCTGCCCCTACAATTACCCGGCTCGTCACGGGCGCTGACGGTGCGCCGCCGCGCCGCTGCGGGCGGCGCTTCAAGGGCGCTCAGCCGGCGGGCCCGCCGACGGGTTCCCCTGGGCTGAGCAGCGACGTCACCAGCGCCTCCAGCGAGACGACGAACAGTCGCTCGGCGTCGACCGGGCCGGCCAGCGCGCGGGCCAGCGCCGGATCGTGCCCGGCGGTGGGGGAGTCCCACAGCTCGCCCTCGCTCGGGTGCTGCTCCGGCGACCGTTCGCGATTGCGCTCGACCAGGACGAAGCCGACGACCTGGAACTGGACGGCGCGCACCGCCTCCGCGGCGAGCTCCCCGCGCAGCCCGGCGGTGTGCATCTCATGGACCAGCGCCTGCTGCGCGGGCAGGAACATCCGCTCCGTCAGGCCGCGTTCGTGCACCATCGCGATCAGCTGGGGGCGCTCGCGCAGCGCCGTACGCAGGGCGCGGGCGACCGAGACGATCCGGGCATGCGGCGTGTGCCCGACGGGGTGGATCTCGCCCATCTCGCGGACGGTGCGCTCGACGAGGGCGTCCAGCAGCGACTCGCGGTTGCCGACGTGCCAGTAGATGGAGGTGACGGCGGTGCCCAGTTCCGTGGCGAGCCGGCGCATGGTCAGCGCCGCCGGGCCCTGTGCCCGGACCAGCCGGGCGGCGGCCGCGAGGACTTCTTCGCCGGTCAGCGCAGTACGTGTCATATTCCTCAACTATCCCCCAACTCCCGTTGATGCAAGGCCCTTTACCCTTCATCCGGCACGGTGTAACAGTGTTACAGGCGCCTCGAACGACCCCCGCAAGTCATCGCCGACGAAGGGTGGTACGACATGGCACGCATACGCTACGGAGCGCGCACCGAGGCGGAGATCACCGCGGCGCGCACCGCGAGCTCGAAGCTCCCCGACATCTGGTCCACCGGCGTGGTGGCCGTCTGGGAGAGCGACCCGGACGCGGTCGCGGCCGTCCTGCCGCCGCCGCTCAAACCTTCCGGCCGCCCGCTGGTCCGGGCCACCATCAGCAAGGTCGACCTGCCCGGCTACCCGCTGGGCGCCGGCTCGGTCGCCGTCGCGGCCACACACCACGGCGTCGACGGCTGGTATCCGCTCGTCATGCCGATGACCCACGAGCGGGCCCTCATCGGCGGACGCGAGGTCTTCGGCGAGCCCAAGAAACTGGGCGAGGTCACCGTCGAACGTGACGGCCCGGTCGTCCGTGCCGCGCTCGCCCGGCACGGCATCGCCTTCGTCGAGGTCCGCGGCGCGGTGAACGGCCCGCTGCCGGTCCCCGAGCCGGTACGCAAGACCGACTTCTACTTCAAGTTCCTGCCCGCCGTGGACGGTTCGGGCTTCGACATCGACCCCGTGCTGGTGCACTGCGTCCGCAACGAGAAGGTCCGCAAACTGGAGCAGGTCACCGGGGACGTGGTCCTCCGGGAGTCGATGTACGACCCCGTCGCCGACCTGCCCGTACGCACCCTCGTCGAGATCACCCTCGGCGAGAAGACCACCGACCAGCAGGGCCGGGTGGTCGAGCGGGTCGGCGCCGAGGCCCTGCTGCCGTACATTCACCAGCGCTACGACGATCCGCGGCAGATCCTCGACGGACCGCCCGAGGGGAGCGCCTGATGCTGTGTCGTCCCGGAGGACAGCGCCCCGGCCCCCGGCCGGAGAAGCGGTCGGCCCGAGTGGCGCGGAGAGGTGAGCGGGCATGGAGCTGACGGCGGGACAGGTCGCGGTCGTCACCGGCGCCGCGAGCGGCATCGGCCTGGCCATGGCGCGCCGCTTCGCCGCGGACGGGCTGAAGGTCGTCCTCGCGGACGTCGAGGAGGAGCCGCTGCGCGCCGCCGCCGACGAGCTGGCCGCGGACGGCGCTCAGGTGCTGGCGCGCACCGTGGACGTCGGCGTACGGGAGGAGGTCGCCGCCCTCGCCGACGCCGCGTACGACACCTTCGGCGCCGTCCATCTGCTGTGCAACAACGCGGGGGTGGGCTCCGGCGCCGAGGGCCGGATGTGGGAACACGAGCCCCACGACTGGCAGTGGGCGTTCGCGGTGAACGTCTGGGGCGTCTTCCACGGCGTGCAGTGCTTTCTGCCCCGGATGCTGGCGGCCGGCGAGCCCGGCCATGTCGTCAACACCTCCTCCACGGACGGCGGGATCGCGCCACTGCCCACCGCCTCCGTCTACGCCGTCACCAAGGCGGCCGTGGTGACCATGACCGAATCGCTCCACGCCCATCTGACGGCGGAGCGCGCCCCCATCGGCGCCTCGGTGCTCTTCCCCGGCCCGCACATGCTCCGCACCGGCCTGTGGGAGTCGCACCGCAACCGGCCCGCGCGCTACGCCAAGACCCGGCCGCGCCGTACGCCGTACCGCAGCCTGGCGCAGTGGGAGGCGGCGATGAAGGAGGCCGGGCAGGAGATCGCCTTCACCCCCGTCGAGGACGTCGCACAGCAGGTCGTCGACGGCGTCCGGGCCGGCCGCTTCTGGCTGCTGCCGCCCAGCGAGCACACCGACGCACAGATCCGGGCGAGGGCCGCCTCGATGCTCGACCGCGCCGCCCCCGCCTACCTGGAGCACTTCATTCTCGACGCGGACGACTGAAGGAGGTTCCGCGATGACCCCTGCACAGCACCCCAAGGACGGACACGGCGGACAGGACGGGCAGGACACGCAGGGCGGACAGGACGCCGCCGATCCGTACCTGATCATCTCCGCCGACTGCCACGCCGGACTCCCCACTGAGGAGTACCGCCCCTACCTCGACGCCCGCTTCCACCGCGCCTTCGACGAGTTCCTCGGCGAGCGCGACGCCCGCCGCGCGGAGGCCACCCGCCTCGGCATCCGCAACGACGCCTTCGCCGCCAAGTGGTTCCAGGACAACGAGGAGGGCCTGCGCGGCGGCTGGGACACCGCCCAGCGCCTCAAGGAGCTCGACGGCGACGGCGTGGCCGCGGAGGTGGTCTTCCCGGACGCGGATGCCGTCGACAGCGGGACGGCGGCCCCGTTCGGTGTGGGCCTCGGCCTCTCCGGGGACCACGACCCCGACCTCGGCATGGCGGGCGCGCAGGCGCACAACCGCTGGCTCGCCGATTTCGTCTCCGAGCACCCCGAACGCCACTGCGGCGTCGCCCTGTTGCCGGTCACCGCCGACACCGGACGGGTCGTGGCCGAGATCCACCGCGCCAAGGAGTCCGGGCTCGGCGCCCTGATGATCCCCTCCATGTGGGTCGACAAGGAGCCGTACCACGACCGCCGCTACGACCCCGTGTGGGCCGCCGCGGCCGAGTGCGCGATGCCCCTCGTCACCCACTCCGGAGCGGCGCCCCGCCACGAATACGGTGACCACCTCGGGATCTACGTCTCCGAGGTGACCTGGTGGCCCGCGCGCCCCCTGTGGTTCCTGCTCTGGTCCGGCGTCTTCGAACGCCACCCGGGGCTGAAGTTCGGCGTCGCCGAATCCGGCTGCTGGTGGCTGCCCAACCTCCTGTGGTTCATGGACCGCCTCTACCTGGGCGCACACGGCGGCAAAAAACTCTCCCCGTTCGCCGAGCTCAAGCAGCCCCCGCACGCATACCTGGACCGCCAGGTGTTCGTCTGCGCCACCAACACCAAACGCCGCGAACTCGCCCAGCGCTACGAGATCGGCGTCGACAACATCCTGTGGGGCAGCGACTTCCCGCACCCCGAGGGCACCTGG
Organism: Streptomyces inhibens; assembly: GCF_003389455.1. Classification (GTDB taxonomy): domain Bacteria; phylum Actinomycetota; class Actinomycetes; order Streptomycetales; family Streptomycetaceae; genus Streptomyces; species Streptomyces inhibens. Next base: position 11,347 of record NZ_QUAC01000135.1, on the reverse strand, counting down.
CCCGACACCCGCGGATGGCTGCGGAAGACCTTCCACGACATCCCGGTCGCCGAGACCCGCCGGATGCTCGGCCTGGCCGCCGCCGAGGTCTTCGGCTTCGACACCGCGGAGCTGGCCCCGCTGGCCCGCCGTATCGGCCCCACCCCCGCCGAACTCGGCCAGCCCGCCGACCAGTCGGCGGTCGAGGCCTCCTGGGCCCGCTCACGTGAGGTCGGCCGCCACTGGCTCACCGACCACGACTTCCCGGTATGGGGGACCGAGCAATGACCCAGCCACCACGGACCGAGCCCGGGGGCGACCGCTACACCGTCATCTCCGCCGACTGCCACGCCGGCGCCGACCTCCTCGACTACCGGCCGTACCTGGCCTCCCGGCACCATGAGGCCTTCGACGCCTGGGCGGCGACCTACGTCAACCCCTACGAGGATCTGCTCGCCGACACCGCCGACCGCAACTGGAACTCCGGCCGCCGGCTGGCCGAACTGGAGGCCGACGGCATCGTCGCCGAGGTCGTCTTCCCGAACACCATCCCGCCCTTCTTCCCTTCCGCGTCCCTGATGGCCCCGGCCCCCACCCGCGCGGAGTTCGAGCAGCGCTGGGCGGGCCTGCGCGCCCACAACCGCTGGCTCGCCGACTTCTGCGCGGACGCCCCCGGCCGCCGGGCCGGCGTCGCCCAGATCCTCCTCAACGATGTCGACGAGGCCGTACGGGAAGTCCGCCGCACCAAGGAGGCCGGCCTGACCGGCGGCATCCTGCTGCCCGGCACCCCGCCCGGCTCCGGCCTGCCCGAACTCCACTCCGAGGTCTACGACCCCCTCTGGGCGGTCTGCGCCGAGCTGGACGTCCCCGTCAACCACCACGGCGGCTCGGCCTCCCCGCCCCTCGGCGACGAACCCGCCGCCCGCGCCGTCTTCATGGTCGAAACGACGTGGTTCTCCCACCGCGCCCTGTGGCACCTCATCTTCGGCGGCGCCTTCCGCCGCCACCCGGGCCTCCGCCTCGTCCTCACCGAACAGGGCTCCGGCTGGATCCCCGGCGTCCTGGACATGCTGGACTACTACCACGGCCGCCTGGTCGCGGCGGCGTCCAAAGCCGCCACCGCGGAGTCCAAATTCGGCGTCGGCCTGGCCGCGGCCATGGGCAGCTCCCCGGCCGAGATCTGGCGCGACAACTGCTACGTGGGCGCCAGCTTCATGCGCCCCCACGAGGTCCCGCTCCGCCACCGCATCGGCCTCGACAAGATCATGTGGGGCAGCGACTACCCCCACGACGAGGGCACCCACCCGCACTCCCGCGAGGCCCTGCGCCTGGCCTACGCCGGCCTCCCCACCCACGAAACCGCCGCCCTCCTAGGCACCAACGCCGCCCACGTCTACGGCTTCGACCTCCACCACCTGGCCCCCCTGGCCGCCCGGGTCGGCCCCACCGTCACCGAGATCGCCGAACCCCTGGAGCAGATCCCCCCGACCGCCACCAGCCCGGCGTTCGCCCGGGGTGGGGCGGTGCGGGTGTGGTGAGGGAGGCCGGCGGGGCCGGCCCTGTCCGCCGCTAGACGCGAAGCAACCGCGCCCGCTGCGCCACTTCAGCCACCGCACCGTCCTCGTCGACGTGCACACGGCGGAGCGTGGCGCCGGGCGTGCGTGTGACGACATCCACCAGGCGGCTGTCGGTGAACAGTCCGGCCGCGCCGTCGTCGATGGCCCAACCTCCTGGCAGTACACGGTCGTTGACGGCCGAGAGGTAGCCGGGCCGGCGTTCCGGCTCGCTGTCGTAGTGCGGGCACAAACTGCCCGGCAGCAGCCCAAGCCCGTCGGCGAGCGGCGCCGGCGGGCCGAAGGAGTCGGAGAACGCGTGCTCGAACCAGCAGCAGGCCCCGGCGCTGATGCCGCACAGCAGCACCCCGGCCTCGTACGCCTCGCGCAGGATCGTGTCCAGGCCGTGCAGCCGCCAGACGGCAAGCATGTTGGCGGTGTTGCCGCCCCCGACGTAGACGATGTCCTGCGCGAGGACGAACGTGCGCAGATCGGTCACGCTGCGCCGGAACAGCTCCAGATGGCTCGGTTCGCAGTCCCGCGCCCCGAACGCCGTGTGGAACCCCTCGATATACCCCGGCGCATCGCCGCTGGCGGTGGGCAGAAAGCAGACCTTGGGCCGGGTCCGCCCGGCGGCGTTCAGCACGAAGTCGTCGAGCAGCGTGTCGGGATCGTCGGAGAAGCCGCCGCCGAGCAGGGCGATGGTGGGTGCGGTGGTCATCGGACCTCGTTTCCGGTCGTCGAAGCGGGCTACCGGGGGTACGCGGCCGCCCGGCAGCTGACAGCACGTCTTACATACTTCTCGGTAACAACCTCTAGCGGCACCCCCGTCACCCCCCTTATCGTGCGGGGCATGCCGCACCTGCCCGATGTCGTGTTGTGGTCCGTACCGGCCTTTGTCCTGCTCACCGTGGTGGAGATGGTGAGCTGTCGCCTGCATCCCGATGAGGACGCGGCGGGCTACGAAGCCAAGGACGCGGCCACCAGCGTCGGCATGGGGCTGGGCAGTCTCGTGTTCGATGCGCTGTGGAAGATACCCATCGTGGCGATCTACGCCGCGGTCTACGAGCTCACCCCGCTGCGGATCCCCGTGCTGTGGTGGACGCTGCTGCTGATGCTGCTCGCGCAGGACTTCTTCTACTACTGGTCGCACCGCGGCCACCACGTCATCCGCGTCCTGTGGGCCTGCCACGTGGTGCACCACTCCAGCAAGAAGTTCAACCTCACCACCGCACTGCGGCAGCCCTGGACGACATGGACCGTCTGGCCGTTCTATGTGCCGATGGTCGCCCTCGGCGTGCATCCGGCCGCGATCGCGTTCACCTCCGGTGTCAACCTCGTCTACCAGTTCTGGGTGCACACCGAGCGGGTCGACAAGCTGCCCCGGCCCTTCGAGTTCGTGCTCAACACGCCGTCCCACCACCGCGTCCACCACGCCTCGCAGGGCGGCTACCTGGACCGTAACTTCGGCGGGATCCTGATCATCTGGGACCGGATGTTCGGCTCGTTCGTCGCCGAGACCGAGCGGCCGGTCTATGGACTGACCAAGAACATCGAGACGTTCAACCCGCTGCGGGTGGCCACCCATGAGTACGCCGCCATCGCGCGCGACGTACGGGCCGCGGGCAGTTGGGGCGAGCGCGCCGGGCGGGTGTTCCGCGGGCCGGGCTGGCAGCCGGCCGCGCGGACCGCGGCGGGGGAGCGCCGGGAGTCCCGGAAGGGGACCGAGGGGCGCGCCTCCGTCGAGGGGCCGGCCGCGTGACGGTCCGCCGGCCCCGGGGCGTACGGCCACTGCTCGGGGCGTTCGCCGTGCTGGCCGTCGTCCACCTCGGGGCGCTGCTCGGGGGAGTCACGGCCGTCGCGCAGCTGACGAAGCCGGCGCTGATGCCGGTGCTCGCCGGATACGTCCTGGCGCGCGGCGGGCCCCGGCTGCTGGCCGGCGCGCTGCTGTTCGGCTGTGGCGGCGACACCTTCCTGCAGATCGGCGGCGACACCGTCTTCCTGGTGGGGATGGCCTCGTTCGCCGCCGGGCACGTCTGCTATCTGCTGCTGTTCGCCCGGCACGGGGCGCCGTACGGGCGCGGGCGGACCGCCGGAGCCGGTGCGGCATACGCGGTCGTCCTGGCCGCCACCGTGGCGCTCCTGTGGCCGGACCTCCCGGCCGATCTGCGGATCCCGGTCGCCGGCTACAGCCTGCTGCTCACCGCGATGGCGTTCGGCGCACTGCGGGCGGGGCCCTGGGCCGCGGTCGGCGGACTGCTCTTCCTGCTCTCCGACACCTTGATCGCGAGTGGTATCGCTCACTGGCCACAGCTGCCGGCCCCGCAGTTCTGGATCATGCTCACCTATGCCGGGGCCCAGTTCGCGCTGGCCGGCGGCGTGCGCCGGGCCGCCGCCACCACAGCTCCGCGGACCGCGCCGAGCCCCGCTCCGGCGCTCCCCGAAGCGGGCGTCCCGTAGCGAGCGGCGTCCGGTGAACGCCCGGCCGGAGCGGCCGGATACGCCACCGCTTGAGTCTCCCCCCGTGGGAGACCCGACAGTGGACGGCATGTACCGGGGGACCCCCAGCTGGTCGGACGCGGACCTACTGCCGCCCGCCGCCCGCACCTCCGCGGGCTACCGGCTGTACGGCCCGGACGCCCCGGCCCGCCTGGAAATCGCGCGCAGCCTGCGCGAACTGGGCATCGGGACGGCGGCGATCCGGTCCGTACTGCACCGCGAGCTCCCCCATAGCCTGAACGGCATGGGGGGACCCCCATCGTTCGCCGAGACGGCGGCCCAGTGGGCGGACGCGCTGGACGCGCAAACCCGCCCCGCCCCGCTGGGACACCGGGGGCACCTGGACCGCGGCCGCGCTGCGCGCCCATCTCCGGCCCGTCGGGCTGGACCGCTCGGCATTCGACGGCACCGACCCCGACCGCGTCCTGTACGCCTACGAGCAGGTGGCACGGGACGTCGCCGCCCTGGTGGCCGCCGTACGGCCGGCGGACCTCGATCTGCCGACGCCGTGCGCGGGGTGGAGCGCGCGGCCCCGCCCGGCGCGGGTGCCACCGACCGGCTGGCGGCCTTTCTCGGCCGCGAGCCGGGCTGATCCGCCGCCTACGCACGACAGGAGGGCCGGGGGCGCACCCCCGGCCCTCCTGTGACGGTTACTTCTTCACCGCGTCCAGCGCATCGACGATGCCGTAGCCGAAGTGGCTGTTGACATGCTTGGTGCCGGTGCAGGTGGTGTCACCGGTGGGGCAGCCGGGGTTGTCGGCCTGCTCCTTGAGGAGCCACTGGATCTCCTGCGGGCTGGACTTGGGGTGCGTGCTCTTGAGCAGCGCCGCCACGCCCGCGACATGCGGGGTCGCCATGGACGTGCCGGCCAGGTAGGCCCAGTCGCCGCCCGGCATGGTGGAGAGGATGTTGCCGTTCTTGGCGGGCAGCTCGGGCACCTGCTTCGAGTCGCCGCCCGGTGCGGCCACATCGATCTGGCCGAGGCCGTAGTTCGAGTAGGAGGACCTGAGCTTGTTGACGCCGGTCGCCGCGACCGTCACCGTGCCCGGCAGCTGGGTGGGAACGTCCCAGCAGGTCTTCGGGTCGATGGTGCGCTCGATGGGGGTCGAGTCGTTCGGGCTGGAGGCGTCCGGGAGCTTGGGGGCCGCCAGATCGAGGTTGGAGTTGCCCGCGGCGGCGATGTTGATCGCGCCCTTGCGCTGGGCGTAGCTCGCCGCGCGGCCGACCGCGTCGATGATGGCGGCCTGGTCGGCGTCGTCCTTGCAGTTGAACATCCAAGGGTCGACGTAGTAGCTGTTGTTGGTCACCTCCACGCCGTGGTCCGCCGCGAAGACGAAGGCGCACACCACGCTCTCGGCGTAGAACATGGCGGTCTTCGGCTCGCTGACCTTGATGGCGGAGATCTTCACACCCGGGGCGACACCGGCCACGCCGACGCCGTTACGGGCCGCGGCGATCGTGCCCGCGACATGCGTGCCGTGGTAGTCGTGGTCCGGGTCCCAGGGGCGCCAGGCGCCCTTGGCCGTATCGGCCACACCGCCCACGCAGTTGGCGGACTGCTTCGCGGAGAAGTTGGCCTTCAGATCCGGGTGGGTGTCGTCCACTCCGGTGTCGATGATGGCGACGGTGACGTTCTTGCTGCCGGGGTTCACCTTCGCGGCCTGGTCGGCCTTGATGGCGGGGAGGTCCCACTGCAGCGGTTCGAGCGGCTCTTCGCCGTTCGCCTTCGCCGCGCTGCTTGCCGCCTTGAGCTGGGACTTCGACAGGTCGATCTTCTGCGGTTTGCCGACGTCGGTGGTGCCCGACGCCTTCAGCGGCGCGGTGCGGGTCGCGCCCGCGGACTGCACGCCCGGTACCGTCCGCAGGGTGGCGGCGAACTGCGGGTTGGCCGAGTGAACGACGATCACGCCTATCTGCTCATGGGCGATGATCACCTTCCCGCCGGCCTTGGCTATCGCCTTCTCCACCTTGCCGACCGTGGCATGGCCGGGCGTGGTGTTCACGACGTAGGACAGCAGCGGGCCATCGGTCGTGACCGCGGCGGCCGGGGCGGAATCCTGGGACGCGGCGGTGGCCGCGTTCGGGAGGAAACCGAGAGACGCCGTCAGAGCCAGGCCGAGCGGTACGGCCAGCGCCCGCATGCGTCTGGATCGGGGATGGGCCATGGGGACTCCACATCATCCGTGAGACCGCCCGTGCGCGGGTTGCGCACGGGCGGATGCAGTGAGACGTGAAGTTATCGGCGATCACTGACGCACAGCAATGGAACGGGGAGAAAACCTGACACTGATACGGAATTGATGTGACATCAGCTGTTGCCGGGTCAGCCGATCGCGCAGCAGGGGGCGTTGTCTCAGCCGTTGCGCCGCAGGGTGCTGATGCTCAGCGGGGGCAGTGCGATCCGCGGGCCGTACCAGCGGCGTGCGGAGGGGGCGGTCCCTGGCCGGGGCTCCGACGGAGCGACGGTGAGCGGCGACGGCAGCCGGACACTGCCGTACGGGGGCCGACGGGGAGCGGGTGGCTGCGGGGCCTGCTGGGGCGGCGGATTCACACCGGGCTCAACGAAGCGCCCCGCGCACGGTGGCGGTCGGCGCGGGCATTCCCTCGGTTTCTTCTGGGATTCAACCAACGCCCCCCTGTTGGATCGTGGGACGCGGCTCTACCATTCGTGATCTACGTCACTCACGTGCGCTTTATCGTCGGCCTGGGCTGCTCCCGCGCGGATCCGTCGGGCGGCCCCGGGAACCAGCCACTTCGCGTCAGGAGACTCCGTGAGCGCCGCACCGACCACCGACCCGGGAACGCATGGGCCGCCCGACTACATCCAGGTGCAGTCGAGCGAGGAATTCGATGAACTCCGCCGCGCACACCGCTCGTTCGCCTTCCCGCTCACCGTCGCCTTCATACTCTGGTACCTCGGGTACGTGCTGCTGTCGAGCTACGCCGGCGGCCTCATGGCCACCAAGGTGCTCGGCCACCTCAACGTCGCCTTCGTCCTCGGCCTCGCCCAGTTCGTCACCACCTTCCTCATCGCCTGGTGGTACTCCCGGCACGCCGCCGCCAAGCTCGACCCCAAGGCCGAGGCCATCAAGTCCCGTCTGGAGGGCGACGCATGAACCTCACCCAGCAGCCGCTCGCGCTCCAGCTCGCGGCCGGCGGCGCGGGCGAGCACCGCGCCCTGATCATCACCCTCTTCGCGGTCTTCGTCGCCGCCACCCTCGCCATCACGGTCTGGGCCGGCCGGCAGACCAAGGGCGCGGAGGACTTCTACGCCGGCGGCCGGCAGTTCAGCGGCTTCCAGAACGGCCTGGCCATCTCCGGCGACTACATGTCCGCCGCGTCCTTCCTCGGCATCGCCGGCGCCATCGCCCTCTTCGGCTACGACGGCTTCCTCTACTCCATCGGCTTCCTCGTCGCCTGGCTCGTCGCGCTGCTCCTGGTCGCCGAACCGCTGCGCAACTCCGGCCGGTTCACCATGGGCGATGTGCTCGCCTACCGGATGCGCCAGCGCCCGGTCCGTACGGCCGCCGGCACCTCCACCATCGTCGTCTCGATCTTCTATCTGCTCGCGCAGATGGCGGGCGCCGGCGCCCTGGTCACCCTGCTGCTGGGCATCACCAGCGAGGCGGGCAAGATCCTGGTCGTCGTCCTCGTCGGCATCGTGATGATCCTTTACGTCACCATCGGCGGGATGAAGGGAACCACCTGGGTGCAGATGGTCAAGGCGGTGCTGCTGATCGCCGGCACCCTGCTGATCACCTTCCTGGTGGCGCTCAAGTTCGACTTCAACATCTCCACGCTGCTCGGCGCCGCGGCGGAGAACAGCGGCAAGGGCTCCGCCTTCCTGGAGCCGGGCCTCAAATACGGCGCCAGCGCCACCTCGAAGATCGACTTCATCTCGCTGGGCCTCGCCCTCGTCCTGGGCACCGCGGGCCTGCCGCACATCCTCATCCGCTTCTACACGGTCCCGACGGCCAAGGCCGCCCGTAAGTCCGTGAACTGGGCGATCGCCATCATCGGCGTCTTCTACCTGATGACCATCGCGCTCGGCTTCGGCGCCGCGGCCCTCATCAAGCCGGAGGCGATCACCGCCGCCAACAAGGCGGGCAACACCGCGGCCCCGCAGCTCGCCGAGGTGATCGGCGGCGGTGCCGGATCCACCGGGGGCGCGGTGCTGCTCGCCGTCATCTCCGCGGTCGCCTTCGCGACGATCCTGGCGGTGGTCGCCGGCCTCACGCTCGCCTCGTCGTCGTCCTTCGCCCACGACATCTACGTCAACGTCATCCGCAAGGGCCAGGCCACCGAGAAGGAAGAGATCGGCGCGGCCCGCTGGGCGACCGTCGGGATCGGCGCCGTCGCCATCGTCCTGGGCGTCTTCGCCCGCGGGCTGAACGTCGCCGGCCTGGTGGCGCTCGCCTTCGCGGTCGCCGCCTCCGCCAACCTCCCGACCCTCCTCTACAGCCTGTTCTGGAAGCGGTTCACCACCCAGGGCGCGCTGTGGTCGATCTACGGAGGCCTCGCCTCCTCGGTCCTGTTGGTGCTCTTCTCACCGGTCGTTTCCGGCAAGGAGACCTCGATGTTCCCCGGCGCGGACTTCGACTTCTTCCCGCTGGAGAACCCGGGCCTGATCTCCATCCCGCTGGGCTTCCTGCTCGGCTGGCTGGGATCCCTGCTCTCCAAGGAGGAGCCGGACGCCAAGAAGTACGCCGAGCTGGAGGTCCGCTCGCTGACCGGGACCGGAGCTCACTGAGAGGGCCGCACTGAGCATCCGTACAGCGCCCGGGCGGGGTGGCCTCGTAGAGATCTACGAGGCCACCCCGCCCACCTCGTGCTTCTCAGCTCTGCCCGCTGTCACACCCATCGCGTAGGCTCGAAGGAACAGTGATCCACCATTCTCGGGGAGGGGGCCCAGTGCTCATCGACACTTTTGGTCGTGTGGCCACCGACCTGCGCGTTTCGCTCACCGACCGGTGCAATCTGCGGTGCACGTACTGCATGCCGGAAGAGGGCCTGCAGTGGCTTGCCAAGCCGGATCTGCTCACCGACGACGAAATCGTCCGGCTGATCACCATCGCCGTGCGCGACCTGGGCATCGAAGAGGTCCGCTTCACCGGCGGTGAGCCGCTGCTCCGCCCCGGCCTGGTCGGCATCGTCGAGCGCGTCGCCGCCCTCGCCCCACGCCCCCAGATGTCGCTGACCACGAACGGCATCGGCCTCCAGCGCACCGCCACCGCGCTGCGCGACGCCGGTCTCGACCGCGTCAATGTCTCCCTCGACACTCTGCGGCCGGACGTCTTCCAGACCATGACCCGCCGCAAGCGGCACGACGATGTGCTCCAGGGCCTGGAGGCGGCCCGCGCGGCCGGGCTGACCCCGGTCAAGGTCAACTCCGTGCTGATGCCGGGCCTCAATGACGACGAGGCCCCCGACCTGCTGGCCTGGGCGGTCGCGAACGACTACGAACTCCGCTTCATCGAGCAGATGCCGCTGGACGCCCAGCACGGCTGGAAGCGCGACGGCATGATCACCGCCGGTGACATCCTCGCCTCGCTGGGCACCCGCTTCGAGCTCACCCCCGAGGGCCAGGACGAGCGCGGCTCCGCGCCCGCCGAGCGCTGGATGGTCGACGGCGGACCGCACCGCGTCGGTGTGATCGCCTCCGTCACCCGCCCGTTCTGCCGCGCCTGCGACCGCACCCGGCTGACCGCCGACGGCCAGGTCCGTACGTGCCTGTTCGCCACCGAGGAGACGGATCTGCGCGCGGCCCTGCGCTCCGGCGCCCCCGATGACGAGATCGCGCGCATATGGAAGCTCGCGATGTGGGGCAAGAAGGCGGGCTCCGGCCTGGACGACCCGTCGTTCCTGCAGCCCGAGCGTCCGATGTCCGCCATCGGCGGCTGAGTCGGCGCCGTCAGCGTCCGGCTGCCGACGCCTCCCACTCCTCCAGCGTCACCACGTCCTTGAGGAAACCGCGTACGCCGAGGAACTGCGACAGATGCTCCCGGTGCTCCTCACAGGCCAGCCAGGTCTTGCGCCGGTCCGGCGTGTGCACCTTCGGGTTGTTCCAGGCCAGCACCCATACGGCGGGGGCGCGGCAGCCCTTGGCGGAGCAGATGGCGGCGTCGTCCGCCACGTCGTCGGAGCCGGGGAGGTTCGGGAGGTTCACGGCCTCAACCCTATGTCCTGCGGCCCTTGACCCGGTGCCGCGGACATGACGACGCCGGGCAGCCACGGGGGGAGCCGCCCGGCGTCGGTCCGTCGCTCCGACGGGGGATGCGGAGCGCGTACGCAGTATGTCACGCGGAATGGTGCGCAGTGCACCGGAACTCCATGATTGATCTGAGCTTTTCTTGAGCTTTGCAGACCGGGTGGTGATCAGTCGGCGTCGCGCGGCGGCGTGGATGCGCCCGTCGCCGACCGCTCCGGAACGGGTTCCGCCGAGCCGTCGGAGTCGCCCGGCGTCAGCATCGGCCGGGTCGGCCCCGCGACGAACGTCTTCGGGAGCGAAGGGGCATTCTCCCGGCCCGCGTTGGCGATCACCACGGCGATATACGGCAGCGTCAGGCCCAGCACCAGCGTCGCAATGGCAACCGGGCGCTCGACGTTCCACAGCACGACGGTCAGCACCACGGCCACCGTGCGCACCGCCATCGAGATCACATACCGCCGCTGCCGTCCGCGCACGTCCTCGGTCAGGCCCTGCCGGGCCCCGGTGATCCGGAAGGCCTGGCCGCTGCTCTGCTTCCGCATCACGTTCCACCACCCGCTCAGTCGTGCCGGATTCTCCCCGGTTTCCGGTCGGTTTCTACGGTACGCCGCAGCTGCGCCGCCTTCGAGACCGGGTCATGCCCCCGTTCGGCCGGGTCCCGCCAGGACGGTGTGCGTACGACCGGCTCCGGCGTGCGGCGTAGCCGATGCGGAGCGACACTGACGGGGCGACCCTCACGTGCGACCTCACGTGCACCGCGCCGCAAGAGGAGGCGACATGACGTGGTTGTGGGCCATCATCGTGGGCCTGGTGCTGGGCCTCATCGCGAAGGCCATCATCCCGGGCAAGCAGCAGATCCCGCTCTGGCTGACCGTGATCTTCGGCATGCTGGGGAGCGTCCTCGGCAACTGGCTGGCCACCGGCATCGGGGTCAATGAGACCAGGGGCATCGACTGGATCCGCCATCTGCTGCAACTGGTCGGCGCGGTCGTCATTGTCGGTATCGGCGACCGCCTCTGGGTGTCCATGCGCGGCCACAAGAGACGGACCACCTCCTAGGGCCGCACGACATACGCAGGCGGCCGGTGCGCACCCTCGCGCACCGGCC
>NZ_QUAC01000149.1 GCF_003389455.1 Streptomyces inhibens | reverse complement strand
TCTTCGACCTCACCGACACCATCATCACGGTACGTAGCCTGATCCGTCGGGCATGGACGACCCACCGATGGGACGAACGCCCGGCCGGCCGTTCTCGACATGGCCGGCGAACCGGCGCAGGAAGGTGCTGTCCGTGTCGGAGGTGACCGACACGTCGTACCAGCGCTTGCTGGCGCGCAGGTCCACCGGGTGCTTGACGGTGGCGCCCGCACGGACGGTGAAGGTCTCGCGCGCGCCGCCGTAGGCGTGGGTGAGGGTGAGGTGGCAGTCGGTGCTGCCGGGGTTGGTCATGGTGAGTTCGATGCGGCCGGCTATCGCGTCGTGCCGGGCGGTGACCTCGGGGCCGGTCTTGCCGCCGGCGCCCTTGAAGGTGCGCAGGAAGCCGTTGGGGCCGAAGACGGACAGATCGTAGGTGCCCTTGGAGTAGGACGTGTTCCAGGTGTCGGAGATCTTCTTGCCGGCCTCCGTGGTGTACGTCCAGGGGCCGTCGGTGCGGTTGCCCGCGGTGACGGTGAAGCAGGCGCCGGCCTTGTCGCCGCCGCTGAAGGTCAGCGTGTAGCGCCCGGTGGAGGGGGTTGCGGCCCCGTCGACCAGCGGTGCGTACGGCAGCGGGCGGGACGGCCGGGAGCCGGGCTCCTGCTTGGGCAGGACGGGGTTGGCGGGCGGCTTCGGTACGTAGCTGTCGTGGCGGTCCTTGTCCGGCGGCTGGTAGCCGTCGGTGTCCGGGAGGGCGGCCGGCTTGGTGTTCTCCAGGCTGAAGTCGAAGGCGGAGGTCAGGTCGCCGACGATGGCGCGCCGCCAGGGCGAGATGTTCGGCTCCTGCACACCGAAGCGGCGCTCCATGAACCGGATGATGGAGGTGTGGTCGAAGACCTCGGAGCAGACGAAGCCGCCGGTGCTCCAGGGGGAGACGACGAGCATGGGGACGCGCTGGCCGAGGCCGTAGGGGCCGGCGGAGTAGCTCGCGTCGCCGTTGAAGTAGTCGAGCTTGGTGTCCACGGTGGACAGGCCCCGGTCGGCGGAGGACGGCGGGAACGGCGGGACGATGTGGTCGAAGTAGCCGTCGTTCTCGTCGTAGGTGATGAACAGGGCGGTCTTGCTCCACACCTCGGGGTTGGAGGTGAGCGCGTCCAGCACCTGGGAGACGTACCAGGCGCCGTAGTTGGCGGGCCAGTTGGGGTGCTCGGAGAAGGCCTCGGGGGCGGCGATCCAGGAGACCTGGGGGAGCTTGCCGGCCTTCACATCGGCCTTGAGCAGGTCGAAGTAGCCGTCGCCCTGCTTGGCGTTGGTGCCGGTGCGGGCCTTGTCGTAGAGCGGGTCGCCGGGCTTGGCGTTGCGGTACTGGTTGAAGAAGAGCAGCGAGTTGTCGCCGTAGTTGCCGCGGTAGGCGTCGTCGATCCAGCCCCACTTGCCGTTCGCGTCCAGGCCGTCACCGATGTCCTGGTAGACCTTCCAGGAGATACCGGCCTTCTCCAGACGCTCCGGGTACGTGGTCCAGCTGTACCCCAGCTCCTGGTTGCCGAGGACCGGGCCGCCGCCCGAGCCGTCGTTGCCGACGTGGCCCGAGAACATGTAGTAGCGGTTGGGGTCGGTCGCCCCCATGAACGAGCAGTGGTACGAGTCGCAGACGGTGAACGCGTCGGCGAGCGCGTAGTGGAACGGGATGTCCTTGCGGGTCAGGTAGGCCATCGTCCCGGCGGACTTGGCGGGTATCCAGTTGTCGTACTTGCCGTTGTTCCAGGCCTTGTGGCCGCCCGCCCAGTCATGGTCGAGGCCCTCGATGAACTGCATACCGAGGTCTTCGGCATCCGGGTGGTAGGGCAGCACCTCCTTGTTGCCGTCCGGCTGGTGCCAGACGGACTTCCCGCTCTCCAGGACGACCGGGCGCGGGTCGCCGAAACCGCGTACGCCCTTGAGCGAGCCGAAGTAGTGATCGAAGGAGCGGTTCTCCTGCATCAGCACGACGACGTGCTCGATGTCCTTGATGGAGCCGGAGCGTCGCTTGGCGGGGATGGCTGCGGCACGGGCGATGCTGCTCGACAGGGCCGAGACACCCGCGGTGGCGCCGGCGATCTGGAGGAAACGCCGTCGATTCAGTTCAGGCATGTGTGTAAACCTTCTGAAGTGTGGGGGAGTTCGCGGACTGGGGGCGATGCCGTGGGGTCGGATAGGGGTTTGTGCGTAACCACGGTCAGCAGAGTGTTCCAAGAGCAGCGAGCGACAGGGAAGGGGGGGTGTCGCACGTGTGACACATCGCGGTACGCGTGGCGAACTCCCTGGTCGGGACCGACGAGGGCGGTGGGCCGACGGCCGTCCCCGGCCCCGGCGGGCGGGGACGGCCACCGGAGCCCTCAGCCCACTGCCACCTTCAGCCCGGCGGGCGGTGCCAGCCGGCCCGTGCGGTGCATCGTGTACAGGGCGGCGCTGCAGGCCAGCCCCAGTGCCGGGAGGGCGATCCAGGGCAGGGCGGGCAGACCCGCCGACCGGGAGGCGTCCAGGGCGGCGCCGGTGAGCAGATTGCCGAGCGTGATGCCGATGCCGCAGATCGTGTTGTAGAGCCCGTAGTGGGTGGCGACCAGGCGGTCACCGGAGAGCTGGACAATGGTGTCCATTTCGAACGGGTAGGTGATCATCGTGCCGATCGCGAGCAGCAGCGCACAGAGCGCGGGCGGTACGGCCGCGAGCGCCCAGCGGCCCGGGCCCGCGTCCGGCACCGGCAGCGCCGTGGCCGCCAGCAGCGGTACGAACGCCAGGCCCATGGCCAACAGGCCCCAGGCGAGAGCGCGGCCGGCTGCCATCCGGGCCTTGCACCATCGGGTCACCCGGGTCTGGCCCAGGATCGTGCTCAGCCCGGACACCGCGAACAGCACCGCCACCGCCGCCGTACCGAACTCCCCCTCGCCGCCCAGCCGCCGTACCTCCAGCGGCAGCGCCAGATAGACCTGGAAGGACAGCACATACGAGCCGATCATGGCTCCGGAGAACAGCAGGAACGGCCGGTTGACGAGCACGACCCGCCACTGGGACAGCACCCCCGTACGCCGGCCGCCGCCGTCCCCGCACGCCGGCAGGGCGCGGATCTGCACGATGCTCAGCAGCGCGAAGATTCCCGCCGAAACCAGGCAGGTGACCCGGAAGTTGACTCCGGTCAGCACCATGCCCACCAGCGGGCCGAGCAGGATCCCCGCCTGGTAGAAGACGTTGAACAGCGCGAACGCCTCCAGCCTGCGCTCCCCCGCCGCGGCGGCCAGATACGCCCGGACCGCGGGGTTGAACAGCGCCCCGGCCAGCCCGGTGGCCGCGGACGCCGCCAGCAGCGCGGGCAGCGTGTCCACCAGCCCGAGCATCGCGAAACCGAGCGTGCGCAGCACACAGCCGGCGACGATCAGCGGCTTGTAGCCGAACCGGTCGGCGAGCGTGCCGCCGACCAGGAACATCCCCTGCTGGCTGAAGTTACGGACCCCCAGGACCAGCCCGACCAGCCAGCCGGCCAGGCCCAGCGTCCCGGACAGATGCGCGGCCAGATACGGCATCAGCATGTAGAAGCCGAGGTTGATGGTGAACTGATTGGCCATCAACAGCTGGACGCTGCGCTCGTAGGAACGAACCTGCCTGAGCATGCCTTTCACCGGACCTCCCGCACGGAGTCGGCGGGCGCGACGGCGCGAGCACCGGCGGGACCGGGGTCGGCCGTCCCGGCCAGGCCGAGCGGATCGACGACCTCGGCGCACCGGCTCCAGGCGGTGACCTCCCGCTCCCCCAGACTGCCGAGGGTCTCCGGCGCGTCCGCCGGCGGCGCGTCGAGCAGCCCGTGGGCGGCGCAGAAGTCGTCGTCGTACACCGTGCTCAGATAGCGCTGCGGTCCGTCCGGGAAGACGGCCGCGATACGGGTGCCGGCCGGGTGGGTGCGGCTCAGCCAGCCGGCGACCAGGGCGACCGCGCCGACGCTCCAGCCGCCGGTGGCGTAGTGCGAGGACGCCAACCGGCGGCAGGTCCACACCGCTTCGCCCGGTGCGACCCAGTGCACCTCGCTGAACTGGTCGTAGGCCACATTGCGCGGATAGATGCTCGAACCCAGCCCGCGCATCAGCCGGGTGCGGGCGGGCTGTCCGAAGATGGTCGAGCCGATGGTGTCGACGCCGACGAGCCGCAGCTCCGGGTAGAGCTGGCGCAGCACCCGGGACACGCCGGCGGAGTGCCCGCCGGTGCCCACACTGCACACCAGGACATCGATATGGCCCAGCTGGGAGGCGAGTTCGAGCGCCAGCGGCAGATAGGCGGTGGTGTTGTCGGGGTTGTTGTACTGGTCCGGGCACCACGAGTCGGGGTGCGCGGCGAGCAGCTGGGTCACCCGGTCGCGGCGGGCCTGCTGCCAGCCGCCGGACGGATGCGGCTCGGGGACCGGCTCGACCTGTGCGCCGTAGGCGGTCAGCAGCCGGGTCATCGACGGCTCCAGACCGGGGTCGGTGACCAGGCTGACCGGATGGCCGTACACCATCCCGGCGAGCGCCAGACCGAGGCCGAGCGTGCCGCTGGTGGATTCGATGATCCGGGCGCCGGGCCGCAACTCGCCGCGGGCGCGGGCGCGTTCGACCATGTGGAGGCCCGGACGGTCCTTGATGCCGCCGGGGTTACGGCCTTCGAGTTTCGCCCAGAAGCCGCGGCCGGGCGGGGTGAGCGGCTCGGAGATGCGCAGAACCGGGGTGTTGCCGACCAGGCCGGGGATACCGGCGGCGTGGGCGGGGCCCGGGGTCGGGGCATCGGGGAGATCGAGGGAGACGGAGCCGGCGGTCGTGGGGAGAGAGTGCATGATTCGCTCTCGTTCGGTGTGTGGGGTGGACGGAGGAGCTCATCTCGCGTCGGCCGGGGTGGCCGGACGCGACCGCGGGCTCCTATATCCGGCACCTGCAGAGGGCGGCGAGGGTGGACCGGCCGCTGCGCACCGGTCTGTGCCACGGGGCTCCGCCGCCCGCGGTCGCCCGCCGGGCCGCGGCGATGCGCACGGCTCCCCCGAGGACGGCAGGCGCGCCGGCCCCTGCCGCCTCCGCGGTCGGCCGTCCCTGCGGGATGTGGCCGGACGGCCCGGACACACACTCGGGGTCAACGTGCCCGCCGCCCGCCTCCATTGACGCTGCGGCCACGGGCGCGACCCGCACCGACGAGGCCGCCGCCGGGCCGGCCGCATGGTGATGCCCCTCGGCACCGTCGGAGCACGGCAGCGCCGCCGACAGCAGGCCGGCGACGAGAAGCAGAGCGGCGAGCGTCAAAGGGCGGTGACGGGACGGGGAAGAGGCCGGGGCGCCACCCCGGAAGTGGCGGTATCGGGAAGGGACGCCACCAAGAAAACGGAACGGAAAACGGAACGGAATGCGCAACAGGACGCGGAACGGCACGGGTCCTCCGTGAGACTGCCGCCGCGCCGTGCGGCGCACGCACGCGGGCAGGCGAAATCAGCAGGGGTGATCCGGAATTGGCCGGAAATCTAGACCTGCTGAATGACGGAGCCCGCTGTGCTTCTCAGCGGAGGAAGGGCGGCGGAGGCGCCGACGGGCGCCCCGGAACGGACCGGCACCGGCGCGCTCCGGGAGGAGCCCGCCATGGGCGTGACACACGGAAGCGCCACTGCGGCGCCCTGTTGCGGCGGGGCCGACACACACAGCTCGTCGGAGTGGTGCCCGGGATGCCCCGGATGCCCTGGATGATCGGCGTGACCGCTGTCCTCGG
The DNA here is from genome assembly GCF_003389455.1 of Streptomyces inhibens. Taxonomy (GTDB): domain Bacteria; phylum Actinomycetota; class Actinomycetes; order Streptomycetales; family Streptomycetaceae; genus Streptomyces; species Streptomyces inhibens. Next base: position 22,901 of record NZ_QUAC01000149.1, on the reverse strand, counting down.
GAGCGAGCCAGCCGCCGGAGTCCGCGGCGGCAGCCGAGGAAGCCGCGACCGGCACGGCGCTCACCAGATGGCCCTCGGCGCTCTCCGCCCGGGCGCCGTGCGCGACCAGCACGCTGATCAGCAACGCGGCCAGCCACAGCAGACGAAACGGAACCGCTGAACCGCGGTTCCGTTGCATGCCGTTGATCGACCGAGCCGTTGCCATGCCGCGATCGTAACCGCGGTGGGCGGCCGTTGCCGGTATCCCGCCGCCCGGCAGACGGATATCAGCCTGTTGGCGAGGCGTAACGTGGGTGCGTGTGCACGCCTCGCCGCCCTCGGGGAGGGTGTGTCACACGGGCATCAGACGAGCGACACGGCGGACGACACCGCCGGGGCGGTATCGGCGGTGGCCTCGGGCGTGAGCTCGACGAGCGGCTCGACCGGTACGGCCGGCGGCACCGCGGGCTGGCCCTTCGCGTCGGGCACGCTGCGCAGCGGGGTGCGGCTGGTCAGCGGGCTCTTACGGGCCGCCTCGACACGTCGGGTGAACCAGATGACCTTGCCGTCCGGAGTGCCACAGGTGCCCCAACTGTCGCTCAGCGCCGCCACTCTGGAGAGCCCGCCGCCACCGGCGCTCGACAGCTTCGGCAGCCGTGGACCCTCGTCGGCGACGGAGGCCGTGAGGTGGCGGCCGGTCCAGCGGAGTTCGACGACGCACCGGGCATCCGGGCCGATATGGCGATGGACGTTGGTCAGGAGTTCTGCCACTCCCCGGCATACGGGCGGGATATGCAGCTCAAGATTCCAATACCGCAGGTGCGCGGCCAGGATCCGCCGGATCTGCGGCACACGCTCCGCCGAAGCATGCAGTTCGACCGTGTAGTGCCGGTCGCTGGGAAGTGTCATGTCGTGGCTCCTCACCGCGAGGCTCACGCCCTTCACCTCGTTGGACCAACGAACCCCGAACACGAAGAGTGAGCAATAATCACGTATGGGTCATTTGTCATGGTGACCCCGTGGCGCGGGATCCGCAACAGATCTTGAGCCGCCGAAGCCCCGGAAACCCGCCCGGCCGCCCGCCTCACAGGTGCCGCAGCACCTTGTCCGGAGTGAGCGGCAGATCGCGCAGCCGGACCCCGGTGGCGTGCCGTACGGCGTTGCCGATGGCCGCCGCGGTGCCGACGATGCCGATCTCCCCGATCCCCTTGCTGCCCATGGGGTTGAGGTGCGGATCCTCCTCGTCGAGCCAGTACGCCTCGATCAGCGGGACATCCGCACAGGCCGGCACGTGGTAGGAGGCCAGATCGCATTCGGCGAAGTCGCCGAAGGCGGGGTCCAGACCGCTGCCCTCCATGAGCGCCATCCCCAGCCCCATGGTCATACCGCCGATGAACTGGGAGCGCGCCGTACGGGAGTTGAGGATCCGGCCGGCCGCGTACACACCCAGCATGCGGCGCACCCGGACCTCTCCGGTGGCGGTGTCGACCTGGACCTCGGCGAAGGTGGCGCCGAAGGAGTGCCGGGAGTACGGGGACTGCTCGGCCGTCTCCTTGCGGGTGTCCGCGGCGACCGTCAGCCCTTCGGCCGGCAGCGGCCCGTGGTGCTCGCGCAGCCGCGCCACCAGCTGCGTACAGGCCTTGTGGACCACCCAGCCCCAGGACCCGGTGCCCGCGGAGCCGCCGGCCAGGAACGCGGGCGGCAGATCGCTGCTGCCGATCTCGATCCGGATCCGGTCCTCGGGGACGTTCAGCGCGGCCGCGGCGATCTGCACGAGGACGGTGCGGGCGCCGGTGCCGATATCGGTGGCGTTCACACGGATCCGGTAGCTGCCGTCGGCGTCGGCGTGCGCCTCGGCGTCGGAGCCGACGATCAGGACGGGGTAGGTGGCGGCCGCGACGCCGGTGCCCAGCAGCAGATCGCCCTGGCGGCGTACGGCCGGACGCGGGTCCCGGGGCAGCCAGCCGAAGCGCTCGGCGCCCTCCCGCAGACAGTCGACGAGATGCCGGCTGCTGAAGGGGCGGTCACTGTCCGGCTCGGTGTCCGGCTCGTTGCGCATCCGCAGTTCGACGGGGTCGATGTCCAGGAGGACGGCGAGTTCGTCGACGGCCGACTCCAGGGCGTACATCCCGGGAGCCTCGCCCGGAGCGCGCATCCACGAGGGGCTCGGTACGTCGAGCGGGACGACGCGGTGCACGGTGCGGCTGTTCGGCGAGGTGTACATGATGCGGGCCGGGACCGCGGCCTGCTCGACGAACTCCTTGACGGTGGAGGTGTGGGTGGCGATCTCGTGCGAGAGGGCGGTGATCACACCGTCGTCGCGCGCGCCGAGGCGGACCCGCTGGACGGTGGGCGCGCGATGGCCGACGACCGCGGGCATCTCGCGGCGGGGCAGGGACACCTTGACCGGGCGCCCGATGTGGCGCGCGGCCATCGCGGCCAGCACGGCCTGGGGGCGCGGCGTCCCCTTGGAGCCGAAGCCGCCGCCGACATGCTCGGAGACCACGGTGACCTCGTCCTTGTCCAGCTTGAACAGCGCGGCGAGGTCCTCGCACACCCGGGTGGAGCCCTGGCTGGAGTCATGGACGGTGAGATGGCCGTCGGTCCACCGGGCGGTGGAGGCGTGCGGTTCCATGGGGTGGTTGTGCAGCGGGGGCACGGTGTAGGTGGCGTCGACGGTGACGGGCGCGGCGGCGAACGCCCCCTCGAAGTCGCCGCGTTCCCGGGTTCCCGGGTAGCCGCCGTTGGCCGTCTCCGGCTCGTACAGGCGCGGATGGTCGGCGCTCAGGCCTACGTCGTGCTCGCCGGTCTCGTAGGTGACGCGAACGGCCTCGGCGGCGGCGCGGGCGGCTTCGAGGCTGTCGGCGACGGCGAGCGCGACGTACCAGCCGCGGTGCGGTACCCGGTCCTCCTGGAGCACCGAGAGCGTCGGGTCGTCGGTGGCCGCGAGGCGGGGCGCGTTCTCATGGGTCAGCACCGCGCACACCCCCGGCAGCGCGAGCGCCTCGTCGGTTTCCACGGCGGTGATCCGGCCCCGGGCGACGGTCGCCGGTACGGGCCAGCCGTAGGCGCAGCCCGGCGGGGTGTGTTCGGCGGCGTAACGGGCGGTGCCGGTCACCTTCTCCCGGCCTTCCCGGCGGACGAGCGGTGCGCCCAGGGGGTGCGGGTGTGGGCCGAGTGGGAACGGGTCGGGGCTCATGGCGCGCGTCCTTGGGTCGGGGGCGAGGGGTCGGGTACTGCCGGTGTCCGGACGTCGTCAACTACGGGCGGCCCGGTCCGCCAGATCGGCGAGCACGCCGACGGCGAGATTCCGGGCCAGCGGGACCTTGAAGCCGTTGTCGCGCAGCGGCCGGGCGGCGGCGAGTTCGGCGTCGGCGGCGCGGGCGAAGGTGTCCTCGGTGGCGGGCGCGCCGTACAGCACCTTCTCGGCCGCACGGGCCCGCCACGGCCGGTGCGCAAGCCCGCCGAAGGCCAGCGCCGCATGCCGTACGACGCCGTCCCGCACCTCCAGTACGGCGCCGACGGAGACGAGCGCGAAGGCGAACGAGGCGCGGTCGCGGGCCTTGCGGTAGCGCGAGCGCATACCGGGGCTTGCCGGCGGAAGCTGAACGGAGGTGACCAGTTCGCCGGCCCCGATCACGCTGTCCTGCTCCGGCTTGTCGCCGGGCAGCCGGTGGAACTCCGCCGCCGCCACCGTGCGTTCGCCGTCGGGGCCGTGCAGGTGAACGGTGGCGTCGAGGGCGGCCAGCGCGACCGCCATGTCCGACGGCTGGGTGGCGACACAGTGTTCGGAGTGGCCCAGTACGGCGAGATCGCGATGGGCACCGTCACGTGCCGGACAGCCGGTGCCCGGTTCACGTTTGTTGCAGGGCTTGGAAGTGTCCTGGAAATACAGGCAGCGGGTGCGTTGCAGCAGATTGCCGCCGGTGGTCGCGGTGTTCCGCAGCTGCCCCGAAGCGCCGGCCAGCAGCGCCTGCGAGAGCACGGGGTAGCGGTCGCGTACGGGGGCGGCCGCGGCGAGTTCGCTGTTGCGGACCATCGCACCGATCCGCAGTCCGCCGTCCGGCAGCTCCTCGATACGGTCGAGCGGCAGGCGGGTGACGTCGATGAGCAGCTGCGGCGTCTCCACGCCCAGTTTCATCAGATCGACGAGATTGGTGCCACCGCCGAGAAAACGGGCCTCGGGCTGCCCGGCAGCGGCCCGTACCGCCTCGCCGATGCTCGCCGCCCGCACATATCCGAACGGCTTCATGACGCCACCCCCTGGCCGGCCGGTCCGCCGCTCGTCCAACTGGCCGCACCGGCCCTGGCGCTGACGTCCCCGACCGCTTCGACGATCCGGGGATATGCGCCGCAGCGGCACAGATTTCCGCTCATCCGCTCGCGGATCTCGTCGTCGGTGAGCTCGACCGGAGCCCCGGAGCCGGTGCCGGGCGGGGTGACATGCGACGGAAAGCCGTCCGCCGCCTCCGCCAGCACCCCGACGGCCGAACAGATCTGGCCCGGGGTGCAGTAGCCGCACTGCAGGGCGTCCCGCTCCAGGAAGGCCTCCTGCAAGGGGTGCAGCCGCTCCCCCTCGGCCAGGCCCTCGACGGTGGTGATCCGCCGTCCGTCCTGCGCCACGGCCAGCAGCAGACAGCTGTTGGCGCGCCGCCCGTCGACGAGCACCGTGCAGGCGCCGCACTGCCCGTGATCGCAGCCCTTCTTGGCACCGGTGAGACCGAGGTCCTCACGGAGCACGTCCAGGACTGTGGCCCGGTGATCCAGGGTCAGCGTGTGCGGCTTCCCGTTGACATACAGAACCAGCTCGGAGCACTGATCGCTCACCGACCGGCTGCCACCGGCGTCCGCCGGCTGATGCGTGGACTCCACTCGCTCATACCTTTCCGAATCCGGGCTTGGGGTGGGGTGTGGGGGCGGGGTGGGGCTGTTGGCGCCGCCGTGGGCTGTTGTGCCGCCGTGGGCTGTTGTGCCGCCGTGGGCTGTTGGTGCCGGCCGCGCGGCGTTGGTGCTGACTGGCCCGTGCCGTAGTTGCCGGCCCGCGCCTTTGCTTCGGCTGCGCCTTTTGTTTTTCCCCGCCGCCCACCCCCCTTCGGGGGGTGGGCGGGTGTAGTGATGCGGGTGCGGGTACTGCGGGTACTGCTGGGCCCGGGTGTAGTGGTGGGTGGCGGGCGTAGTGGCCCCCATACGGCGAGGCCGGTCTGGTGACGCCCGTACGGCGGGGGCCGGTCCAGTGCCGCCCCGTACGGCAGGGCCGGTCCGGTGACGCCCCGTACGACAGGGCCGGTCCGGTGACGCCCCGTACGACAGGGCCGGTCCAGTGACGCCGTACCGCGCGGGGCCGGTCCAGTGACGCCGTACCGCGGGGACTGGTCCGGTGACGCCGTGCCGCGGGGCTCGGGCCATGGCAGCCGTACCGCGGGGGATCGGGCAGTGGCACCCGCGCCGCTCATCGTTACCGGGTTTCCAGCCGTAGTTCGACCTCCTTCTCCTGGTCGCCGGCCGCCATACCGAGGACACGCACCGCGAACGCGGGCTCCAGGGCCTTGCACAGCTGGTCGACCGCCCAGTAGCCGCCCTGGAGGCTGACCATGACGGGCGCGGTCAGCCGCCGGGGCTCGGCCTTGGCCTTGATGTCGCTGACGTCGAAGGTCGAGGTCCACACGGTCGATCCCGCCCCGGCCACCTCCTCGGGCACGTCGTCGGCGGCCCGGTCGGAGCTGAAGGAGGTACGCAGCGCGCTGAAGACGGCGTGCGCGTCCTGCGTCGCGCAGCTCTCCAGCTCCACCACCACCTCGGCCGATACATGTTCCGTGTGTGACGCCTGTTCCGCGCTGTTCACTGTGGGGCCTTCCTCTGTGGGCCTTCCTCCGGGAGCCGAACGCTTCCAGGCTCGCCCCACGGCCCGGTGTGTGCGACCGGAGGCTCGAACGAGTGGTTTGAACGGGCGCTACGGCACAGCGCCATACGATGGAGTTACTGTCTGTAATCAGTGCGAGCGCTTGGTAACCGAAAGGCTTTGCGCCGCTCTGCACCGCAGCGACCGCGACCTCATCAGGAGCCCACGTTGACCAGCGCCGCCACCGTCGATCAGAAGGCCACCGGCTACAGCGTCCGCCATGCGCTCTGCATGGCGCGCGCCGCCGCGCTCGCCTACAAGGACGAGAAGATCATCGATGCCACCGCCCGTGACTGGGGCTTCGACCGGGTGCGCCACCACCACACCCGGTTCCGCCCACCGTTCCCGCTGGAGGACACCCAGGCGTACACCCTCGGTGGCCGCAACATGATCATCACTGGCTTCCGGGGTACGGAGCCGACGAATCTGCGCGACTGGCTGTCCGACGCCACGACGCCCCCGTGGCCCGGCCCCGGCGGCAAGGGGTACATCCACTACGGCTTCGGTGAGGCGCTGAAAGCCGTCTGGCCGCAGGTCCGCGCCGCGGTCGACGAGTTCCGCGACAACGGTCAGACGGTGTGGTTCACCGGCCACAGCCTCGGCGGGGCGCTGGCGATGCTGGCCGGCGCCTGGCTGCACTTCGAAGAGCCGCATGTGACGGCCAACGGTGTGTACACCTTCGGCCAGCCGCGCACCTGCGACCGGCTGCTGTCCCAGGAGTTCAACACGGCCTTCTCGGAGCGCATGTACCGCTTCGTGAACAACAACGACATCGTGCCCCAGCTCCCCCCGGAGCCCGCCTTCCACCATGTCTCGGCGCTGCGCTACATCGATTCCAAGGGCGCCATCCACAACACCATGCCGGTGCTCAGCGGCCTGTTCGACCGTGCCAAGGGCCTCACCGCCGACGTCCTTGCGCCCGCCTCCGACGGCGTCCGCGATCACTTCATGGACGCGTACGTCAACGCGTTGGAGACGAACCTGAACTGACGGCTGCCGAGCCGCCCCCCGACGGCGCCGCAACCGTCGCCCCAGCCCGACGGCCCGGCAACCGTCGCCCCGGCCCGGCAGCCCTCGCCCCGGTCAGGTGGTCGTCATCCCGGTCAAGTGGCCGTGGGCCGTGGTCCCGGTCAGGTGGCCGTGGGCCGTGGTCCCGGTCAGGTGGCCGTGGGCCGTGGTCCCGGTCAGGTGGCCGTGGNGTGGCCGTGGGCCGTGGTCCCGGTCAGGTGGCCGTGGGCCGTGGTCCCGGTCAGGTGGCCGTGGGCCGTGGTCCCGGTCAGGTGGCCGTGGGCCCTGTCAGATCGGCTGGGTGAGGTTGACCGCGTTGCCGTCCGGGTCCTGGATGTGGGCGACCCGGTGTCCCCACGGCATGTCGTTGGCCGGGCCGAGCACCTTGCCGCCGAGGGGCGTGACCCGGTCCAGGAGCTGGTCCACGTCCTTGACGACGATGCTGAGCAGGATCCGGGTCGGGGTGCCGGTCTCGACGCCCTTGTCCGCGACGAGGCCCAGCTCCGAGTCGCCGAGCCGCAGCCCGAGGAAGAAGACCGGCCAGCACACGGGTGAACTCCTCGGCGCCGAGCAGGTCGCGGTAGAAGGCCTGGAGCCGGTCGACGTCGGGGGTGACGATCACCGGCTGGATGGCGGCGGGGGCGGCTGGTGTGGTGGCAGACATGGTGTCCTCCGGTTGCGGGGCCTATGGGGTCGCTGAGGTAGACCGCGCGCGGGGCGCTGATTCATCGGTCGGGGCGGGCGACGGTGAACCGGAGCGGGAGGCGGTGAAGGTGACATCGGCAGCGTGGGCGATGATCTCGACCTCGTCTCCCAGGGCCCATTCCGCAGCGCGCGACGACATCGCTGCCGGGACGACATCGCTGATACCGGGCGCCGCGGGGATGTCGTAGGTGGCGTGTGCGTCGTGCGCAAGGACGACGCGGAAATCGCGGGCCAGGGCCGTGCGGGCGGTCGCACCGACGCACATCTCGGAGAGCACCCCGCAGATGGCCAGCTCCTCGACGCCGGCGTCGGTGAGCAGGGCACCCAGCGGGGTGCCCTCGAAGCCATCGTCCTCCGTCTTGCGGATCACGGTCTCTCGGGGCCCCGGCTCGACGGGCAGGTGGAGCTCCCAGCCGGGGGTGTGTGGCTCGTCGACGGTTCCGGGCGCGCCGTCGTTCTGCAGATGTACGACGAGGGCGCCGGCGGCGCGGGCCCGGGCGAGCAGGTCGCGGCTCCGGTCGAGCACCCGCGCCGCGTCGGGCACCGCCTCGTCGCCCGCGACGAAGGCCGACTGGAGGTCGACGAGGAGAAGGGCCTCGACGGGGTGGATGGGGTGAACGGGGTGGATGGGGACGGGGTGGATGGGGTGAACGGGGTGGATGGGCTCGGCGGAGCCGATGGGGCCTACGGGGCCGACGACGGGGCCGATCGGGTTCACGGCCGCGGTCGCCGTCCCTGTCGCTGCCCCTGTCCCTGTCTCTGACGCTGTCCCTGTCCCTGTCCCTGTCCCTATTGCCGTCGCCGTCCCTGTCGTCGTCGCCGTCTTCGTCGCGGTCGCCGTCCCTGTCGTCGTCGCCGTCTTCGTCGCGGTGGCCGCCCCTGTCGCCGTCGCCGTATTCGTTACCGTCGCGGACTTCGTCGTGGCCCCGGTCTCGTTGTCGGCCGTGCCGGCGGTGTCGCCCGTGCCGGCGGTATCGGCCGTGCCGGAAGTATCGGTCGCGCTCGTGGTCATGGTGACCATGGTGCGTGGCTCGCCAGCCGTTGATCACCGGCCGCGGCGGAATCAGGCCACCGAACCGAACCCGGCCGCCCGGCCGGCCGGTCCGCCCCGCCGCGCCCCGGTCCCATCCACCGCCCCCCCGCCCGCCCCACCCTCACCAGTCGTGCACAGCCCTCACCAGTCGTGCGCAGCCCCGTCCTGCAACCGGTTCACGGGGCGAGAACGTGCCGGTGCGCCGCCGGTCCTGTCCGGACACGCGCCGCTGAGCCGTCCGGCTCACATTGTTGCCACGGGCATCGACGTGGACGGATCATCCCGTACGGGACGACGTACGCACGTACGGACGTTCCGGCGCACGGATGAACCGCACACGGACGACGCGAGGAGAGCCACCGTGGAACCAGCCACCGTCAACGGCCACTGCGCCCCGGGCTTCGCACGCGTACGGGAAGCCTTCGAGCGGAACTTCAGCGAGCACGGCGATGTCGGCGCGGCGGTCACGGTGACCGTGGACGGCGAGGCGGTGGTCGACCTGTGGGGCGGCCATACGGACGCGACCGGGACCCGGGCCTGGGAGCACGACACGCTCGTCAATGTCTACTCGACGTCCAAGGGGATGACCGCGCTGTGCGCCCATCTCCTCGCGGACCGCGGCGAGTTGGACCTCGATGCGCCGGTGGCCCGCTACTGGCCGGAGTTCGCACAGGCCGGCAAGCAGGACATACCCGTGCGCTGGCTGCTCAGCCACCGCGCCGGCCTGATCGCGCCCCGGGAGCCGCTGTCCGCGGGGCACGCCTACGACTGGGACCATGTCTGCGCCACGCTCGCGGCGACCGAGCCGTGGTGGGAGCCGGGCACCGCGCAGGGCTATCACGCGGTGACCTTCGGCTACCTCGTCGGCGAGGTCGTACGGCGGATCACCGGGCAGTCCCTCGGCGCGTTCCTGCGCAGCGAGATCACCGAACCGCTGGGCGCGCGGGTGTTCATCGGCACGCCCGCCGAGGAGCACGCACGCTGTGCGGACATGGTCGGGCAGCTGGACGAGGCGCGGATCGCCGAGCGGTTCCCGGGTGTGCCCAAGCCGCCGTTCCGGTCGCTCTCGGACCATCCGCTGGCGATCGTGATGCTGGCGCTGACGTACATCCCCACCGGCGATGTCAACAGCGCCGCCTACCGCTCGGCCGAGATCCCGGCGGGCAATGCGCATGCCTCCGCCCATGGGCTGGCGACGGTGTACGGCGCGCTGGCGGGCGGCAAGCTCGTCGGTCCCGGCACTCTGGAGGCGATGCGCCGGTCGCAGAGCCTGCCGGGCGAGCGCGATCTGGCCATCGACGCGCTCGCCCCCGCGGGCTACGAGCACCGCTGGGGCCTTGGCTACATGCTCAACCACCAGAGGCTTTCGGGGCCCAACCCGCGGGCGTTCGGGCACGGCGGCGCGGGCGGCTCATGGGCCTTCGCGGATCCGGAGAACCGGCTGTCGTACGCGTACGCCATGAACAAGTACGGCGGTGGCACGACGGGCGACGACCCGCGCAACAGCGGTCTGGTCACGGCGGTGTACGAGTCCTTGGCCCGGGCCCGCGGCTGAGGCCCGGCCTGCCTACGGAGCGGCCGCTTCGGGCGGCGGCGCCGGCCTCGGGGCGAGTGCAGGCTCGCCCGCGGCGTCGGTGAGGGCGCGCAGCGAATCGATCAGCCCGGCGCGCCGGTCGGCCGGCAGCCGGGCCACGATCTTGGCGATCTCCGCATGCCGGTCGGCGAGCACCCGCTCGACGAGATCGCGGCCCCTCGCCGTCAGGCTCAGTACGACCTCCCGGCGGTTGCCGGGGTTGGCCTGCCGGACGACGCTGCCGGCCGCCTCCAGCCGGTCCACCATCCGCATCGCGGTGGACGGATTGACGCCCAGCGCGCCGGCCAGCGAGGCGAGCTTGACCGGGCCCTGACCGTCCAGCACCACCAGGGCCCGCAGCTGGGGCAGGGTGAGGGAGGGCTCTATCCGGGCGAGTGCCCGGGCCGAGACGCCGACCAGCAGCCGGGAGGCGGTCAGCACCGCGGCGATGACCTCCTCGACATCGTGGTCGAGATCCTCGCCGGGAGCGGCCGCCCCGGCCGGCCGCGGTGCGCTGTGCGCGTCGTGCCCCATGGCGCCTTTATACCCGGTGACGGCATCGTGCCTGGTGGCAGGCGCTGTCGGCGGCCGTCGGCGGTCCGGAAATCTCCCGCCCGCGATCCCCGTTGCACGGCGCAATAATGGAAGGTGCGGCAGGCATCCGGTGCCGGCGCGAGCGCGGCGGGACCGGGGAGAGGGCGTGGTGACCATGGAACGGGACACCGAGGCGGTTCACGAGGCGTATGCATTCGTCTGTCTGCACTGCGGACACGGCTGGGAAGAGGAGTACGAGATCCGGCACACCACGGATCTGGCCGGCCACCGGCGCTCCGACTACTTCACCCGCGGCGTCCGGGTCCCCTCTCCACTGGTCCGCGCGGACTGCCCGTCCTGCAACCGCGGCCCGATCCGGATCCTGCGCCCCGGCCGGGTGAACTCGGTCAATACCACCTACCTCACCTATCTCCCCTTCTATCACTGACGCACCGTCACCATCCGGTGTACAGCAGGTGGTTGAGCAGGAGAGCGAGTGCTGCCTGCGCCGTCAGCCAGGGGCGCCGGCGGGCTGCGGGCAGCAGGGCGCAGGCCGCCGGCAGCCAGACGGCGAAGGGGAGCCAGATGCGTTCGGTCTCCGCCTTGCTCATCCCGGAGAGGTCGGCGGCCAGCAGCGCGAGCAGCGCGGCCAGGACGAGCACCACCAGCCGGTCGGACGGGGTGCGCAGCGGCCCGGCGGACGGGCGCAGCCGGCGCAGGGCGGTGGGCGCGGACGCGAGGGCGCGGCGCAGGCCGGCCGCCGTCGCCAGACCGGTGATCAGGACGGCGCAGGCGAGGTTGCCCCACACCCAGTACGCGTACGGGCGGACCCCGGCGGCGCCCTGGTAGTAGCGCTCGACCAGCAGGTGATAGCCCTCCCACCAGTTGAATCCGGCGAGGGTGAAGACCGCCGCGACGGCCGCCGCCCCGGTCAGGAGCAGGGGCAGCGGGCGCGCGGTACCCGTGATCAGCAGCACCGCCGCGGCGATCAGCACGATCAGGGTGAGGCCGTAGGAGAGATAGCAGGTCAGGCCGAGGAGGAGCCCGGAGGCCAGGGCGGCGGCCGCTGGGATGGGGGCACCTCCCAGCGGTAGCTGGGGGAAGGTGCGGCGGGTCGCGGCGAGCGCGAGGAGCGCGAGTGACCAGGCGGCGACGGCCGCGAAGTAGCCGTCGGCGGACGTGCCGACCCAGACGGCGGCCGGGACCAGTACGAGGAAGGGGGCGGCCCGGCGTGCGGTCGGCTCATCGGTGAGGGCGCGCAGCGCGATGAGGACCGCGGCCGCGGCGGAGGTGCCGACGGTGATGCACCAGATGCCGGCCCAGGCGCCGCCGCCCAGCCCGATGCGGTCCAGGCCGACGAAGGTGAGCACCGCGGCCGGCGGATGGCCCGCGACATGGGCGGGCCAGTGGTCCGGTGCGCTGTTGAGGATGTGGTGGGTGAAGTCGCGCAGCGCCGGGCCGAGATCGTCGAAGCGGCGGATGACCGTCAGATACTCGTACTCGGTGGTGAGCCGGCGGGCGACACCGGTCTGCCAGCCGTCGATCAGGGCCAGCGACCACGTCCAGGCCATCGAGGCCGCCCAGCCCACGAGGACGAGGGCGCGCCAGGGCAGCCGGGCGGCGAGCGGCGGCCCGTAGGCGATCACGAGGACGGCGACGGCGAGCGCGGCGGGGGTGCCCGGGCCGAGGTGCGGGAACCACGAGGCGTACAGCGGCGGCCAGTTGACGTGCAGGCTGCCGTTGGCACGCTCGATGACGGTGCCGACGACCGCGGCGACGATGACGAGCAGGGCGCCGGCCGCGGCGGCCAGCAGATCGGCGCGGCGCACGGCGCGTTCTTCGGGGCTCACGCGCGGGGGCGTCGTCTCAAGGGGGGTCACTCGGGGGGTCACACCGGCACGCTAGGGCGTCGGCGGGCCGGTTCGGCCGTTCGGCGGCAGCGGTGTCATCGATCCGTCAGATTTCCCCGGGCAGGCCGCCGTGCCGCCCGCCGCTGAGCCGCCCGCCGCTGTGCCGCCGTTCCGTCGACGTCAGAGTTTCGTCATGGGTCGCAGCCCCCTGGGCGCACCGGTCGCGGCATACCGTCGGAGCCGGACCTACTCGTCCAGGCGGCGGACCCTCGCCGCCCGACCGCCAAGGACACACATGGGCGCCCACAACCCCCTCACTCCCCCCACCTCGCCATCGTTCTGGCGCAGCCCGCTGCGCGGCCCACGGCTGACCGCGCTGCTCGGCATGGTCCTGCTGGCGGGGATCACGCTGCTGTTCGTGACCGGTCTGCTGTCGTACGCCGCGTACAACCCGAATCTGGCCGGTGGCGTCAACGACAAGACACCCGGCAAGGGCCTGCTCGGCTTCTATCTCTTCAGCTGGCCCACCGACCCGCACTGGCTCTACCGCCTCACGCAGGGGGTGCATGTCACCCTCGGCATCGCGCTGGTGCCCATCTTGCTGGCGAAGCTGTGGTCGGTGATCCCGAAGCTCTTCACGCTGCCGCCGGCCCGGTCGCCGGGCCATGCGCTGGAGCGGGTTTCGCTGCTGTTGCTGGTCGGCGGGGCACTGTTCGAGTTCGTCACCGGCATCCTCAACATCCAGCTGGAGTACCTCTTTCCCGGGTCGTTCTATCCGCTGCACTTCTACGGCGCGTGGGTGTTCATCGGCGCGTTCGCCGCGCATGTCGTGCTGCGTGTGCCGCGGACCGTACGGGCGCTGCGCGAGAGGGAGGACCCGGGTGCGGCGGCCGACGAGACGGGGCTGGTGGCGGCCCGGCCGGACCCGCCGACCGTGACCCGGCGGGGCGCGCTGGGGCTGGTCGGCGCCGGATCGCTGCTGCTGTTCGTGGCGACCGCCGGTCAGAGCATCGGCGGCCGGTGGCGCGGTACGGCCCTGCTGGCGCCGCACGGCGGCCGCGACCCGGGCAGCGGCCCGAACGGCTTCCAGATCAACAAAACCGCCGCGTATGTCGGGATCAGGTCCCAGGACACCGGTGACGACTGGCGGCTGACGGTCGAGGGCGGCGGGCGCCGGGTGCGGCTCAGCCGCGCCGAGCTGCTGCGACTGCCGCAGCACGAGGCGGCGCTCCCGATCGCCTGTGTCGAGGGCTGGTCGACGGACGACCAGCGGTGGAGCGGGGTGCGGCTGCGGGACCTCGCCGCGCTGGTGGGACTCGGCGAGCGGCCACCGGACCTGTTGGTGGAGTCGCTCCAACTGCACGGCGCGTTCCGCCGGGCCGCGCTGCGCGACAACCAGGTGCGTGACCCGCGGTCGCTGCTCGCACTGCGGGTGGGCGGCGTCGATCTGTCCGCGGACCACGGCTATCCGGCGCGGATCATCGTGCCGGCGGCGCCCGGGGTGCTCAACACCAAGTGGGTGTCCCGGCTGACATTCGGGGAGTGGTGAGGGTGCGGGCGGCATGGCGGGACAGGGTGGCGCGGGCCCGGCGGGCACTGCGTGTGCACCGCTGGTACGGCGAGGGGCCCCTGCATCTGCTGCTGATGCTCGCCTCGTTCGCGCTCACCGGCTATGCGGGGGTACGGCTGCTGGCCGGCGGGCAGTGGCCGCTGGTGATCGTGTGGTTCGTCGGGGCGGCGCTGCTGCACGATCTGGTGCTGCTACCCCTGTATGCGCTCGCCGACCGCGCGGTGGCCGGGTACACGGCGGGGACCGGCCGGCACCGGGCCTGGACCGCGTATGTCCGGGTCCCCGCCGCGCTGTCGGGGCTGCTTCTGCTGGTGTGGTTCCCGCTGATCGCGGGCTCGGTGGGGAGCGGCGCGGCGGCGCACTACGAGGCCGCGACCGGGCTGCCCGGCGGGGTGTTCCTGGGCCGCTGGCTCCTGATCACCGCCGGGCTGTTCGCGGTGTCCGCGCTGTGGCTGCTGGGCCGTACGGTTCAGCAGCGGCCGCCGGGCGCGGCGCGGCGGCGCAGGGAGACGAAGCAGCGTCCGGCGGCGGGCGACTGATCGGCCGCCTCGCCGGCGCTCCACCGCTCGACGGGCGTCCAGCCGGCGGCGGCCGCGTACCGCAGCAGTGCGCGGGTGCCGACCCGGGCCCAGGGGAAGAGGTCGCCGGGTGCGTGGCGTCCGCCGTGGCAGGCGTTGTCGACCCGGACCTGGACCCGTTCGTCGACGTCCGCCGGGGTGGTCTCCACGATGAGCAGCCCGGCCTCCTCGACCAGTTCGGCTATCCGGGCGAGCAGGGCGTGCGGGTCGCCGCCGATGCCGATGTTGCCGTCGAGAAGCAGCGCGGTGCCCCAACTCCCTTCTTCCGGAAGGGAGTCGAAGACCGAACGGTGCAAGGCCGAGCCGCCGGTTGCGGCGGTGCGGGCCACCGCGGCCGTGCTGACGTCGATGCCGAGCGCCCGCCGGCCCTGGGCGGCGAGCGCGGCGACCAGCCGTCCGGGGCCGCAGCCGATGTCGAGGACGGTGCCCTCGCAGCGGCGCAGCGCCGACAGATCGGCGGCGTCCGCCCCGGCGCACCAGCGCTCGACCTCCAGCGGCAGCAGCCAGCCGTCGCTGCGGCGCAGGAAGAGCGGGCCACGGCCGCTGCGCAGCGCGTCGGCGTACGGGTCCGCGCCCCAGGAGACGGTGTCGGGAGCGGTGGCGGTGCGCCGGTCGCTCCGGGTGGCCGGCGGCACGGCGGTGCTCATCGTTCGGCGACCGGGGTCAGCCGGGCGAGGGTGGCGGCGAACCGTCCACCGGGCGCCGCGGCCGCGACCCGCTCGGCGTCGTCCGCGGTGTCGACGTCGCGCAGCGGCGGCAGTTCGCGTACCCGCAGTCCGGCGGCGGTCAGCCGGGCGCGCTGGGCGGCGGCGGTGCGGTCGGTGGACATCGGGACACCGCGCAGCAGCCGGGGGTCGGGGACGGCCAGGCCGAGCGCCCAGAATCCGCCGTCCTCGGCCGCGCCGAACCAGGCGTCACAGTCGTCCCAGGCGTCGACGTCCAGTGCGGGAGCGAGGAGTTGGGGCGTGACCTGAGGAGTGTCCATACCGATCAGCAGTGTCGGGCCGGCGCTGTCGGCGAAGGCCGCGGCGAGCCGCTCGTCGAGGCCACCCGGGCACTGCGGCCGGACGTCGAAGCCGGCCGGCAGCCAGCTCCCCGGCCGGCCGTCGAGTACGACGACCCGCCGCCGGGCGGGCATGGCGCGTACGGCCCGGAGGGTGTCGTACAGCGCGGCCTCGGCCAACTGGGCGGCCTCGTCGGGGGTGTAGGGCGGGGTGAGCCGGGTCTTGACCCGGCCGGGCACCGGTTCCTTGGCGATGACCAGGACGGTCGTCGGCCCGGGACACTCCTCACCCGCTGCGGGTTCGGTCATCGGGCCGTCTCCTCGGTGCGGGCCGTCAGCGGCGGCTGGTGGAGGACGGTGCGCATATCGCGCACCGCGTGCCAGGTGCCGCGCCATGTGCCGGTGACCTTGGAGCGGCCGGTGCGGGGGTGGTAGGGCACCTCGCGTTCCTCGATGCGCCAGCCGGCGTCGGCGGCCCGGACGACCATCTGCAGGGGGTAGCCGCTGCGGCGGTCGGTGAGGGCGAGGGCGAGCAGCGCGGTGCGCCGGGCGGCGCGCAGCGGGCCGAGGTCGTGCAGCCGCAGTCCGGTGCGCCGGCGCAGCATCCGGGCCAGGGCGAGGTTGCCGAGCCGGGCGTGCGGCGGCCAGGCGCCACGTCCCTGGGGGCGCCGGCGCCCCAGCACCAGATCGCTGTCGCCGTCGTGCACGGCGCGGACGAACGGGGTGAGCAGCGCGGGGTCCAGGGAGGCGTCGCAGTCGCAGAAGCAGACGATGTCCGCTTCCGCTGCCAGCAGTCCGGCATGGCAGGCGGCGCCGAAGCCGCGGCGCGGCTCGTGCACCACGGTGGCGCCCAGGTCGCGGGCGATGTCGGCCGAGCCGTCGGTGGAGCCGTTGTCCACGACGATGGCCCGCCAGCCGGCCGGGATGCGTGCCAGCACCCAGGGCAGCGCGGCGGCCTCGTCGAGGCAGGGCAGCACGACGTCCACCGAGGGCGGCCGGGGGGCGTCGGAAGGGGAGTGGGTCACGGCCGCATCCCTTCCGTCGCGAACTCCTTCATGCCCTCGGCGAATCCGGTCTCCGCGCGCCAGCCGAGCTCGTCGGCGATCCGCTGCGAGGACGCCGTGATGTGCCGTACGTCGCCCAGCCGGTACTCCCCCGTCACCACCGGCGCCGGACCGCCGCACGCCTCGGCGAGGGCCAGCGCCGTCTCGCCGACGGTGTGCGGTACTCCGCTGCCCGTGTTGTACGCGGTCAGCGTGCCCGCCGGCCGGTCCGAAAGCGCCTCCAGCGCCACCGCGTTGGCCGCCGCGACATCCCGTACATGGACGAAGTCCCGCCGCTGGCCGCCGTCCTCGTAGACGGTCGGCGGCGCGCCGCGGGCCAGCGCCGAGCGGAAGAACGAGGCCACTCCGGCGTACGGGGTGTCGCGGGGCATCCCCGGCCCGTAGACGTTGTGGTAGCGCAGCGAGACGGCCCGGCCGCCGGTCGCGCGCGCCCAGGAGGCGGCCAGATGTTCCTGGGCCAGCTTGGTCACCGCGTACACATTGCGGGGGTCGGTGGGCGCGTCCTCGCCGACCAGCCCCGGCGACAGTTCCGCGCCGCAGTGCGGGCAGCGCGGTTCGAACCGCCCGGCGGCCAGCTCGGCCACCGCCCGCGGGCCCGGGCGCACCACGCCATGGCCGGGGCAGAGGTAGCGCCCCTCGCCGTAGACCACCATCGACCCGGCGAGCACCAGTTTGCGCACCCTGGCCGCGGCCATCGCGGCCAGCAGCACCGCCGTACCCAGGTCGTTGCAGCCGACGTAGTCGGGCGCGTCGGCGAAGTCCTTGCCCAGGCCGACCATTGCCGCCTGGTGACAGACCGCCTCCACGCCCACGAGGGCGGCGTCGACGGCCGCCCGGTCGCGTACGTCCGCGACGATGCGGCGCTCCCCGGGGCGCGGCGGCGGGGGCTCGCGATGCGCCGAGGGCAGCAGTGCATCGAGGACGACGGGCTCGTGGCCGCGCGCGGTGAGCGCATCGACGACCTGCGATCCGATGAATCCGGCGCCGCCGGTGACCAGTACACGCATGCCGTCACGCTAAGCGCGGCAGGGCGTTGTGGCCCGCGCCGCGGCCGCCGTGTCATGGGTCCGTAAGATCCGCGGGCCGGCGGACGCGGGGGCTGCCGGCCGCCCGGGCCGCTGCGATTCGATAACAGGCCGCATTCGAGGTATTTCGGTACGGCATATGTTGCATATGCTCAGGTCGGGGGCCCGGGGGTCGTTTTCGGACAGTCCGAGGGCCGGCGGCCCCCGTTACCCGATCACCTCATACGACACCGTCGGAGACCATCTTGGCCGTGGAGAACGGGGAGCAGTGCACCGGCTCCCGTGTGCTGTCCGTGCTCCCGTACACGGTCATGGCCGTGGTCAGCGCCGTCGACCTCACCGCGGGCCCGGGCGTCGGCTTTCTGCCTCTGGTGTCCCTGGGGCCGGCGTTCGCCGGGCTGGTCGGCGGCTGGCGGCGGACCGCGCTGGTCGGGCTGACGGCGTGTGTGCTCTGCCTCGGCCTCGGCGTCTACAACGGTCTGTTCGAGACCCGGCGCGGGCTGACCGCCCTGCTGTCGGTGGCCGGGGTGACCGCGGCCGGTGTGGTCGCCGCGGTCATGCGGCAGCGCCGCGAGGCGGAGCTGGCCAGCGTCCGCTCGATCGCCGAGGTGGCCCAGCGGGTGCTGCTGCGGCCGGTGCCGCGCAGCGCGGGCCCACTGCGGATCGCGGTCTCCTATACCTCGGCGGTGGCCGAGGCCCGGATCGGCGGCGATCTGTACGAAGTGGTGACCTCGCCCGCCGGCGTGCGGGTCATCGTCGGCGACGTCCAGGGCAAGGGCCTGGAGGCCGTGGAGAGCGCGGCGGTGGTGCTGGGCGCCTTCCGGGAGGCGGCGCACGACGAACCGGATCTGCCGGCCGTCGGCGAGCGGGTGGAGCGGGCGCTGAACCGCCATCTGTCCGGCGAACGCTTCGTCACGGCGGTGCTCGCCGAGATCGGCGACGGCCCGAACGCGACGCTGCTGAACTTCGGCCATCCGGCGCCGCTGGTCGTCCGCCCCACCGGCGAGGTCGGCTTCGCCGCACCGCCCGACCGCGCCCTGCCGCTCGGCCTGACCCTCCACGGCTCGGACACACCGGTCCCCTACGAGGTGCCGTTCTCACCCGGCGACCAGCTGCTCTTCTACACCGACGGCGTCACCGAGGCCCGCGACGCCACCGGCCGCTTCTACCCGCTCGACGAGCGGGCGGCGCTGCTCAAGGACCCCGACCCGGAGGCCGCGCTGCGCTCGGTGCGTGAGGACGTGGTCGAGCATGCCGAGGGGCCGCTGCACGACGACGCGGCGATGCTGCTGGTCCGCTACCGGGAGGACCGGTGAGCCGGGCTCACTTCAGGGGCAGCCCCGTGTAGTTCTCCGCCAGCTCGGCGGCGGCATGCGGCGAGGTGGAGATCCGGTCGAGCTGGGAGAGCTGCAGCCGGGTGTCGAACGGGCTCTGGTCCGGGCCGGTGTGCAGGGTCGTCGTCATGAAGTACGAGAAGTGTTCGGCGCGCCAGACGCGGCGCAGACAGGTGTCGGAGTAGGCGTCGAGAGACTCCGTCGAGCCGGTCCGGTGCAGCCGGTCCAGGGCGCGGGCCAGGACGGTGACATCGGCGACGGCGAGGTTGAGGCCCTTGGCCCCGGTGGGCGGCACGATGTGCGCCGCGTCGCCGGCCAGCAGCACCCGCCCGTACCGCATCGGTTCGGTGACCGAACTCCGCATGGGGAGGACGGCTTTCGCGGTGAGCGGGCCGCGCTCCAGCTTCCAGGGCGCGTCGATCGCGGCACGGGCGTCCAGTTCGTCCCAGATCCGGTCGTCGGGCCAGTCCGCCGGGTCGGTGCCGTTGGGGACCTGGAGGTAGAGCCGGCTGACGGTCGGCGTCCGCATGCTGAACAGCGCGAAGCCGCGTTCGGAGTGGGCGTAGACCAACTCGTCGCATGAGGGCGGCACATCCGCGAGCACACCGAGCCAGGAGTAGGGGTAGCTGCGCTCGTACGTCCGGCGTGCGTGCTCCGGTACCGCCTGCCGGGCCACGCCGTGGAAGCCGTCGCAGCCGACGACATAGTCGCAGGTCAGGGTCTGCTGCCGGCCCTGGTGGGTGTAGCGGACGAGCGGCCGGTCGGTGTCCGCGCCCTCCACCGCGAGCGCCTGCGCCCCGAAGAGCAGCGGTGCCCCGTCGTCGAGTTGGAGGGCGATCAGATCCTTCACCACCTCCGTCTGGGCGTAGACCATGACCCGGCGGCCGCCGGTCAGCGCCGGGAAGTCGAGGCGGTGGGCGCGGCGGTCGTAGCGCAGCTCGATGCCGTCGTGGACCAGGCCCTCGCGGTCCATCCGCTCCCCCGCGCCGCAGGCGCGCAGGACGTCGACGGTGCCCTGTTCGAGGATGCCCGCGCGCTGCCGCTGTTCGACGTAGGCGCGGTCGCGGCTCTCCAGGACGACACAGTCGATACCGGACCGGTGCAGCAGCCGCGCGAGCAGCAGCCCTGCGGGGCCGCCGCCGATGATGCCGACGGTGGTGTGGCGTATCCGCGTCACTTCTCTGTTCCTTCCGCGGGGTGCGGGGCGGGGTGCTGGGCGGGGTCGTCAAGGTGGGCGGCGACGATGCGGTCGGCCAGGGCGAAGGCGGTGTTGGCCGCCGGGACACCGCAGTAGACGGCCGTCTGGAGGAGGACCTCCTGGATCTCCTGCGGGGTCAGGCCGTTGCGCAGGGCGGCCCGCAGATGCATCGCCAGTTCGTCGAGGTGGCCGCCCGCCACCAGCGCGGTGAGGGTGATACAGCTGCGGGTCCGCCGGGACAGGCCGGGCCGGGTCCAGATCTCGCCCCAGGCGTAGCGGGTGATGAAGTCCTGGAAGACCTCGGTCAGGGCGCTGGTCCGGGCGATCGAGCGGTCCACATGGGCGTCGCCGAGGACGGCGCGGCGTACGGCCGTTCCGGCGGCGTGCCGGGAACGGTCGTCCGAGGAGCGGTCGTCCGAGGCGGGGGCATCGGCGGCGGGGACGTCGGCGGCCGGGGGCCCGGGCGCGTCGGCCGGGTGTGCCGCGAGGTGGCCGAGGAGGGCGGCCAGCACCTGGGCCGGGCGTTCGACACCGGCGAGATGGGCGGCGCCGGACAGCTCGACCAGGCTCGCGTCCGGGATGCCGTCGACGAGTTCACGGGCGTGTGCGGGCGGGGTGGCCGGGTCGGAGCGGCCCGCGACGACCAGCGTGGGCGCGGTGATCCGGGGCAGTTCGGCGCGCAGGTCAAAGGCGGCGAGGGCATCGCAGCAGGCCGCATAGCCCGCCGGCGCGACCGTCCGGCGCACCGCGTCGACCAGGGCCGTGGCCTGCGGGGAGCCGGCGAAGGCCGGGGTGAACCAGCGGCCGGCGGTGGTGTCGGCGACCGGCCCGAGCCCCGCTTCCCGTACCAGCGCGGCCCGTTCGTGCCAGGCGGCGGGCTCGCCGAAGCGCGCGGAGGAGCAGATCAGGGCGAGCGAGGCGATCCGCCCGGGGTGGTGCGCGGCGAGCCAGGCGCCGACGGCGCCGCCGAGCGAGACCCCGGCGTAGGCGAAGCGGCCGATGCCGAGGGAGTCGGCGAGGCCGAGGACCAGGCGGGCCAGTTCGGGGACGGTGGTGGTGGGTGTGGGGGCGGCGGACAGTACGTCGGTGGGGGTGCGGCCGTGGCCGGGGAGATCCCAGCGTATGACGCGGTACTGCCGTGCCAGCGCGGGGAGTTGGGGGTCCCAGAGGGAGAGCGAGGTACCGAGGGAGGGGCCCAGGATGAGCGGTGGGGCGGCTTGGGGGCCGTCCACGGTGTGGTGCACGGGCGGATCGGCGGGCGGATCGGCGGGCGGATCGGCGGGCGGGTGCGTCATACGGGCTCCTGCGGGGTGTGCACGGTGCGTTCCAGCGCGCGGTCCACGAGGGCGCCAGCGGATCCCATGTAGTCGGCGGGATCGAGGAGTTGGCGGAGACGGGCCTCGGGAAGGGCCGTCTCCAGGGTGGTGTCCCCGTGGCGGGCGGTGCGCAGCGCCTCGGACAGCTCGATGCCCTCCTCGGCGGTGCGGCGGGCCGCCGCGTCCAGGATGCGGCGGGCCTCGCCGCGGCCGGTCAGGGCGGTGAGGGCCGCAACGAGGCGTTCGGTGACGACCAGACCGCCGGTCGCATCGAGGTTGTGCCGCATACGGTGCGGGTAAACCCGCAGCTCCGCGGTCAGTTCGGCCGCGTCCCGGGCCGCCCCGCCGACCAGTCGCAGGGCGTCCCGCAGCGGCTGCCATTCGGCGTGCCAGGCGCCGGCCGGGCGCTCGTCCTCGGCGGCGAGGGAGCCGTACAGCACCGCCGCGAGGGCCGGGACCTGCCGGGCGGCGGCCGCGATCAGCGTGGCGCGCACCGGGTTGGCCTTGTGCGGCATGGCGGAGGAGCCTCCGCCGCTGCCCTCGGCCAGCTCGCCGATCTCCGTGCGGGAGAGCGTGAGGACATCGGCCGCGAGCTTGCCGAGGGCGCCCGCGGCGCAGGCGAGCGCACCGGCGAGATCGGCGACGGGGGTGCGCACGGTGTGCCAGGGCAGGAGGGGTTCGGCGAGCCCGGTCTCGGCGGCGTAGGCGGTGAGGAGCCGGGCACCGAGGTCCGCCGCGGGCGCGGAACCGCTCTCCGCCTCCGCGTACGCATGGAACGCGGCGAGGGTGCCGGCCGCGCCGCCGAGTTGCGCGGGCAGTGCGGCCCGTACGGACCTGAGCCGGTCATGGGCGTCGAGCACGAGGTGGCGCCAGCCCGCGGCCTTGAGGCCGAAGGTGGTCGGCACCGCGTGCTGGGTGAGGGTCCGGCCGGCCATCGGGGTGTCGCGGTGCCGCGCCGCCGTACGGCGCAGCGCGTCGGCGGTGCGGCCGAGGTCGGTCAGCACGGTGTCCAGGGCGCGGGCGCAGACCAGCATCGTGGCGGTGTCCAGGATGTCCTGGCTGGTGGCGCCGCGGTGGACGTAGGCGGCGGCCCGGGGGTCGCGGTCGGCGACGGCGGCCGTCAGGTCCGCGACGAGCGGGACCACCGGGTTGCCCGCGGCCCGGGCGCGCAGCGCGAGGGTGCGGGGGTCGTGGCGGTGGGGTTCGGCGGCCGCGGCGGTGACGGCGGCGGC